>JAKEFL010000158.1 GCA_022616105.1 Anaerolineae bacterium | reverse complement strand
CCGTTTTCATGGTATTTGAGCGGCTTTCCGTTGATTCGCTCACCAGCCTTCCTTTTGCCGTTGCTTCTCTTTTCCTCCGGCTTCGCCATGAACCGCGGACGTGAGATGATCGCCTGGCTGTTAGCGATTCCATACTTTCTGTCCATCATCCTGCTCCTCTTTGCTGTCCTGGCGGGTAACGCATGAATACCTTGGTCATATTTTCTGGCTTGCCCGGGACAGGCAAATCCACCCTCGCAAATAGACTGGCGCGCGAACTGCGCTGGCCGCTTTTGTGCATTGACGATGTCGTCGGCGACGTTCCGGAAAATGCTGGCATGGACTTTTGGGATTCACGTATCGAAATCCTGCTCGGTCTTGCTAAGGCACAATTGGAACTGGGCATCGACGTGATCGTTGACTCGGTCTTTATGAACACGGACCGTTATCATGCTCAAGCAATTGCTCGCGAACATCAGGCGCGTTTTCGTCCGATTTACACTTTTGTATCTGATGAGACGATCTGGGAGGAACGCATCACCGCGCGTTATATTGAATTGAATCACCCCGATGTTTCCACCTGGGATCAGGTTCAACGTCAGCGGAACCACTTTCGAATCTGGGAACCCGGTACAGCTCTCTTCGTGGATGCGATCAAGCCAGTCGAACAAAACTACACTGAAGTCTTGGGCTTTGTAGGTGGCGCGGAAGTCACGATCAAACCCATGCAGGAGGTTCCCTGGGTGAAAGGCAAATATCATGGGTGAAATAGTCGTTTTGACACAATAGAAGTGGAAATGGAGAAACCATGTCTTCATCCACAAAACTAACTCGCTCCCTTGTAGATGCGGCCATGGGGCGCGTCCCTGCGGACCTGGTCATCCTCAACGGCAACTGGGTGTCTGTCCAATCTGGCGAGGTGATCCCCGCTTCAGATATCGCCATCAAAAATGGTCACATCGCATACGTAGGCGAAGACGCAAGTCACACGATTGGCAAAAAGACGGAAGTCATCGATGCGATGGGGCGCTATCTTGTGCCTGGACTCTTGGACGGACACATGCACGTCGAATCGGGGATGGTCACGGTCACTGAATTTGTCCGCGCTGTAGTGGTGCGCGGCACGACCGGCATGTTCATTGACCCGCATGAAATTGCCAATGTGTTTGGACTCAAAGGCGTGAAGCTGATGGTGGATGAAGCGCAGAAGCAGCCCATCCACGTTTGGGTGGAGATGCCTTCCTGTGTTCCCTCTGCTCCTGGGCTGGAAACACCCGGCGCGTCGATTGGACCGAAAGAAGTAGCGAAAGCGATGAAGTGGAAAGGCATCATCGGCCTGGGCGAGATGATGAACTTCCCCGGCGTATTCATGGGTGATCAGAATATGCTGGATGAAATGTCGATAACTCACGCGCACAATAAAACCATCGGCGGACATTACGCCTCACCAGACCTCGGAATCCCATTTCATGGATATGTCGCGGGCGGCGCGGAAGATGATCACGAAGGGACACGCCTCGAGGATGCGGTGAAGCGTGTGCGTCAGGGCATGAAGGCAATGCTGCGTTATGGTTCTGCGTGGTTCGATGTCGCTTCACAGATCGGCGCGATTACACAGCATGGATTGGACCCGCGCCACTTCATCCTCGTCACTGACGACTCACATGCCCAAACGCTTGCACATGATGGGCACATGGATCGCGTGCTACGTCATGTGATTGAACAGGGACTTAATCCCATTGCTGCGATTCAACTGATGACGATCAACACCGCCGAACATTTCGGAGTGAGCAGGGAAATGGGTATGATCGCCCCCGGTCGCTGGGCAGATGTGGTGCTGGTGAAAGACTTATTGGATTTCAAAGCGGATATGGTCATTGCAAAGGGACAGGTCATTGCTGAAGGCGGAAAGTGGAAAGTTGAATTGCCAAAGTTCACCTATCCCTCCTGGGCAACGAACTCAGTTCACTTGAAAAGAAAATTGAAGGCAAAAGATTTCGTGCTATATTCCCCTCTCCCTAAGGGAGATCGCGAAGCATCCCGTAGCGAAGCGGAGGGAGGGCCAGGGGTGAGGGAAAATGTGAAGGCAAACGTCATCGGCATCATCGAAAACCAAGCCCCAACCAGACATTTGACCTTCGAGGTTCGACCGAATGATGGCGAAATCAAAGTGGATATAAAACGCGACCTCGCCAAGATCGCGCTCGTCGAACGCCACAAAGGGACAGGCGGCATCACGATGGGACTCGTCAGCGGGTTTGGCTTTACAGCGAAATGTGCAATCGCATCTACCGTGGCACACGACAGCCACCACATGATCGTCGTCGGGACGGATGAAGAATCCATGGCGGTGGCAGGCAACAGTCTCGCGCGCAGCGGAGGAGGTCAGGTTGTTGTCAAGAATGGCAAGGTCATTGGTCAGGTTGAGTTAAAGATCGCAGGCTTGATGTCAAATGAAAAAGCGGATGTGGTCGCGAAGAAAGCGGAAACAATCCTGAAGGGTTTTAAGTCATGCGGATGTAAGTTGAACAATCCGAACATGCAATTGTCGCTGCTCGCGCTTGTGGTAATTCCCGAGTTGCGAATCTCAGATAAAGGTCTCGTGGATGTGACCAAATTTGATTTTATTCCAGTACTGGAGGGATGATGGCTAATTTTCCTTTTCAACGTTTGCAGGCAGATCTCGCCGCGTTGATTGCGAGCACACCTGCCGGTCAGCGCTTGACGTCGGAACCTGAACTTGCAAAACAACTGGGCGTCTCGCGCGCCACGTTGCGTGAAGCCATGCGCACGTTTGAAACGCAAGGTCTGATTCGCAGGCGTCAGGGCTCAGGAACGTACGTCGTGGGAAATGTCCCCGTGATCGACGCGGGACTCGAAGTGCTGGAGAGTCTTGATACGATGGCGCGGCGTATGAATCTGGAGATCAAGGTCAGTGACTTGCACATCGAGCAAGTGCAAGCGGATAAAGAGACGGCAACAGGTTTGGATGTCCCGGAAGGAACGTATCTCACGCGCGTTCGACGCGTAATGCGTGCCGATGGACGCCCCGCCGCGTATTTGATTGATACCCTGCCTGAAACGATCCTCAAGCCCAGTGATTTGTCAACTGAATTTAGCGGTTCCGTGCTGGACTTTTTAATCACGCGCGGCGACAAGCTTGGACTCTCCCGCGCCGCGATCAGCGCAACGAACGCGCCTGCCGATGTGGCAAAACCGCTCGAAATCCAACGCGATGATGTGTTGCTGCAGTTCGTCTCACAGTTGTGTGATACGAGTGGCAAAGTGGTGGATTATTCCCACAGTTACTTTATTCCCGGCTATTTCCATTTCCACGTTAACCGCCGCGTGGGCAATGGGTAGTATTGCCACAGAGACGCGGAGACGCTGAGAGATTTTGTTTTCAAGAAAGAGGATGAATTGAGCGGAATGAATTTCCCTGTAAAACATGTTCCAATGGATATGCCTGAAAACGCAATCACTGAAAGAATTATCAAATGCGCGATTGCGGTGCATCGTGAACTTGGTCCCGGGCTGTTGGAAGAAGTTTATGAAGAGGCGATGGATGTCGAATGTAAATTCGACGGGCTACACGTGCTGAGACAATTTAAGGTGCCTGTTTTGTATCGAGGCAAAGCCATTGGTGAATATAAGCCTGATATGTTGATCAACAACATGGTTATTGTTGAAATTAAGAGTGTGGAACGGTTTGATCCTGTATTTGAAGCGCAGGTGTTGACCTATCTCAGAATAACCAACAAGCGTGTTGGTCTGCTTATCAATTTCAACTCTCGTCTAGTAAAGGATGGAATAAAACGCTTTATCCTATCGCAGAACAACCAAGTGAATGGCGACAAGAAATAAAAATCTCTGCGTCTCTGCGACTCAGCGGCAGATAAAAATGGAGCAATCATGACAGATAACTTAGGTGAAATACAAAAGCGTGTCAATAATTCGCGTGAAGAAATGATTCAATTCATGCTGGAGATTTGCGAGATTCCAAGCATGAATTCGAAAATCGGTCCAGTGGGTGAGCGCGTGCAAGCCGAGATGAAAAAACTTGGCTTCGACGAGGTACGCTTCGACAAAATGGGAAATACAATTGGTCGTATTGGTAATGGTCAGCGGGTCATTGTCTATGATTCACACATTGATACTGTTGGTGTAGGCGACCCTTCGGAATGGAAGTGGGATCCGTTCAAAGGCAAAATCGAGGATGGAATTCTCTATGCGCGCGGTGCATGCGATGAGAAAGGCTCCACGCCTGGAATGATTTATGGCCTCGCGATGGCACGTGAACTCGGTTTACTCGATGGATGGACCGCGTATTACTTTGGCAACATGGAAGAATGGTGTGACGGCATCGCACCCAATACATTTGTGGAAGTGGATCCGAAGGTCAAACCTGACTTTGTCGTTATCGGTGAGCCGACAAAGATGCAGGTCTATCGTGGGCACAAAGGCAGGCTTGAAATGAGTGTCACATCTAAAGGTAGGTCTGCCCATGCAGCATCGAACCATCTCGGTGATAATGCCATCTATAAACTGCTTCCCGTTATTTCCGGCGTCCGCGACCTGGAACCGCAGCTCGGTGATCACGAATTTTTGGGTCATGGCAAGATCACTGTTAGTGATATGCTCGTTCAGACACCATCAATCAATGCCGTGCCTGATGCGGCTGTCATCTTTATCGATCGTAGGATCACGTTTGGGGAAACCAAGGAACAGGTTCGGGCACAGGTCGAAGCGTTGATTCCCGATGAATATAAAGACACCGTCAAACTCGAAGAGCTCTTTTACGATCAGCCTTCCTATACTGGTTTTGTTTTCCCCGTGGATAAATATTTTCCAGCCTGGGCATTGGAGGAGGACCATCCGCTCGTTCAGGCGGGACAGCTGGCGCGTGAACAAATCGGTTTGCCTCCAGCTCCAAGCGGCAAGTGGAACTTCTCCACGAACGGCATCTATTGGGCAGGCAAAGCTGGAATCCCTTCGATAGGCTTTGGTCCGGGTGATGAAGAGACCGCGCATACTGTGAATGATAGCGTCTCTCTGGAAGATATGGTGAAGGCAACTGAGTTTTATGCGATCTTGCCGAGTCTGATTAAGTAGACACGAGACACATGTATACAAGTATATACGTACACAGGTAGACACGTGTATACCTGTATACTTGTTTCCCTGTATACTACAATAAAAAAGGCGAAAATGAAAATTACGAAAGAATCTGCCAAAGCCTGGAAGGCTGAATATGAAAAAATTAATGCGATGGAGCGGGAAGAGATGAAGGAGCGTTTACCCACCATGACCATTGAACAAAGTTTGAAAACATATTTTGAGTTATGTAGATTTATGATTGCAATCTCTGGCTCGTCCGATGAGCCGCATGAACTTCATGAATTACGTGCCAGGGATCGGGCTTCGCTCATTACCAAATGGAAACTTTTAGCAGAGAGGCTGGGACATGTTACCTGATCCGAGGGCTCTTAAACATGTTATTGCTTTCCTGTATGAACATGGAATACCTTATATGATTATAGGCGGCGTAGCGAATTCGATTTGGGGGAACCGCGCGCCACGCATGATGCGGATTTCAAGGTCAGCATTGATACACCACTTTCGGTATTCCGAACAATGGTCCTTGAGCATTTTCCTGCACGCCCAACGAATATCCCAGCCCACAAACTCAGCCCGCACGTTATTCATATCTGGGCATTGCCTGACGTGGCGGCTGATTTCCTTGTCAGCATCTTTGATTACGAAAAAATGGCAATTGACCGGTCAGCGGAAATGGAGATCGAAGGAGTATTGGCGCGCATATGTACAGCAGAGGACCTGATTATTCATAAGATGATTGCCAGTCGTGGAACCGATTTGCAGGATGTTGAAGGCATTCTCGCGCGTCAGCGCGGTAAATTGGATGTTAACTACATCCGCCAGTGGCTGAGTCAATTGTCTGAAGCGTTGGAAAACCCCGAAATGCTCAAGAAGTTCAATGAACTTTACGAAAGCATCAATTCATGAAAACCATAGAAATTAGAAGACATAGCATCCGTCAAAAGCCTGGCGACCATCTCTCACAACAAGGTGTAACACTCGCGCGCCTTGTAGGACAAAACCTGGGTCCATTTGATCGTGTCGTCACATCAACTCTGCCACGCGCCTTTGAAACTGCCATTGCGATGGGCTTTGCTGTGGATGAACAAAATGAATTGATGAGCACTTATGGCAATGGCGTGGAAAGCGAAGCTCCGTGGCCCCTGTCTCTTGCAGGGTATGCTGAGGTTGTCAGCACAGGAGGAGCCGCTGCGAAATACGCAAATCAACTTGTTGCTATATACACTAAGCTCGCTAACTATCTTGCAGACAGACGCGCCGCGCTTGTCATCAATCATGGCGGCGTTTTGGAAATGAGTGCTGTAGCCTGCTTGCCGCAGGCAGATCATTTTTCCTGGGGTTCGCATTTTGAATACTGTGAAGGTGTTCGTCTGTTTTGGGAGGATGACAAATTTGTAAATGCCGAAATATTGAGAGTCTCAATATAATCAATTGTTCTCGGTGGTTGAGTAGCCCGAACGGAGTGAGGGCGTATCGAAACCACCAATAGCAAGTAAATTGCAATTTCAAAATGTGGTCTCGATACGAGCCGAAAGACACGGCTCTACTCGACCACCACATGAAGTAGGAATAAAAACAAGGAGACAAAATAATGCAGACCAACTTTAGAGGCCGCGATTTTATTGGCGACCTGGACTTCACGAAAGAGGAAGTCGAAACAGTACTAGACGTAGCATGGGATTTGAAACGAAAGCGCGCATTGGGAGAACCCCATGCACTATTGCGTGACAAAGTGTTGGCAATGTTATTCTTTTTCACATCCACGCGCACACGCGGATCGTTCGAGGCGGGTATGGCGCAATTGGGCGGTCATGCCGCGTTCATTGATAGCGAGACGACACAGATCTCACACGGTGACACTGCCAAAGAGATCGGTGAAATTTTCGGACGTTATTTCGATGGCATCGCCATCCGTCAGTGTGACTGGCAGTTTGGCAATCAATATATTAACGATGTTGCCCAAGCCAGCCGCGTGCCGATTCTCAATATGCAATGCGATCTGTATCATCCCTTTCAGTGTCTCGCGGATATTATGACGGTCATCGAAAAGAAGGGACGCGACCTCAGGCGCAAGAAGGTTGTGGTCTCATGGGCGTACGCGGCTTCATACAGCAAACCGATCTCTGTTCCCCAATCCCTGATTCTCCAAATGACCCGCTTTGGTTGTGACGTGGTGTTGGCGCATCCATCTGAGTTCAAGTTAATGCCAGATATTATGCAGCAAGCCCAGGATAACGCGAAGAAATATGGTGTCGGCTTTGATGTGACTGACAACATGGACGAAGCTTTCAAAGATGCGGATGTTGTATATCCCAAATCCTGGGGTCCCTTGCTGACGACAACTGGCAAAGAGGAAGGTAAAGCACTGATTGACAAATACAAATCATGGATCACCGATGAACGTCGCATGGATCTCACGAAGGAAGATTCAATTTATATGCACTGCCTCCCGGCGGACCGCGGCCTCGAAGTGACAGATGGTGTGATCGATGGCAGGCATTCTGTAGTTTACGATGAAGCTGAGAATCGCCTCCACGCGCAGAAGGCTGTGATGGCTCTTACCATGTCGTAGTTTTATTTCGTCATTGCGAGGAGGGCTGGTGGTTGAGTAGTCCTGAGCGGTTGTTGCGAAGGACGTATCGAAACCCAGCCCAACGAAGCCGCGCAGCGTCCAACACTGTGACGGGGATTGCTTCGGGCGAACTAGCACCGCCCTCGCAATGACGCTATGGAGTGTTTATATGACAAACAAACTCGCTGTCGTCGCGATCGGCGGCAACTCCTTAATCAAGGATGATAAAAGGGTAACAGTCGAAAGCCAGATGGCAGCCTTGCGCGAAACAGCCATGCATCTTGTGGATATGATCGAAGCCGGCTGGGATTTAGCGATCGGTCACGGAAACGGCCCTCAAGTCGGATTCATCCTGCGCCGTTCTGAGATTGCCGCGAAGGTGGAAGGGATGCATGAAGTCCCGTTGGATGTGTGCGGCGCGGACTCGCAGGGCGCAATCGGTTATGAATTGCAGCAGGCATTGCGCAACGAATTCTTTAAGCGCGGAATTGATAAGAAGGCTTGTACAGTTGTGACTCAAGTACTCGTGGATCAAAATGATCCAGCCTTTCAAAAGCCGACCAAGCCAATCGGTAGTTTCATGGACGAAGGCGAGGCAAAGAAACGCGAAAAGGAGATGGAGTGGTCTGTCGTCGAGGATGCAGGCCGCGGCTGGAGAAGAGTCGTCCCGTCTCCATTGCCGAAAGAAATCATCGAGTTTGATTCGGTCAAATTGCTGCTTGACGCGGGTCAAACCGTGATTACAGTAGGCGGCGGTGGAATCCCAGTTGTGGATTCAGGAAGTGGTGAATTGCGCGGGACTGCAGCAGTCATTGATAAAGATTTTGCTTCATCCCTTCTGGCACGTTCGCTCAAAGCTGATATGTTCCTGATTGCCACCGCGGTCGAAAAAGTTGCCATCAATTTTGGCAAGCCCGACCAGAAATGGCTGGATAAAATGACGCTTGCCGAAGCAAAAGCATATCTCGAAGAAGGCATACATTTTGCAAAAGGTTCGATGGCGCCAAAGATCCAGGCTGCGATCTGGTATCTCGAAAATGGAGGCAAGCACGCGCTGATCACCAACCCAGAAAATATCGGGCGTGCTCTCAAAGGTGAAACGGGAACGTGGATAGTTGCATAGTTCTGTAGTTACATGGTTATGTAGTTGGGTAGTTTCTTGGTTTTGGTCAAGTAGCTACCCATTTATTAAAATAAGGAGAGGTTAAGATGGCTAAGATCGAGCGTTTTGAGGATTTACAAAGCTGGCAGAAAGGGCGCCAACTTGCCAATCAAATTTATGAATTGACCCTTCGTGTTGGTTTCTCTAAGGATTTTCGCCTCCGCGACCAGATCAACGATTCGGCGGGATCTGTAATGCACAATATTGCTGAGGGGTTTGATTCTGGTTCAAATCCAGAGTTCATTCGCTTTCGTAAGATGTCTAGGCGTTCTGCCAGTGAAGTGCAATCTGAACTTTATTTGGCCCTTGACCGTAAGTACATTAACAACGATGACCTGAATATGGCTTATAGCCTGGCGACTGAAACTAAACGGCTAATTAACGGCATGATCTCTTATTTGAGGAAGTCATCACCATCTAAAAAGAATCCTCCAGGCAAATCAGCCCATTAACCACTTAACTATCTCACTATTCCACTATTTAACTATCAAACTACCGTACTACCAAACTATGCAACTACCAAACTAT
>JAKEFL010000157.1 GCA_022616105.1 Anaerolineae bacterium | reverse complement strand
TTCTGGCGACGAAGAATCTCTTGTAATTTCAGCCGAGACTCTTCGCTCGCAACGAGCGCTCGCTCAGAGTGACATTGAAATCGTGATTTACTGAAATTTTTTTCCACCACACGCCAGTACATTCAGGCAAAATAATCCAATTATTTTTCCGCACTTTATCGCCCAACTCATTACCAAAGAAAAAGCGTGATAACTCTTCAGCTTCTTCAATGGATTCAAATTTGTAATCTGTACGAATCCATTTGCTTTGAAATCCGACTTCTTCCAGCCAGGGATAATAATCTTTGAGATGATCTAACTGAATTGGCGAATCATTCCCTGTACCAAGCGATTCAAACAGGATGATGAAACTGCCTCCGTTTAAGACGCGTTTCATTTCGCCCAACCATTTTTCCAATTCTCTTCTCCATGAGTCAGGATTCCACACTGCGAGGTAACTTACGCTCCAGCCCGAGACGACCAGATCGACCGAATGATCCTCAACAGGCAACTGCCGATGATCCGCCACATCCACCTGCCAGTTGGAGAGTCCACTTACCATCAATCGCTCGCGGCAAACCCGCAGCATCTCAGCAGACGCGTCAAACGCGCGAATGGACTTCACGCGCGGCGCAAGCATGAGAGTCAAACGTCCCGTCCCCGCACCGAGATCGAGAACGTCCAAGCCATCCACACTGACAATTTCATCAATCGCGCGCGGGATGTTTCCCTGATAATCTTCACGTGAAATCAGCGCTTCATAGCGATCACCCTCAGATTGATAGATTTTTCTTTGCTGGTCAGACATAATCCTCCAAAAACAGTTCCCAAGTGTAGCACGATCAGCTTGAGATTGTGATAGATTATAAGTTACCATCAAGGCAGACAGTAAAGGCGACACGCTTCGCGGTGTCGCCTTACGCGGCTGCATATTTTTTGGTTTATAGAGACAGTATGGAAAGTAATTCCAAAAACCAATTCGGTCTCCAACTCGGATTTCCAAAAACAAGTATACACTCATACTCAGATCCATTTCACGTAAACTGGGATGTTCCAGCGCGGCTTTTGTTCTGTCTCATGGTATCTCTTGCGATGGCATTAAATTCCTGCACACCCGCACGTACACTCGCTGCTCCGACTCCCACTCCGCCAAAGCCAACCAGTACTGCAACGGCAAATCTTTCAACGCCACTTCCTGAAGCGACTCTACAGCCTCCAACACCATCTCCCTCTTCGCCAAACGATGACACAACGCAACTCATTCCTGCGGGGGCAGTACGTGCCCATCCTGGTCCCGAACATTACGCTGGAGATGTGCTGACTTTCGAAATTCAAACGGATGGCAGCTTTGACGAATCTGGCGTAACCGTCTTGATGACTCTCGACGATATGGAGGCAACTGAAGTTTCCGCCACATCGAATTTCATTAACCTGCTTCTGCCTCTTGCGCTCGACACTACAAATCTTACCGGACGACATACGCTGAGATTTAGGACAGCAGAAGGAGATCTCAACGAAACTTACTCATTCGATGTATTACCAGCAGATCAACGACCGGCACATGAAACCCGCGCATCATGGATGGCTAAAGAAATAGCTTGTTGTGTACTGCATTACATCTTAGAAACTGCCGCGGCGCGGGATATTGAATTCATTGCTGAACACTTCCAACAAGCCGCTGAGGATTTTGCGACGATTACCGGGGAAAGAATCGACCCTAAATTGGATGTTTACATTATTGATCGCATTTGGGGAAACGGTGGGTTTGGCGGCCAAGGCGAGTTGGTCATATCCTACACCGATCGCTATTACGGACCAACAATAGGAGCCGAAGGTTTGGAGACTCTGGCGCGTCACGAATTTACCCATGCTGCTGGCATTGGACTGGAAACGGCTGGTGACGGAATCAATTTCAATTACGAGGGTCTGGCAGTTTATGTCGCGGGTGGTCACTACAAACCCGAACCCCTGGCACAGCGCGGCGCAGCGTTATATGATCTTGGACATTATGTGCCTGTTGGGCAATTTTTAGAACAACATGAATTAGGTTACTTGCATCCTGCTGCCGTGCTAACCTACATTGTTGAGACGTATGGTTCAGAAAAACTTTGGGAATTCCTCGCAGCTGACGAAAATCCCGAAGATGATCAGCCCAGGTCGTTGGAGGCGGCCCTCCAAGCGACGTTCGGGGTTTCACTGAAAGATTTCGATCAGGATTTTCAAGCCTGGCTTGAAATTCAAGAACCAGGGGAACAACTGCAAGATTTACGCTTGACTATTGAACTTCAGGACCTGCGACGTGAGTATCAGGATACTTATGCTCCGCCGCCCCACTTTATCCTTGCGAAAGCCGCCGATGCAGCCGCGCGCCCGGAATACCTGCCTGCAGTGATCCGTGAGGCAAACGCAGCGACAAATGTTGCTGTTGAGCTCATCATAGCGAATGGGCAACAAGCCATTATTGACAGAGATTACGCTAAGGCAGAGGGCTTGATCAAGATTCTCAGTGACATCATATCGACTGGTAATTTTGAAGATCCACTGGCAAAAGACTATCTTGATATTGCTTTAGCGCTGGAGGATGCAAGTTATGAAGTTTTATCCCTGAATCTTCAAAGTGACCAGGCAACCGCACAAGTCACGATGGAACCGCCAGTTGTTAGCAGCCTGGAACTACAGAAGATTGATGGCAAGTGGCAAGTGAAGCCTTAAAATAAAAACCCACAAAGGAATGAGAGAAAACATGAACGCTGAAAATCAATTCGATTTCTGGCTCGGCGAATGGAATGTGACCTGGGGAGAAGATGGAAAAGGGACCAATCACATCCTGCGCATTATGAATGATAAGATCATTCAAGAGAATTTTTCTGCACCTGACTTGAAGGGTATGAGTGTTTCGTCCTATGACCCCGAACGCAATCTTTGGTGCCAGACCTGGGTGGATAACAACGGCACGTATCTTGATTTCACTGGCAAGTTCGAAGATGGAAAAATGATCCTTGCGCACGACGCGATTGTTCGAGGAGAGGCGTGTAAACAAAGAATGGTTTGGTACAACATTCAAGAGAATCAATTTGACTGGAACTGGGAACGCTCCGATGACGGTGGTACAACCTGGCGTGCACTGTGGGAGATTAAATATAAGCGTAAAAAATGAAAGCTAACTTTCGCGCTGAGCGGAGGTCTGAGCGAAGCGTGGCGAAGGCGAAGACCGCAGACGAAGCGCATGCAACAAAGCAACTTGCTTATATGTAGATTGCCTCGTCGCCTTGGTCTCGATATGCCCTCACCTGCACTGCACCGAACGCAGTGCGGTGCAAGTGTCGCAACGAACCATTTCGACAGGCTCAATGCGGCGGCTCAGGGCTACTCGACCAGCGGCTCCTCCTCGCAATGACATAATATTTTATAATTGGTGGATGTCAACACTTTCCTCATCAGCACAAAAATTTCAAGATTTACTCAAGTCACTCGGCTACGATTACACTGTGATCGAACACGCCGAATCCACGCGTACCGCGCAGGAGGCAGCCGAGCGCGCGGGATGTGAACTGGGTCAGATCGTGAAGTCGTTGATTTTCAAGGGGAAGGATTCGGGGAAACCGATCCTTGTTTTGACAAGCGGCGCGAACCGCGTGGACGAGAAACGCATCAGCGAGTACGCAGGAGAAGCCATCAGCCGCGCGGATGCTGATTTCGTGCGAACAGTGACCGGCTTCGCGATCGGAGGTGTGCCTCCTATTGGTCACACTCAAAAGATGGAGACATATGTCGATGAAGATTTCCTACAATATGAAACCATCTGGTCTGCGGCTGGAACGCCGAATGCGATCTTTGAATTGAAAACGCGCGATCTGCAAGAAATGACGAACGGAAAAGTGGCGAGAGTAAAATGAAGGAACTTTACAACTACTTGTTTCTGAGTGATCAATTATCCCGTAAGTGAGTTAAGCATTAATAGTTAGCTAAATGAGAGGGGTATGGTTTTCTCAAGGTCGCTCGACAATTAAGCCCATTTGGAACGCGAACACCTGCACTGCGCGCAGGCGCAAGTGTTCGCGTTAAGAAATTCCCGATCTCGAGAAAGCCATGATAGGAAGGGTCCATCAGCTTGACCACCAAGGATTCATGACGTAATTTCTTATTTGCACTCAGACATTCTTTGTCGTACAATCATTTCAGACACCTGATACTTATTACTTCTTCAAAGGAGGCTAAATGGCTACTACAGTTTCAAAGACCGAATCCCGCCCAATCACCGAAGAGGCGGATTTCCTCCAAATCAAATCCATTGACCATATTCACTTCTACGTAGGCAACGCCAAACACGCCATGTATTACTGGTGGAAGGCATTCGGTTTCAAGCCCATTGCCTATTCAGGGCTTGAGACTGGCAACCGCGACTTTGCTTCGTATGTGTTGGAATCGGGGCAGGCGCGGTTTGTTATTTCCGCGCCATACACTCCATCCAGCCCGCTTGCGGCTCATCATTTGCTGCACGGTGACGGGGTGAAAATGATCGCACTGGAAGTAGATGATGTTGAAAAAGCGTGGAAGGAAACGACCTCACGCGGCGGAAAATCTGCCTGGGCTCCGCGGGAAGAAAAAGATGACCACGGCTTTTATTACACCTCTGCAATTTATACATACGGTGAGACGCTGCATGTCTTCGTGGACCGTGCAGATTACCATGGCAGCTTTGCACCAACCTACAGACCTATTCAGTACGAAGCCGAGGGGACCGGGCTTGCTGCGGTTGACCATGTGGTCGGCAACGTGCAGCTTGGCAAGATGAATCACTGGGTCAACTTTTATCATCAGGTGATGGGCTTCCGTCAATTGCTGCACTTCGACGATAAGGACATTTCCACTGAATATTCCGCCCTGATGTCCAAGGTGATGCAGAACGGAAATGGCCGCGTCAAATTCCCGATCAACGAACCCGCAGAGGGACGTCGCAAGAGTCAGATCGAAGAGTATTTGGATTACTATCTCACCCCTGGCGTCCAGCACATCGCCATCATCACCGGTAACATTCTTGCCACGGTCGAAAAACTTCGCTCACGCGGTGTTGAGTTTCTGCGCGTGCCTGATACGTATTACGAAGTCCTGCCAGATCGCGTGGGTACGATCAAGGAAGACATGAAGGCAATTCATGATCTCGGCATTCTCGTGGACCGCGACGATGAAGGTTATCTCCTGCAAATCTTCACACGCCCAATTCAGGACCGCCCGACGATGTTCATCGAAGTCATCCAGCGCCACGGCTCGCAGGGATTCGGCAAAGGCAACTTCAAAGCCTTGTTTGAGTCGATTGAGATGGAGCAGGAACGGCGAGGGAATTTATAAATTATCGTCATTGCGAAAAGCCTCGCGCTGAGCGGAACGAGCCGACAGGCGAGTGCAGACGAAGCGCACTTAATGAGAAGAATTTCCATCATCTCCGCTTCGTCTACGGTCTTCAACTTCGCTACGCTTCGTTCAGACCTCCGCTCAGCGCGAAGACATAGCAATGACATCAAAGTATACATATGAAATTCGCAACCATCTCAACGCTTCGCGCGACGTCCCAGCCTGCTCTCGTTAAAGAGGACCGAGTCTACACCCTGCCCTATCCCGACATGCTTGCAGTCATGGCTGCTGGCGCGGAGAAAGCTGCGAAAAAGGCGTCCAAAGATTCTCTTGCCATCGATGAGGTCAAATTTCTTTCGCCCTTGAAACCGGCTACTTTACGTGATGGATACGCCTTCGAACAACACGTTGTAACCGCGAACAAGAATCGCGGACGCGAAGTGCCCGAAGAATGGTATCAATTTCCGGTCTTCTATTTCACGAATCCAAATGCGGTGTTCGGACATGAAGATGTTATTCCATATCCACTTTACACACAAGCGATGGATTATGAATTGGAGATCGCAGCTGTAATTGGCAAACGTGGAATGAATATCAAGCCTGAAGATGCACCCGCTCATATCTTTGGCTACACGATCTTCAACGATTGGTCAGCGCGGGATGTTCAACGCAAGGAAATGGTTGTGGGACTTGGCCCCGCGAAGGCTAAGGATTTCGCGTCGTCGTTTGGTCCGGTCATCGTCACGCATGAAGCGATTGCCGATAAAGCGACGGGCCGCCCGGGCGTGTATGACCTATCCATGACGGCGAGAGTCAACGGCGTGGAATTCTCCAGAGGTAATTTCAAGGATATGCACTGGTCGTTCGGAGAGATCATCGCGCGTGCGTCTGACTCTGTGATGTTGTATCCCGGTGATGTAATTGGGTCAGGCACGGTGGGAACAGGATGCCTGTTGGAACTCACGAAATTTCAGGGACCCTGGTTGAAAGAAGGCGATATCCTTGAATTGGAAGTGGAGCAAATTGGAATTTTGAGAAATACAGTTGGAAAACAATAACCCCTGTTCGTGCTCGGTGGCTTGAACATAAAGGATGCCTGTGATCACGGAGTCATGCCATGAATAATATTCTGACACATGAAATTGAGTTATATTCCTCCGAATCCTTCAAAACCCTGTTGGATCATGAAGTGAACCGGTCGCGCCGTTATCAACAACCTTTGACCCTCGTTCACATCGCAATTGAGGCTGATCCTGATAGCCCACCAGCACAACACAGCGCCGAGGTGTTTGCAATCAACATTCTCAACCTGCAATTACGTGAAACGGATATTCCATGTAAGAGAGGAAATGAGTTTATAGTATTACTGCCATCCACCGACGATGAGGGCGGGCGCATTGCTTGTGATCGCCTGGAAGAATTATTCAAGGGAAACCCACAACCCTTCGACAGGGTATCTTTCACACTATCGGCCTACATTGGGATGACATCAGCAATTGCAAACAAACCTATATCCGGCAACACGCTCATGCAACAAGCAGACACGGCTATGCAGCACGCGCGTAATCGTCGCCTGGCGAGCACCGTGTTATTTTCTGAAATCACATAAAAGAGTTATCAATCCAAGTCGCGCTCGGCGGCGTCCCCGCCGCCGAGGACTGCGGCTGGAGCATAATCAAAAGAGGTGAACATGCCTTTCTATCACAAACTTGGAGAAATCCCCCACAAGAGACATACACAATTTAGGAAATCAAACGGCGAACTCTATCGCGAAGAATTGATGGGGTTGGAAGGATTCTCATCCATTCAATCCATCCTGTATCACAACTTCATCCCACCGCGCGTCAAACATACAGAAGACCTCGGCTCGCGCCTGCCGGAGACTGTGGAGTTTGGTCCCATCCGTCACCGCGCTTTCGCCACAGCAGACGCGCCGCTGGGAACGGATCCCGTTTCCGCGCGCATTCCACTGCTGGCAAACCGGGACGTGATTCTCGGCGTGGCGCATGTATCCAAAAGCATGGATTATTTCTATCGCAACGCACAAGCTTACGAAACCTGGTGGGTACATGAAGGAAGCGGGACATTGAAGTCACAATTCGGGAATCTGAAATTCCGCAAAGGCGATTACATCGTGATCCCGTTTGGAACGACATGGCAAATGCACCTTGACGATGGCGAAGCGCGCTTCTTTACGATAGAAAATCCATCACAGATTTCGGCGCCAAAGCGCTATCGAAACGAGTTCGGACAAATGCTCGAACATGCGCCGTATTCTGAGCGGGACATTCGCCTGCCTGAAGATTTGGAAACTCACACGGAGCGCGGCGAATTTGAAGTCCGCATCAAGGTGCGCGACAGACTCAGCAAACACATATTGGATTATCATCCCTTTGATGTTATCGGCTGGGATGGCTATCTCTACCCCTGGATATTCAACATCGAAGACTTCGAACCCATCACCGGGCGAGTCCATCAGCCGCCGCCTGCGCATCAGACGTTTCAGGGACACAACTTCGTAGTCTGCTCTTTCGTGCCGCGCATGTTTGATTACCATCCCCTCTCCATCCCTGCGCCATACAATCACTCCAATGTAAACTCAGATGAAGTGATCTATTATGCGGAAGGTAATTTCATGTCGCGCAAAGGCATTGACCGCTGTGACATCAGCATGCATCCATATGGTCTGGCACACGGTCCCCAGCCAGGGATGACAGAAGCCTCGATTGGAGCAAAAGAGACAAAAGAATTGGCTGTGATGGTGGATACATTCTATCCATTAAGTCTCACCAAGGATGCGCTCGAATATGAAAAGCCGGAATACCAGTCCACGTGGATGGAGGGTAGTGGAGAGTAAACGGCGTTTTAGCAGACCTCTTGCGAAAGTCTCAAAATTTTCACCACGGAGACCCTAAGGCACGGAGCTTTAAAAACTCTGTGTCTCCGTGTCTTAGTGGTTCAAAACCTGCATCGCTTGCCGTGGATTACTTATGCAAGGTGCCCAATATTTAAAATGTTAAAGCGGCGGGCGTATAGCTCGCCGTTTTACGGAGCCAACAATGAATCTTTCAACGTCACACATCAAAGACAAGAGGCTCAAGACTATATCGCGAAGAATCGTCTCTGAAATGAAACGCCTGAATGTGCCTGGCGTTGCGATTGGTATCTGGCACAAGGGAAAAGAATTTACATCAGGCTTTGGCACCACGAGTGTAGAGCATTCACTGCCTGTTACATCTGATACTTTGTTTCAAACCGGTTCCATCAGCAAAACATTCACAGGCACATTGATGATGATGCTTGCTGAACAAAGCAAAGTGAATCTCGACGCGCCTGTTCGCAAATATATTAAAGATCTCAAACTGCGCGATGCGAACGTAGCAAAGAATGTGACCCTTCGTCACTTGCTCACCCACATGGGCGGATGGGTCGGTGATTACTTCAACGACTTTGGCAACGGAGACGATGCACTCGACCGAATGGTGAAAGACATTTCCAAACTTCCACAAGTTCAGCCTCTTGGAACGATCTGGTCTTATAACAACACAGGATTCAACATCGCCTCACGCGTGATTGAGATAGCTACAAAGAAGCCATACGAGCAAGCCGCACAGGAAATGTTGTTTGACCCGCTTGGACTGGACATGTCATTCTTTTACCCAAGTGATATTCTGTTCACACATCGTTTTGTGGTTGGGCATCAGAAGGTGAAGGACAAAATTCAGGTGGCGCGGCCATGGGCGATTGGCAGAGCAGGCAACGGCGTGGGAGGAGTCATAAGCACTGTTCATGATCTGCTGAAATATGCACGGTTTCACATGGGGGATGGAAAATCCGAATCAGGCAAACGAGTTATCTCGCGCAAGAGCCTGGAGGCGATGCGCGTCCCACAAGTCAATGCAGGCGGGCGCGGCGACATGGGGATCACCTGGTTCATCCGTTATGCGGATGCACTCAAAGTTTATGCACACGGCGGTGCAACCAATGGTCAACAAGCCTATTTCTTTTATATTCCCGAAAAGGATTTTGCACTTGCCATTCTCACCAACAGCGATGACGGCGGGGTCATCACCGCGCAAACTTTTGGCTGGGCGCTTGAACTCTACTTTG
>JAKEFL010000156.1 GCA_022616105.1 Anaerolineae bacterium | reverse complement strand
TAGGCAGCAATATAAGATATTCGATCTGAACACTGATAAACACATGCGGTGTCAGAAAAAACCAAACTGGAGCTGCTCCAAGGGCAAAGAAAAAAAGCGCGGCCGATGCGGCCAGGAAAAAACGCAGACGGATTGGCGATGCCTGAATGAAGATGATCAGTGCTGCGACCAAAGCGAAGATGGCAGCCCCTACAACCCCGTCCCAGCCTACTAAGAACCAGCCTGCAACTGCTGCAATCGCGGACAAAACACCCCACCAGACCCAGATGTCGGAGTCGATCAGCGGATCGTTGACGAAACGCAGGAAGTACTCGCCACTTTCCAATTTGCCAAGCCTTGTGACCAGCGGCTCATTCAAATGAGATAACAAGCCGATCACCCCCTGTGGTCCGCTTGGAAAGATCGTACATCTTTCAAGATATGGCTCCACAGCCATGGGGAAAAATCGTTCGCTCTTCGCAAAGCGCAAAACTGGTTCGTACTTCTCCAGCAATTCCCGGTCGTCCATATGCTAAATTATAAAGCGAATGATGAGAGTCCGTTTGTTTGTCTAAAGATTTAACGCGAAGCCGCCACGTCGCAAAGATTTCCCTTTATCTTCTTTGCGACGTGGCGTTAAAAATTGTGGTATTACGCGTCTAAAAACTACTCTATCACTTTTACGGTCTGTTTACGATATTTCTTCAAAACTTCCCACCCTACCAGCATCTTTTCCTTTTCATCCCACAAGCGGAAGAACAACGAACTCAAACTCTGACGAAACGTCAGCGGCTCGATCTGGAAAGCAGGATTCTCGTTGTGACATTCCTCCAATTTATAGTTGGGAATTTTCGGGCTGAGGTGATGGATGTGATGAAAGCCGATATTGCCCGTGAACCACTGCAGCACTTTTGGAAGTTTATAGAATGAACTTCCGTCCATGCCCGCATTGAAAAATTCCCAGTCCGTATGGCGCTCCCAATAGGTAGGCTCAAAATTATGCTGGACGTAAAACAACCAAACACCCGCCGATGAAACAAACAGCATCAACGGCACTTGAATTAACAGAAAAGCCGCCCAGCCAATCTCGAGCATGATCCAGCCGCTCACTGCCGCAAGCGCGATATTCGTCCATATCACACTGCTCTTTTCGCGTTTGCCTGCAGCAGGACCCCAGAACCGGTGAAACAGGACAAACACAAAGAACGAAGAAATCGTAAACAAAAACATCGGATTGCGCAGGATGCGATACCCTAATTTTTTGTGCCACGGTGCGGCGAGATATTCCTCCACCGTCATCGTATATACGTCACCGATACCGCGTCGGTCCAGGTCACCGGCAGTGGCATGATGAATGGCATGACTGTGCTTCCACTCATAAAATGGAGTGAATACGAACACGCCCAGAATCAACCCAAGGCGGTCATTTGCTTTCATGGTTTTGAAGAACGAACCATGACAGCAATCATGGAAGATGATGAACAGCCGCGCCATGAATCCTGCAGTTGGGATGATCAGCAGTAACGTAAGCCAGTATCCCACCGCAAGACTGCGATAGGCAAGATACCACATTACCAAAAACGGCACCAAAGTGTTGAACACCTGCCACAAGCTGCGCCATGTTTCAGGATACGCATACTTTGAAACAATCCCCTGCCAGCGAAATTTTTCTGTAGTCATTTTGCTCCTCCGATTGAATATCTTGCTATTTTACTTTATCGAGCAATTCAGGCAATGACAAATCTGCAAGCGAGCTTACCCTCAGATTTGCCCCATTGATTTTCAACAAAGATGTGACTGGATTTGGGACAGCCACCACAAAGATCTCTGCCTGGTTGGCTGCTTTCACGCCATTGGGAGAATCTTCAAAGACAATCGCCTCATTCTTCTGGACTTGTAACTGATTCAGCGCCAACAAAAATAGATCCGGGTTTGGCTTGGTCCTGCCAACGCCGACCTCATCTTCACAGATAATCGCATCAAAGTGATTGAATATGCCGAGTCGCGTTGCATGAGTATCCACCCATGAATGCGGCGAACTGGATGCGATGGCAAGCTTTAGGTTGAGTTGTTTTGCACCATTGATATAGTCCAGCACACCAGGCAGAATCGGCTGATCGAGCGTTAACGCGCGACTCTCAGAGCTGTGACGAGCGCGCAGGGAAACGGTATCCAGTTGTCCCTGCGCAAGAAGGGAGAGGTGTTCCGCTGCGTCAAAGTTCGAGAGTCCCCAGCCACCAATGATCTTTCCCCATTCGTCCTGAGGCAGTTCAAATCCATGTTCGTGATAGATGTTTTGCCAGACGTGAAAATCGGGCGTTTCGGTATCGAGAATGAGTCCATCGAAATCGAAGATGAGGGCTTTGATCCGCAGGACTGCTGCGCTTGTCATAACCGCCAAATTATACCTGAGTGGTGCGCGTGCTATACTCACTATGTCATTGCGAGCCGCCATCGCGCTGAGCGGAATATCGACCCTGAGTGTTAGTCGAAGGGCGATATGTAGACGAAGCGTTGGTAGCGAAACAATCTCCTCGCGATGCTGGAGATTACTTCGTCGCTCACTACCGTTCCCTCCTCGCAATGACGGTAATGATAAGGAGAATATATGCAAGACCTCTATTATTCTGATTATATCGAACTCGATAAGATCCTGAACAGCCAGCATCCGAGAAGTTTTGAGTCGATGGAGGATGGCAATGATGAGATGTTGTTCATCATCATTCACCAGGCCTATGAATTATGGTTCAAGCAGATCATCTTTGAACTCGACCTGGCGAGAAACATATTTATTAAGGGTGACATTAACGACAATTCTGCGGATATGAGCAATGTCGTCCATAAGTTGAAAAGGATCGGGAAGATTTTGGAACTGATCAACCAGCAAGTGGGTGTTCTGGAAACCATGACTGCGCTCGACTTTCTGGAATTTAGAAATGTCCTGTTGCCAGCCTCCGGGTTTCAAAGCAAACAGTTCAGGCTGATCGAAGCGAAATTAGGTCTGAAGATGGAACAAAGATACAAGACCGAATACTACAAACATACGCGCAGAGGCAGTCTATCGGAATCTGATTTACGGGAAGTGAATCAGGCTGAAAGCGAAAGCACGCTGAAAGAATTGATCATCCAATGGCTGGAAAGAATGCCCTATTTGGATGAACGATATTGGAAGGAATATCAACAAGTGACTGAATCAGATTCCATGGACCGCCACAAATTCTGGGTGGATTATCGAAATGCCTATCAAACCAGTTTATCGAAAAGCGAGGCAGGCAGGCTAAAGGAGTTTGACAAAGTATTCTTCGAAGAGGGCAGAGGCGATATTTCTCCATCTGCGATGCGGGCTGCGCTCTTCATTACAATCTACCGCGATCTGCCCATCTTCCAATTCCCATTTGAACTGTTGAATACTTTATCAGAGATAGATGAGTTACTCTCCAACTGGCGCTACAGACATTTCATGATGGTGCGGAGAATGATCGGCATCCGCATAGGAACCGGTGGCACCAGTGGCGCGGGTTACCTTGAAGGGACATTGAGCCAACATTACGCCTTCCGCGAGATCACAGAGGTGGCTACATTTTTGATCGAGAGAAGTAAACGCCCCGCGTTGCCAAGCGCTTTGAAGGAGAAGGCGAGTTTTAATGTATAAGATTATCCGCTTATGAAACCAAATCGCATACTCTTACTCAGGCATGGAGAATCTCAGGGAAACATTGATGTAAATCAATACCAAACCGTCCCAGATTATGCATTAGACCTGACCCCGAGGGGAATCGAATAATCAAAACAAGCTGGTGACAAGATAAAAGAAACCATCGGTTCAGAGAGCATCCATGTTTATTTATCACCCTATTTTAGAGCACGCCGAACATATCAACATCTGAAAACAAGCATTGAAACGACCATTGTAAAGGTTGTCGAAGATCAAAGCTGATATCCCTGAAGGCGCCATCGCGCGTCAAATGATCCACTTTGAGAACCACCTTGCCTGCCTTGACATCCTGCTTTGGAAACAAATTTTTAATCGTACGCCCAACCATCATGCGGATAAGGTCGTCGCGCGTCACATCCTTCATCTGGCGGGTATCAACATAGGCGCCGTCCCGCAATACAGTCACACGATCTGCCAGTTCAAATAATTCCTCCAGGCGATGTGAAATGAAAATGATCGCAGCGCCCTCATCCCGCAGGCGGCGGACGAGGTGGAACAGATCAGTCGCCTCCTTAAGAGTCAGCGATGAGGTTGGCTCGTCCATAATCAGGATGCGGGCGTTGATCGAAAAAGCCCGTGCAATCTCAACCATTTGCTGTTGCGCAATGCTCAAGGTACGAGCTTTCTGCTTCAACTCCAAGTGAACACCCAACGAGGCCAATAATTTATCGGCTTCAGCATACAACTTGCGCCAGTCAATTCGCCCGCCCAGCGTGACAGGCTGACGACCGATAAAAATATTCTCTGCCACGTCCAGATCCGGGAATAGACTGAGTTCCTGGTAAATGGCGGCGATCCCGGCTTGTTGTGATTCGCGCGTGTCACTAAAATGCACCGGCGCCCCGTTCAAATGAATCTCACCGCCATCTGGATGGTGAACGCCGGTAATTACCTTCATCAGTGTGGATTTTCCCGCACCATTTTCTCCCAATAATGCATGGACTTCACCGGGACGCAAAGAAAAAGAGACTTCATGCAATACCTCAACGCCCGAAAAACTCTTGGTGATTTTCTTCAGATCAAGTATGTATTCACTCATTTGACAGGAGCTGCCTCTTCTTCGCAGATTGTGAACTCAATACCCGCCTGTTCCAGCCTCGCCATCCATTCGGGCGACAGTCCAGTATCTGTGAACAAACGTGTAAGTTTTTCTGGACGCACAAAGGAGGTCAGATCCT
Source organism: Anaerolineae bacterium (assembly GCA_022616105.1). Lineage (GTDB taxonomy): Bacteria > Chloroflexota > Anaerolineae > Anaerolineales > Villigracilaceae > Defluviilinea. The sequence goes on along the minus strand of JAKEFL010000156.1, from coordinate 6,706 downwards.
CTTTGCCGAATTTGGAAGAATCAACCAAAGCAAACAGTTGCTGCGAAGACTCGATAAATTTGCGTTTTAGTTGCGCCTCAGCCAGAAGAACCTCAGTCATACCGCGTTCAAGGCTGAAACCGCTGCAGGAAAGAAAAGCCTTTTGAATGTGAAATTCCTCGATAATACGTTCGCTTAACAAACCTGTCACAGAAGAAGAGTCATTATTTACAACACCCCCAATCAGAATCACATTACTTGATGAATCTTGCGCCAGTTCCCGCGCCACCTCAAAACCATTAGTTACCACCCGCAACTTGCGCCGTTCAGACAATGCACGTGCAAAGAAATAAACAGTACTGCTGGCATCAAGCAAGATCGAATCCCCATCTTTAACCAATTCAGCCGCCTTAAGCGCAATAGCGAGTTTGGTAGCTGAATTCTTTTGAAATCGTAGCTTGAAAGAATTGTTTTGGAACTGGTCGTTATCATTTAAGACCGCTCCCCCATGTACACGCTTTAGTCGTCCTTCCTCTTCAAGAGCATTAAGATCGTTTCGAACAGTGCCTTCTGATACATCCAACGCCTTTGCTAACTCTAGGACGCGCAGACCAGGTTGTTTGCGAAGTGTCTCCAAAAGAGATTGACGGCGTTCGTAGGTAGTCACAGACTGTCTTTTTTTGTTGAATTTTGTGGGAAACGACATTTTTCTTATACTTTGTTTGAAGAAACTTGTCAAGTGTATCGTTATTCATCAAATATCAACAAATCAACAATCAAAAAACCTCCTACATGTAACTTGTGTTTTCCAGTAGAAGTGTGTGATGGTTGGCTTCCCAAATAATCTCAAAGAAACCTAAGTGAACCTGTTTCATGCCACCCGACTGGAAAAAACGTATGAACCAGATACCACACCGAAAACTGCAGACCCACTTTCCATTTGCAAAAAGGTTACTCCATTTGCCTTTTCCATGGGTTGGCCACTTTCGGTAACATGAGATATATCCTTCGCAGGCACATAAACTTTTGCTGTTGTATTTGCGGGAACTGTAATACGCCAGTCAAATACATCCTTTTCTTGAGTCCAGGCACTTCGAATCATTCCATACATCGAGTGCAGTTCGGCAGTGGCGTAGGTCAGTCCACCTCCGGGTTGTGGATGCATAATAATATGTTTATACCCAGGCCGATCCGGGTCGAGATCAACCCCACCGATAACAGCATACATCCAGGCACCAACAGCACCGTATGCATAATGGTTAAAGGAATTCATGCTTGGATCTTGATAGCCGTTATCATGTGTCCAACCATCCCATCGTTCCCAAATGGTTGTGGCTCCTTGTGTGACGGAATAGAGCCAGGAAGGCCAGGTAGTCTGTTTGAGCAGAGCGTAAGCAGTGTCTAAATGACCCATCTCACTCAAAACCGAGTTGATATAAGGTGTACCGACAAAACCGGTACTCAGATGATTATCCCGCTGTTCGATATTGCGCACCAATTGAGCCGCAGCCAACTGGCGAAGCTCAGGCGGAAGTAAATCGAATTGCAAGGCAAGAACATAAGAGGTTTGTGTATCCCCTTGTATAGTTCCATCTTCATGGACAAAGCGTTTGATAAAAGCCTCGTGAGCTTCAGCAGACAAAGCACTGTAACGCAGCGCATCTTCATGTTTACCCATAATGCGCGCGATATTTGCGAGCAGGTGAGTGCTATATGCATAAAAAGCAGTTCCAATCAGTTCCTTGGAAGTACCGCCTTCGCGCCCGTCACTTCCATCTAAAGCAAGCCAGTCTCCAAAACCATGCCAGCCTGTATATTCCGCATAACAGCGCAAGCCATTCTGACTGGTCTTGGACAGAAACTCGATGAAGCGCTGCATCGATGCGTAACGCACTTCAAGCAGACGTGTATCGCCATAGCACAGATAAATCGTCCATGGACAGATAACGCCTGCATCAGCCCACGCCGGTCCTCCATCTCCAATTGACCAAACTGAAGGATTTGGAGCCACGGCTGGAAATGCTCCGTTAGGATATTGTGCATCTTCAAGATCATGTGTCCATTTCGTGAAAAAGCCTGCAACATTCATATTGAATGCTGCGGTACGAATGAAAACCTGTGCATCACCCGTCCAACCCAATCGCTCATCCCTTTGTGGACAGTCTGTTGGAATATCTACAAAATTGCCCTTTTGACTCCAGATGATATTTTGCTGCAACTGATTGATTAACGGATCGGAGCACTCAAATTTGCCGGTAGCGGGTATGTCAGAGTGGATGACAATCCCAACAAGGGTCTCATCCGTTGGAACACCGGGAAATCCCAGCAATTCCACATAACGGAAACCATGGAACAGAAAATGCGGTTCCCAGATTTCTTCATCACCTCCCTTTAACGTGTAATGATCCGTATTGCGAGCAGGACGCAAGTTCGCTGTGTAAAGTGTCCTATCTGGGTTAAGAGCCTCTGCATACCGCAGGCTAACTGTCGTGCCCTTCTCCCCGCGGACGCACAGCCTCACCCAACCAACCATGTTCTGCCCCATATCGAAAATCCAGCGACGGTTTACGAAGTCAGGAATTTCATGGATGCTGATCGGCTGCAACATTTCATGTTGAATTACCTTTGGACTATACGTCGCGATCAGTGCGGCACCAATATCTGTGAAAACATCCACCGGCCACCAACGGGAATCGTCATATTCAGGATTATGCCAGCCGGTCAATTCCCGCCGTGCATCGTAACTCTCTCCCATCAACATATCTGATTCGAGAATCGGCCCATAGGTTACCTTCCAAGTGTTGTCGGTTGCAATGATTTCTTTTGTACCATCAGAATAGGTAAGAACGATTTGTGCCAGAAATTGAGGGCGATCCGCATACCTCTGCCGGCCCACCCAGGCAATATGCCCCACCCCCAACCATCACCGAGGATTGCCCCAAATGCATTCGCACCTTGTTGGAGGAGTTCAGTTACATCATAAGTTTGATACTGAACTCGTTTGGAATAATCCGTCCAACCTGGGGTAAGGAGCGCATTCCCCACGCGCAGGCCATTAATATGACATTCGTAAAGACCAACCGCGGTCGCATATAACCTTGCTGTGACCAATGATTTTTTAAGAATAAATTCTTTTCTCAAGAAGGGAGATGGACTGGATGTTCTGGGTCCATCCACAAAAGGAGCGCCGATCCACTGCGCTTGCCAATCGGTGCCTTCCAGCAAACCCATTTCCCACCAGGCAGAGGAACTTTCAACTTCTCGTCCGGCTTGATCCCAGGCGCGAACTTTCCAATAAACGCGCTGACCAGAGGTAAGTGATGAGCCACCATAAGGCACGTGAATGGATTGATCCGATTCAATCCTGCCACTGTCCCACAAAAGTCCAACCTCGCGATCCAGATCTTTTTCCGAAGAAGCAGCCAAGATTTGATACGCTGATTGATGCGTACCGCGCTCATCGCTCTGTAGTTGCCAGCTAAGTCGCGGTCTGAGTACATCAATTCCAAGAGGATTGGTTTGATATTCGCAAGTTAAGTGGGAAATGGTTGTAATGGACATCGTAGCGTTTCTTTTCCTTCGTTAATGATGATAACTGCATAATAGCCTGTGCTTCATTCGAACATTCCGGCAATATGATAACTTACCTCTTCCTGCCCGCCTGTCAAATCAGACTAATGAGCTCAGCCCTTGATCGCGCCCGCTGTCAGCCCTGAGACAAGCTGCCGCTGGAAGAACATGAACATAATGAGAGGCGGAATAGTGATGACGACCACATCCGCGAAGAGCAGGTTCCACTGCGAGTTGAACTGGCTTAAGAAGCTGTACAAGGTCAACTGTGCCGTGACGTTCTGTGAGCCGGGCAGGAATTAGAGCGGTCCGACGAAGTCGTTGTAGATGGCAACAGATACTTTTGAAGATGCGGGCATTTATGTGGGCACGAACACAGGTCAGTTGTTTTACAGCCGAGACTCTGGCGATAGCTGGGAATTGATGGCAGATTTCCTGCCCCCCATCCAATCAGTTGAAGCGGCAGTGGTGGAAGATTGAATTAAAAGCAAAAGAATCGAACCATGCAGAACTCAAAGAAAGACGGAGGTCGTTGCCTCCGTCTTTTGTTTTGTATACGAGGCAAATGGAGAGGAAGTAATGATAAAAGAAGTAATGATAAAACAGGATGAATATCGCTATTGCTCTATCAAAAACTCGCAAATATGATTCGTTCAATTCTTTATTGTCTTGTGCAGAAGGAGTAGCGCTTGATGCAGATGACCTCGCGCAGTTGGTCAGGGAGTTTTTTTGCCATTAGGAATTGACTTTTTAATCTGAGAGTATAATGGGTGGCAATCATGGTGGTTATTTGCTTTTTAGGTTGATGATAACCGAATTATTTGACAAACCGCAGATATACGCTGTTACCTCGCGACCTTCAATCAAATTCTTAGTTGGGCGGCGCAGTGTTGAGGTAATTACAATGCCCTTAAGCACCGCCTTGTGTCCAGCTACCTGTAGCTGCACACAAGAATTAGAAAGGAATCTATATGCCTACTAACATCAGAGCCATTTGTGTGTTGTTGTTTTTGATTACACTCGCAGTAAGCTGCGGAACACAGGATACTGTGACTATTCCTCCTTCGGACACAACGCAACCGACCGTTGTGATGGATATTCACTTTCCTGAGGGGCGCATCTATACTGTCACCTCTACCGGATTCAATCCGACAATGCCTACTCATCTTGGCGCAAATGACGAAATCAGCCTCGTCGCTAAAGGGGAGGATACCGATGGGGGAATACAGGATATCCAATTGTGGATTGGTATTGGTGTGATGATCTGCGATCCTAATACAGGAGATTGTGTACTGACTGGTCCAGGCTTGGCAAGTGCGCCTGCAGCGAGTAATCCTGACACCGCCAAACAACCCGGCGAAACTGCCCTTAAGACTCGCCTCGTATCGCACAAGTTAGACATTAGGCAAATAAGGGGAGGTGCCAATGGCGTAACGATCGAGATTTCGGCGAGAGCCATAAACTTCCAAGGTGTTATAGTAAAGACAACACTTGTGACGCTAACATGGCCGTAACAAACTGAGGAGAGAATATAACAAATAAGCTCCCTGTGTCGTCCGCGGAGCACCTCTTGAATCCGAACTTGTATAGGAGTACAATAATTCCACATAGAGGATCCAGGTTACGCGGGTCTTTCACTACCGTTTCGACCAAGCCGCGAGTTGAATGCTAGCGGCTTTTTTTGCCGAAGAGAACTTCTCGTTCGGCATGTTTTCCACAAGGAGGTTTCTCATGTCCAAAACTAATGTTCAGATCGTACAAGAGTATATCGAGGAGGTACTGAACCACAAACATTTCGAACGCGTCTTCGATTACTGCACTGAAGACTGTGTCTTCCATGCGCCGCCCTATGTGGGTCTCGGCCTTAATTTCGATGACCGTTCCGGTGATAAGGTCGTTCTAATAGATATCGCGCCAAACAGTCCTGCGGCAGGAAATTTGCAGGCGGGGGATGAACTTGTGCGTGTGACCGACGGCGCGCAAACCTGGGAGACCTTCAAGGATTTGAAGAGCGGATTGTGGGGTCAGGGCGTGATGGGCACGCCCGTCACCTTCACTGTGAACCGCGATGGCAAGCTCATGGATATTCCGCTGAAGCGCGGCCGCGTGGACGGTTTCGATTTGGTCCTATCTACTTACATTGATATGTGGAGGGACGGCACGCTAAAATACTGGCCCGATCTTAACGTCGAGATCAAGCTGATCTTCGGAGAAGGCGACCAGGTTGCCTGCTACTCAATCGACAGCGGCACGAACCAGGAGTATCACCGCTCGGCCGTGTGGAGCGAAATTAGTATCTATCGCATGAAGGATGGGAAGATCATTGAGTCGTGGGGCATGGAAGACTCCTTTTCACAGATGAAGCAATTGGGATACCAAATCCACGAGCCAGTGATGGAGCACGCGCCGTAGTTCAACTCGGATTGATGCGGCGGCACGAGGAAGCTTTCCCACCGCTTTTATCCCCTCCGCCGCATCAATCCTTAATTCGTTATGCTGCCTGGCGTAACACTGAATGGAGGCAAGGATGGCGAAACGCAAGTGGGGGCATTCACTGTAGCGACAATATTTGCGGTGAGGCAGGAATGCAGATCAAAAAAATTTTTCTTGTTGCCTGAGGATAGAATTTGATGTATATTCTATAATAACTAGCCAAAATCGTTATTCAAAGAAATTGTTTATGCCTACAAAGAGCAGCGCAGATCTAATTTACACTGTTATCAAAGAAAGCCTATCTGCTCAACAAGTGCAGAAGAATACTCTCGAAACAAAAGCGAGCACTCTAACTGGGTTTGCTGGTGCTATGATAGCTTTGCTAATTGGTGCAAAAACTGAAATTCTATCCCTTCCATCAGCCGCAAAATTAATGGTCATAGTAAGTGTCTTTTTGTTTTCACTCTCAATATTGTTTGCAACCATCGTTGGGTGGGTAAGAAAATATCGTACAGACCCCAATCCGCAGGCATTAGCAGAAAACTATCTTACCGAGGCGGAAAGCAAAGTGAAACTTCAGCTTATTGCGAATCACCTAGGAACATGGAAGAATAATTCTAGGCAGCTATACTTCGAGCGGTCACAAATTGCGGTTTTGCGTGTTTCGAGAATTCTCAAAATCTAACCGCCAAGTCCCTTCGGGACAAAGCACGCGAAGAAAAAG
>JAKEFL010000155.1 GCA_022616105.1 Anaerolineae bacterium | reverse complement strand
TCCAGTGAGACATCCCGCCATCTGCGCCTCCGCAGTTCATTCAAAGCAACGCGCACAGAAATTTTATACACCCAGGTGGTGAACTGACTGCGGCCCTCGAACGTATCGAGCCCATTCAGTACGCGTAACAAAGTTTCCTGCGCAGTGTCGTCAACGAAAGACTCAAATGCCGGGTTTTCCGGGGAAAGCATACTGGAAATCCCTTGAGGCAGGGCGCGAACCAACACCGCGTGTAAATCCGCCAGCGCCTCGTCACGCTGCGCACCGCCTGCACGCAGGTCTCTCAGCCACGCGACATTATCCCGTTTCGACATCGTGAAAATTATATCTGAAATCTTCGTAAGAATATAAACCCGGATGGTTACCATCAAGCAAACGGGCAAAAGCCCAAACGTAAAAAGGAGTCGAAAATGAATGTGTTCGGAGCAATTGTTGCGGGTCTGGTTGGAACGGCGGTCTTCACAATGGTGATGATCCTGGCGCCTGGAATGGGCATGCCGAAAATGGATATTGTCGGCATGCTCGGCACGATGTTCGGCAAAGAGAACCGCGCCCTGGGTTGGATGATGCATGCGATGATGGGTATCATCTTTGGACTGATTTACGCCTTTCTCTGGTCGAGAGGTATTCTTTCTCCGACCCTGGTCGGCGGCCTGATCTTCGGCGCGGGGCACTGGCTGATTGTCGGCATGATCATGGGCATGATCCCAATGATGCACATCGGAATCCGACGCGGTGAAGTAAAAGCGCCTGGACTATGGATGACCAACAATGGTGGGACGATGGCGTTCGTTGGCGGCTTGATCGGCCACCTCGTCTTTGGAATGGCAACAGCCATGGCTTATTCGGCCATTTAGTCCGAGAGGGTGAGTTTGAACCGGCCTCTCCTCCCCGGTTCAGACTGTTTTGCGCCATGAAATTCCCTGCTCTGACCACGGACCAAATGAAGGAAGTTGATCGCTTGATGATCGAATCCTATGGTGTCACACTGGGGCAAATGATGGAAAACGCCGGACGCAATCTCGCAGAACTGGCGCGCCGGATGCTTGGCAGTCGAGTGGTAGATCGCCGAATTACGATCCTATGTGGCGCTGGAAATAATGGCGGAGGCGGTATGGTCGCGGCGCGACATTTGCACAACATGGGCGCGCAGGTGAGCGTTGTTCTTGCATCCGAACCAAACCAACTGAAAGGCGTGCCTGCGCATCAATGGTCAATACTTCGAGCCATGGAATTAGATCGCGTTGATTTTGACTTTGGTTCTTCGTCGCTGATCCTTGACTCTTTACTGGGTTATGGTTCCCAAGGCAACCCGTGGCATCCAATTAATGACTGGATCAAACGTGCCAACGACTCCGGCATCCCCATACTTTCATTGGATTCCCCATCAGGCTTGAATACAACAACGGGAATCGCGGGTCAGCCTTGTATCCAGGCTGAAGCGACGATGACGCTGACTCTGCCTAAAACGGGGTTGCTCGCGTCGCAAGCAAAAGAGTTCATTGGTATGTTGTATCTTGCGGATATTGGCGTTCCACCAGAACTCTATCGAAGAATTGGCATTCAAGTTGAATCGCCGTTTGTCAGAGGCAGCATTGTCAGTCTTGATAACGAAGAAGGCCAGTAACATTGCTGAAGGAGATCTAATGGGTGATCAAATCATTGTTTACAGCACCGTGTGGTGCCCCGACTGCAAGCGAGCCAAAAAGTTTTTCGGTGAACAGCGTGTGTCATACATCAACATTGACATCGAGCAAGACTCTGAAGCGATGGCCTTTGTGGAAAATATTAATGATGGAAAGCGCATCATCCCAACCATCGTCTTTCCTGACGGCTCGATCCTGGTCGAGCCTTCTAATGCCGAACTGGCCGCCAAGTTGGGATTGCAAACCCAGGCACAACGTTCATTCTACGATGCAATCGTTGTCGGCAGCGGCCCCACCGGACTTACCGCGGCAGTTTATCTGGCGCGCGAGGGCCAGGAGACCCTGGTTATCGAGAAGGCTGGTCTCGGCGGGCAGGTGGGTATTACCCAGACGCTGGACAACTTCCCTGGTTTCCCTCATGGAATCCCCGGCGCAGAATTTGCCGAACGCCTCGAAGAGCAGGCGCGGCGGTTTGGGGTCGAAATCATGCAAGCCCAGAAGGTTACCGACATCTCTCCGGAGGACTCGTACTTGTGCATCACCACTGGCGATGGCTGCCAATATGGTACCAAAGCCGTCCTGCTTGCAACCGGTGCAAGTTACCGCAAGCTGGGCGTGCCAGGTGAAGATAATTTGATTGGCACGAACGTTCACTTCTGCGCAACGTGCGATGGGGCTTTTTACAAGGACAAAAAAGTGTTAGTGATTGGGGGGGGAAACAGCGGCTTCGAAGAAGGTCTCTTTCTAACCCGCTTTGCCCGGCAGGTGGATATCGTCGAGTTCCTGCCCGAAGTGAAAGCCAGCCAGATTCTACAGGAGAAGGTCGCGGAACAACCGAACATGACCGTCACCGTCAACCACGCGGTCAGGGAATTCAAAGGCAAGCATAAGCTGGAATCTGTGATTGTCGAGGACCTAGCGAGTGGTGAAATCAAAGAATGGCACTACGACGGCGTGTTTGTCTTTATCGGACTGACGCCCAATAGTGACATGGTGAAGAATAAGGTCCAGTTGGATTCGTTTGGCTTTGTCGTCACTGATGATAACCTCATGACCTCTCTGCCCGGTCTGTTCGTGGCTGGCGACGTACGCACTGGTTCGACAAAACAGGCAGCATCCGCAGCAGGGGAAGGCGCGACAGCGGCGCTAAACATCCGAAAATATCTCAAGAAAGCAGGGTAAAAATATGTCAGAGCCACTGCAAATCGGTAATCCTTTGCCGGAAATGGAAGCGGAAACAGCGGATGGTCGAAGGACAACTGTACGGGCCCACCTGGGTCCAAAGCAGACGCTGTTATATTTCCTGCACGGCACGTGGTGCCCGGAGTGCATAGGGCACTTTCATCTGCTTCAGCGCTATCTACCTCGCATCAAAGATGAGAGAGCGGAACTGGTTGCTGTGACTGGCGAAGGGTCGGATACACTCTCAGCCTTTTTGCAGAGCACCCAACCGGCACTCGAATATACGGTGCTGGCAGATCCCAAACACACTGCATCTCATGTGATCAAGGCTGGTGGCGATACAATGGCCATTATTGTGGATAACCGGGGCGTTGTACGCTGGTTTGAACGCTGGCCCGTGCATCAGGATGAACCTGGATATGGAGTAATTTTGCAGGCATTGCACGATGTTCGAGACGTTGAGGCACCTGACTGATAAGACTGCCTCCTGGGAAATGAGCGAAACGATGATTAATACGGAAGCCTTACAGCGTTAATATATACTTCGAGCGGTCACAAATTGCGGTTTTGCGTGTTTCGAGAATTCTCAAAATCTAACCGCCAAGTCCCTTCGGGACAAAGCACGCGAAGAAAAAG
>JAKEFL010000154.1 GCA_022616105.1 Anaerolineae bacterium | reverse complement strand
TATGAACTGCTTGCCATCGACGAGGCACAGAACATTCCCAATATCGGCATGGGATTGAAGATCATTGTGGATCAAGTCCCAGACATTCGCGTTGTCGTTACTGGCTCATCTTCGTTTGAACTCGCAGGTCAGGTCGGCGAACCGCTTACGGGCCGCAAGCGAACGTTGACCTTGTATCCACTCGCGCAATCCGAACTGATTTCCGTCCACAATAAATTCGAACTGCGCGAACGCCTTGCAGATTACCTGATCTTTGGAGCCTATCCTGAAGTTTTGCAGGCATCCACTCGACAGGAACGCATCAACACCCTGACCGAAATCGCTGATTCCTATTTACTGAAAGATATCCTCGCCTTCGACCGCGTCAAGAACTCACGAACCCTGCTCGACCTGTTGAAACTGTTGGCATTTCAAGTGGGGAGCGAAGTCTCGATGACAGAACTCGCCACACAATTGGGTGTGGATGTCAAAACCACACAACGCTATCTTGATTTACTGGAAAAAGCATTTGTCGTCATCCGCCTCAATGGGTTTAGCCGAAATCTTCGGCAGGAAATCACAAGCAAATCAAAATATTATTTCCTGGATAATGGGATTCGCAACGCCGTGATTGCACAGTTCAACGAACTGAATCAAAGAAACGACATTGGCGCGTTATGGGAAAATTTTATTTTTACCGAACGACTGAAACATCGCGAATATCAACAACTTTATGGAAACATGTATTTCTGGCGTACTTACAACCAGCAGGAATTAGATCTGGTGGAGGAACGCGACGGAAAATTGTTTGGTTATGAATTCAAGTGGTCAAAGAAATCCGCCGCGGCTCCCACACAATGGAGCAATTTATATCCCGATGCTACATACGGGGTTGTTCATTCAGAAAATTATTTGGCCTTTATCATATAAATGGAGACAGCCTTATGCCACCCTCCATTTTCCTCTACAACGTAACCGAATCCCACCTCCCTATCTTCTTTCAAATAGAAACTTGACTTCAAAGCGTCACAGAATAGTGCGACCCCTGAAAGGATCATTCATCTATGACTCATCCGCTTGTAAATCAGTTACGCTTTACACGTAGCGAGTTTCTCCGCGCAGTCAAAGGCGTTGAGGATAATGACGCCCGCAAACGCATCCTGCCTATGAACTGCATCAGCTGGAACATTGGGCATCTGGCGTGGCAGGAGCAGAAATATTTCCTTTATTATGGGCAAGGTCAAATGCTTTTGCGGGAAATCGATCAGAGCTTTGCAAATGGCGCTCCAGCCAGCACGCCTCCGCTCGCAGAGGTGTTGTCCGCGTGGCAGGCGATCACAGACGCGACTGATCCCTGGCTCGACACGCTTACTTCCTCCAAACTTCAAGAACACGTGATCAGTAATGGTAAACAGATTGCCTATATTTATGGAAACCTTCTTCAGCGGGTGATCTATCATTATTGGTATCATATCGGAGAAAATCTGGCGATCCGCCAGCAATTGGGCCACAGCCGCCTGCCGCAATTTGTCGGCGCGATTGATAGCAAAGCACCTTATCGGCCGGAGAACGAAACACGATAACAATAACCGAGAGCATCTTAATGACAAATGAAATCTTACTCCGCGATGTAAATGAATCTGATTTGCCTATCTTCTATGAACAGCAACTTGATCCCGATGCAACCAAAATGGCCGCTTTCCCATCAAGAGACAGGGAGGCCTTTATGGCACATTGGGCAAAAATCATGGCAGATGATTCGGTTATACTCAAGTCCATCCTCTTCGACGGTCAAGTAGCTGGGAATATCGTGTGCTGGGAACAGGCTGGTGAACGGGAAGTCGGTTATTGGATTGGGAAGGAATTTTGGGGCAAAGGGATTGCCACGAAGGCGCTGTCAGAATTTCTAAATCATGTGAAGATACGTCCGCTTTATGCGCATGTCGCGAAACATAACATTGGTTCGAGGCGAGTGTTGGAGAAGTGTGGGTTTAAGATGTTCGGCATGGAGTTGTTCCTGGACACGCAGGGAGAGAACAGAGCCGAAGAATACGTTTTGAAATTAAATGAATAATAGTTTCTTGCCGCGAATTACGCGAATTTTCGCGAAAAATTTTGAAAAATTCGCGTGAATTCGCGTAATTCTTGGCAGAGGTTTTGGCTTTCCCGTTAAAAACGTTGGAGCCATTTTTATTTTGAATTTTTCAGAAGATAGGTCGCCAGGCTTCCCTTTTTGGGCGGAATTTCATACACAAAGATCAAATCATGCTCGTCAAAATTGGATGGCTCCCATTCGTGGAAGTCTGCTGAGATCGAAACGACTCGCGCACCTTGTTTCAGTTGCTTTTCCAAATAGGACGCTAATTTCAATACTTCCTGTGACGTAGCATAAAGGAAAACAACATCTGCATCGCGTAAATCTGCATTGAGGTAATTCCCCCATCGCACCTGGATCTTATCGCTAAAGCCATTCGCCGTGGCTCGCAGCCAAATCAACGCACATTGGACAGGACCGATTTCGATTCCTACTGCCTTTGCTCCAAATTTGCCCGACGCGATGAGGAGCACGCGTCCGTCACCTGCGCCGAGGTCATACAACACTTCATTGGGTTGAAGATTCGCCAGCTTTAAGGCATTGCGAATCCGTTCAGATTTTGTAGGGATAGAAGGTAATCCGTAAAGCGCGGGGACGAGAATCCACAACAACGCCAGGATAAAGAGCAGCAGGAAGAAGCCGAAGAAAAATAAGATAATCATGCTAATCGTGATGACGCGAAACATACCAGACTGCAACCAACCCGAGGAGGTTGAAGATGACTGCTGCGCCTGTGACAAAGGAAAATCCCAACGCATATAGCGAAGGTGCAAGCAATGCGCCGATGGCGCGTCCGATGTAATTTGCCGCGCTTGCAAACGATAAAGTGGTGGCACGCGCGTTGGGCATCACTTCGGTCATCAAGGGGATGATACCGACAATCGTAAATTCAAATGTAATATAGAACAGAAACAATCCTGTTAACGCGCCGAGTTGGGTGTGGCCAATGACTGGCAATAAAAGCGCCGCCAGACTGTTGGCAACTATGCCGTACCCTAATGCACCTACTTTGCCTAGGCGATCCACAAACAGCGCTACGAATCCTTCCCCACCCAGTTCAGACAAGCCAATGATCGCAGAGGCCCCTGCGAGTGCAGCAATCTGTAATTTAAAAGAATCCTCAAGCCACACACCAAACATCAAATTGACTACTTCATTGGCCGCGGAAACTAAAAGTCCGATTGAGAATGCCATTAAAACAGCTGGCGTTGTGAAGATCTGCTTAACATTGCCAAAGATCCCATCTACGTGATGAACCGGTTTTGCAGAATCCGTCAGGGTTAAGACAATATAAATGAAAGCAACAAACCCCAGAACACCAATCACTCCAAACGGTGCCGACCAGGTTGATCTGGCTATAAGGAATCCTGCGGCAGGAACACCAATAATAAATGCCAATGACCACGCGAATTCAAGAATCCCAATCGCCGCGCCGCGTCTTTCATAGGAGATATGATCTGCCACGTATGATGTAAGCGATGGGTCGAAGATAGCCTTCCCTACCAAAGAAAAAACCAGGGCAATGCCAAACGTGGTAAGGTTGGGCCATAAGGCAACCATGCCCATGGAAAGCACGAACAACCCAAGCCCCAGCAACATGCCAAACTTGCGTCCGCGCGTTTCAATGAAGGGAAAGATAAACGGCTCCACTGCGCCGGCAATTGCCCGGTTGGCGACCAGGCCTGAGATAACACTGATCTCCACCCCGAGCCCGCGCGCGAACACCGAGAGGAATGGATAGATCATTCGATACGCAGTGTTAGTCACAAGGCGTATGAGCATATAGGTCGCGAGCTTGAAGTAACTCATAAAATTATGTTTTAGTCTTCCATAAAGGGGATTTTGTGATACAAGACATGGATAAATTGTACCGCACAAGAAAAGAGCAACACTGATGCCCTGTTATGATAGTATTCCCAATTATGAATGATGCTTTGACCCGCCCTTCGAGCGTCAATAAAAACAAACCTCCAGCCAGTATTGCATTGGATAAGATCGGGATTCCGCATCGCCTCTTTCTTCATGAAGGAACTGTTACCAGTTTCGAACAGGCGGCGCGTGAACGCGGACAAAAACCCGCGCAGGTCGTGCGGAGTATTTTGTTCCAAATCAGACCAGAGGAATTTGTGATGGTATTGGTAGCGGGATCAGAGCAAGTGGATTGGAAAAAATTGCGCCAACTCGTGCGACGGTCGCGGGTGAGAATGGCAACTGAAGATGAGGTGTTGGAAATAACGGGGTACCGCGTTGGGACGGTGAGTCCGTTTGGGATGGCGCGGCAGGTCAAAGTCATGATTGATGCGAGCGTATTGAGGATGGAGGAAGTTTCGATCGGATCAGGAGTCCGCAATACAGCGATCATCCTAAAGAGTGCAGATTTGCGTCGCGCGCTTGGAGATGCGGAAATGGTCTCGCTGCTGGAAGAGTCTCATCCATCTTAAGTTGGGGTGTAACCTACCTTGTAATGCAGGGTATTTTCTGGTAAACCTTTATTGAGGCATCATGATAACCCTGAGAGATTTACTACGGACCGCAAGCCGAACATTTGCAATTGGCATTGAGCAGCTGCCTAGCGTCCTATGTGATGCGGGGACAGTGGCATATCTGCTTTTGCGCGTGTCAGATTATCTGGAAGATAATGAAGACATGCCCGCGGAGAAAAAGATCGCGCTGCTGAATCTATGGGCGGATATTTTAAAGGGAAATGCCACGGTGGAAGAACTTACCGATCAAATCCAAAGTGTGGATACATCGAACCCCGACGCGTTGGTGGCGCAACACGCCGAAGATATTCTGGCGCGTCTTGCTTCTCTTCCAACGGAAGTGCAGGAGATCATCCTGCATCAGGTCATTAAGACTACATATGGAATGGCGCGCTGGGTGGAGCGCGGTCCGCGTGTCAATGATGAAGCAGATCTGGATGATTACATGTTCGAGGTGGCGGGTCGTGTGGGATATTTGCTCACGCATCTCTTTGCATGGTATTCCACAGCCATCCGCAGCAAAAAGGATAAACTTCTTCCGCTCTCACGGGAATTTGGCCTGGCTCTGCAAACTGTGAATGTGATCCGCGGCTTACGCAAGGATTATGAACGCGGCTGGGTATATGTGCCAAAGAAATTTCTCGCAGCTGTAAATTTAACCGCGCATGAACTCTTTCAGCCTGAGAATCGCGCTGAAGCAATCAAGGTACTGGACATGCTGGCAGATAAGGCGGAACGTCACTTGCACGCCGCGCTGACTTGTGTAAAATCGCTGCCGCCGTGGCAGCACCGTATTCGCCTTGCTTGCATCTTCCCACTCATGTTCGCCATCCGCACGCTGGCAATCAGCCGGCGTAATGCCCAGGTCTTTGAGAGTGAGGCGAAAATTACGCGTGAGGAAGTGAAACGAATCGTTATGGACGCAACCTTGTGGGGATGGTCGAATTCATGGCTGGATAGTTATTATCAAAAATTGAATATTGTTAAAAAAGAACAGGCTGGCTAACAAAATTCTGCTCTAGCCGCCGTCCTTTGCGAAGCATCCCCGTGGGACGGCGGCGAGGACGCCGCCTAGAGCTACAGTATGTTTCAGAAGAATCGTTTGCGCAGATTAAGATCTCAACTGGTATTGACCTTCCTTTTGAGTTCTCTGGGAATTGGTATTGCGATTGGTCTGCCCGTTATCCTGCTTATCAACCGACAGGCATCCTCACAGGCGCAACTTCTTCTTGAACAGGCAACATCCACTACGCGTGTTTTCCTTGCAAGTGAACAATCTGACCTGCAAAACCTGGCGCTGCTTACTTCACAACGCCCCACATTGACTCGCTTATTAGCGGACCAGGACCCTGTGGCTCTTGAAGACTATCTGGATACCTTGCGCGAGGGTGCGGCTCTTGATTTGATCCTAGTCTGCAGCAATGGAGAGGAGGTAAAAGGACTCGGCGAAAACATTTCATTGACCGAACTCTGTCAGAGCGACGCACAGTCGGGATTTGCGATCTTTTCATCTAATGACGATTTATATCTGCATACATCTGTGGACATGGAGTCTTCGGATGGACCTGTTTATGAAGTAGTAGTCGGGAAAAGAATGTCTCGAGTCTTATCAGAACTTCAAAAAGAAACCGGGCTGGTTTATTTTTTAGTTTTGCAAGATGAAATCATTCGCTCTAGCGATCCATCGATTAACACAACCCCAACACAGGCGGGAGAATTGCAAGATCAGGCAAACCAGGCGTCAAATCTTTCGCTTGAACGAAGGGCTGTGAGTCTGAATAACCATCAGTATATTGCCGCAGTTCTCGAACTGGATCCATCGCTGGGTATTCGATTGGTCAGCGCGTTGAATGTGGATGATCAGATTACGACCCAGCAAAATCTGGTTAGGACATTAACACTAACATTATTCATTATTATTCTGATTGCGTTCGGTTTGGGAGTCTGGCAATCGCAGCGAATCAGCCTTCCCATTGTCAATCTGGCAGATACAGCTGCAAAGTTTCGACAGGGCAATCTCGATACTCCCGTATCCGTCCAGTCATCTGTATCGGAGATCAGCCAGTTGGCAAACACGTTGGAGGATGCGCGTGTTGCACTTCAACATTCCATGGAACAACTTCAGGCGGAAAAAGACTGGATCGAACATTTGCTTAATTCCATCGTTGAAGGAACACTGACTCTCGATGCTCAGAACCGCATTACGTTTGCCAGCGCGGGGGTGCGCAAGATCATCGAACGCGAGCTTGATCAGATCATCGGTCGGAAAGTGGATGACATTTTTTTACCCGTAGAAGGTGAAGTCCTCTTCAGCAACCAGCTTCCGAGCGCAGGTCAACAGCGACGCGTATCTGTAAGATTGATGAATGGTCAGGAGAGATTATTATCGATCTCCAAAGCAGACTTTGTCCCTCCGGTGGCAAGCGATGCGAATCGCGCTCTGGTCATTCGCGATGTCTCAAACGAAGAATATATTCATCGCCTGCTGGGTGACTTCATGGCAAATATCACGCATGAATTCCGCACACCGCTGGCTGCTTTGGAAGCTTCCTCTGAATTATTGCTGGATAATCTGCACAATCTTTCTCAAGCCGAAATAGAGGAGTTATTAGTTTCCCTGAACCTGGGTATTATCAATTTGCAAACGCTGATCGATAATTTAATTGAGGCTGCAAGCATTGAAGCGGGAAGATTCAAGGTTTCTATACAATCCATTCCTTTTGATGTTATTCTAAATGAGGCACAGGAGATCATACAACCTTTGGTTGAAAAATATGGCTTGAGGTTGGAATCCTCTCCAATAACGGAATCAATCAACGTCCTGGCTGATCAGAAGCGGACCGTTCAAATCCTGGTCAATTTACTTTC
>JAKEFL010000153.1 GCA_022616105.1 Anaerolineae bacterium | reverse complement strand
GGAAATCGTGTTTATGAATTTACTGAATATCTTGTGGACAAACTGGGTATCACAGATTTGGGTGCGACCTGGAATGGAACACTCACATATCATCCATCCTGTCACGCATTGCGAGGGATGAATATTACTTATCAACCACGTGCCTTATTGGAAAAGGTAAAAGGCGCGACTCTGGTTGACCTGCCTGAAGCTGAATCCTGTTGCGGCTTCGGCGGGATTTTTTCAATGGAACATCCGGAGCTTTCGGCAGAATGGTTGAAACGAAAGATCAGCAATTTGGAAAAGACCGAATCGCCAATTATGGTAGTGACAGAATCAGGCTGCCTGATGCATATCGCAGGGGGGTTACATAGGCAGAAGAAGAAACAACGTGTTGTCCACATCGCCCAGGTGTTGAATTCAAAATGACCACAGAATTTCGATCACGCATTCGCAAGGCAATTGCAAATCCTACACTTCAAATTGCGTTAGACGCAAACGCCGAACGCCGCGTGAAAGGACGCGTCAACGCGCTGGAGACACTTCCAAATTGGCGCGAGAGGCGGCAAAAGGCACACTCGATCCGCGCGGATGTGATCAATCATCTCGATCAATATCTTGATCAGTTTATCTCCAGCGCGCAAGCAAATGGCATCATCATCCATCGCGCAAAGAACGCGACAGAGGCGATAAAGATTGTTTTGGAAATTATTAAAAATTTGCCACAGAGACACAGAGAGCACAGAGAAGGACAAAGAGAAGTCAGCGTGAGTCAGCGTGAATCAGCGTCCCCGATTCTCGTTGCGAAATCCAAATCCATGGTCTCGGAGGAAATCGAGCTTAACCACGCGCTTGAAGCGGAAGGCATTAAAGTCGTTGAGACTGACCTTGGCGAATACATTGTGCAGTTAAGAAATGAAAAGCCCGCGCATATCATTACACCGGCTGTGCACTTGCGCCGCAATGACGTGGGCAAACTCTTTCATGAAAAACTTGGCATCCCATATACAGAGGATATTCCAACCCTTACCAACACTGCGCGCAAAGTTCTGCGCAATGTTTTCCTCACAGCAGATGTTGGCATTACTGGCGTAAACTTTGGTGTCGCTGAAACGGGTGGAATTTGTCTCGTTACCAACGAAGGCAATGGGCGCATGGTTACCACATTGCCACCTATTCATATCGCGCTCATGGGCATGGAACGTCTGGTCCGCAATCTCGATGACCTTGCAATCCTCCTGTCACTTCTACCCCGCTCTGCCACAGGACAAAAGCTAAGTGTCTACACTCAATTGATCCACAAGCCGCTCGCGAATCAACAACGCCACATTATCATCCTCGACAACGGTCGCACAGGGCTCCGCAACTCACCTCTCAAAGAATCGCTCTATTGCATCCGCTGCGGCGCGTGTTTGAATGCCTGCCCTGTATTCCGCGAGTTGAGCGGCCACGCCTATAACAGCACGTATTCAGGACCCATTGGCTCTGTCATCTCAGCAGGCTTCTTCGGAAGCGACTTTGTCCCTCTCGCGCAGGCATCGTCATTATGCGGCGCATGTAAAGAGGCATGCCCTGTGGATATAGACCTGCCCAAATTGCTTGTGCGGGTGAGATCGGGACTTGCTCCTCACCCCACGCCTTCGGCAGCCTCTCCCGATGGGAGCCCCAAAGGGATGCTTCGCGAAGGGACAAAGGGTGAGGGAGACGGAGGATTATCAACACTCAGCAAACTTTTCATGCGGATATATAGCCGCGTTGCGCGAAGCCCGCGCCTGTTCGCACTTTCGCAGAGATTCGCTTCACTGGGAAGTTATCTCGTTTCTCCATTCTCAAGTATGGTTCGGCTTCCCGCGTTCACGGGCTGGGGATATAGCAAGGACTTACCGAGGTTTGCCTCCAAGCCATTTCGTGCGCGATTTCACCGCGAAGACGCTAAGAGCACAAAGATATTAATAAAAGAAGAAGAAAAAAAAGAGGAGCTTCGCGAGCCTCCCGCATCGGCGGTTCAAATTGATAAAGTTGAACAGTTCATCAAAGAATTCACAGCTGTGGGCGGGAAGCTCAACCGCAGTAATGCAAATGACTTGACAAACAAAGTCATTGACCTCTTGCAATCAAAAGATATTACGCGAATCCATTTAGGAGCGAATGTATTGGATGAAGACCTTTTACAAAAAGCGGGAATCACTATTAGCCGCACGCCTGACCCCGCGATACGCGTCGGGGTGACGAAGTCCATTTGTGGGCTGGCAGATACCGGGTCCATTTTGGAAAAGGATGGTGAAGGGGAACCATTACATGCGTCACTGCTGCCTGAAATCCACATTGCACTGCTGCGCGAATCTGAAATCCTGCCATCACTTGATCAAGCAATTCATCTGATGCATGAGTCCAAATCCGCTGTCTTTATCACAGGTCCATCACGCACAGGTGATATCGAAATGTCGCAAACCATCGGTGTGCATGGACCGGGCGAAGTGCATGTGTTTCTCGTTGACGAGTAATATACGAGATGATACAATCTCGCCCGCTCGCTTCGTCTGCGCCCCTTCGGGGCTCCGCTCAGCGCGACGCGCCATGCCCCCATCGTCTAGTGGCCCAGGACGTGGCCCTCTCAAGGCCAAAACCGGAGTTCGAGTCTCCGTGGGGGCACAAGTAGAGTCACCGATCATGGTGACTCTTTTCTATTCAAACAATCTGCAAAGATTCTTCTTTAGGCAGAAGTCGTTTAATCCCTTCAACAAGCGCCAGTCCAGCCAAGATCACAATTCCCATTACAAAAAACATTCCACGTCCGCCCATGCTTTCGAGCAAGAGGCCGCCGGCAAAACCACCGAGCGCTGAACCGAAACCAAACGTCATTGCACCAAAGATCCCCTGCGCGGTCGACTTTAATCCCGCAGGCGCATGTTCATCTGCGTAGGACACACCCGCAAGCCACATCACCGGAAAGATCATCCCGCTGAACGCCTGGACGATAAAAATTTGAAATGGAGAATCAATCGCTGCATAGAGCAGTGAACGAATGCCAATCAATACCAACGCGATCATAAACAGACTGTATGAACCAAACTGCCTGACCAAACGATGCCCAAAGAAGAAGACAGGGATCTCGGTCAATGTTGCAATGGTGAGTGCAATTCCCATCTGGCTTTCGTTAGCGCCCAACTCTGCCATATATGGAAATAGATACGCCGCAACAGAGAAAATCCCCACACCTCCAAGAAAAGCGACAAGCAGAAAGAAGACCCAGCGGCGATTTGACAGAAGCGTTCGTATACCGCCATTCCTTGTTTCATGTTCTTCCACTTTGGCAAAGCTAAATTTCTGGCTGACAAAAAAATTGATGAACATGATCACAGAGAAAATCAGGAACGCGAGTCGCAGGCCGTAATTTTCCACCAGCGTTCCTGCAATCGGCGCGATCAATCCCCAGCCAATCGTCCCTCCCAGACGGATGCGCCCATACATGGCTCTCTCCTCTCCAAGCATGGTCATCGTGGCGCTATCCGCAAGAGAGGAAACAGGAGACATGAAAATATTAAAGATAATAATCAGGATGAATACGATTGCAAAGGCACTCAGAGAGGGCATGATCATCATCACACCGATTGCCACCGCGATCCCCAATCCCATAACCAATCTATGACGATGAGTGGAATCAGCAACTCCAGCTAAAAATGGAGCGCCAACCAAAGTAATCAAGGGTGGCACGCCGGTTAATAAGCCAATTTGTGTTCCGTTAAATCCGAGTCCCTGATAGAAAAGAACAAAAAACGGCAGCAGCGATGCAAACGCCGCGAAATACAAAAAATAGAAAGTGAAGGGCCAGATCTTTTTCATAATCTCCTTGATGATTGAATCCTTCCTTAAAGCTCACCCATTATATGTCAGACTGGGTAATGTCTAACATCGAAAACAAAAATAACCGTCATTGCGAGGAGGGCGAAGCCTGACGAAGCAATCTCCTTCACGATGAGGGACGCTTCGCGGCTTCGCCCTATCGGGCTCGCAATGACGAATTTAGTCTTGGAATTTAGGTACTCTCTCAGTATGAATTTTCAAATGGAGTAAAATTTATCAATGCCCGATATTCTCGTTGTTGGTTCGCTCAATACTGATCTCGTCGTGCGAGCGCCGCGTTTTCCACAGCCAGGTGAAACCATCAGCGGTGAAGATCTGCAAGTGATCCCCGGTGGCAAGGGAGCGAACCAAGCTGTTGCCGCAGCAAGGCTCGGGGCGAAAGTATCCATGCTTGGACGCGTGGGAAAAGATAACTTCGGCGATTTTCTCCTGGATAATCTCAAATCAAATAACGTGGATTCACGACTCATTCAACGCGATGACGCATCAACAGGAACTGCCATCATCGTCGTGGATTCGAACGGACAAAACAGTATCGTCCTATCGGCAGGAGCCAATGGCAAGGTGAATGATGCGGATGTGAACACCGCGTCTTTTTCGGACTATAGGCTGCTTCTGCTTCAACTTGAGATTCCCACACCGACAGTTTTATCTGCCGCCAAACGCGCGCACGAAAACGGACTGCGCGTCATCCTGAACCCCGCGCCTGCGAAGCAACTCCCTGACGAATTGATCGCTCTTGCAGATTTTCTTATTCCCAATGAAACTGAATTAAGTCTACTGACGAATATAGAAGTGAAAGACAATATTTCTGCTGAAAAAGCCGCGCGCGCATTGTTGGAACGCGGCGTGAAAAATGTTATTGTTACATTAGGAAGCAAAGGTGCATTGATAGTGACAGGTAAACAGGTAACACACGTAGACACGTATACAGTTGATGTTGTTGATACAACCGCAGCAGGCGATGCCTTTATAGGCGGGTTTGCATCCTGTTTGATTAAGACTCCGGAGTCCGACAGCTCACTTGCCCTGTGGGTGCTGTCGGATGCACAAAAGCACACCCCGAAGGGGCGTCTTGCACTCCAAAGTGCCGTCCGTTATGGATGCGCATGCGGTGCGCTCGCAACTACAAAATTTGGCGCACAGCCATCCCTGCCGACAAAAGAGGAAGTGGAGAAATTCATTTCGTAGGGCGGATTGACAATCCGCCCCACGGAGGATCATGTCCCCCAAACGAATCATCATCGACACCGACCCCGGCATAGACGACGCGCTGGCATTCCTGTTTGCTCTCGCCTCCCCTGAAATCAAATTCGAAGCCTTAACCACGACACAGGGCAATGTGACTCTGGAAAAGGCAACGCGTAACGCGCTTTCAGTTCTGGAGTTAGCAAAGGCAAGCCATATTCCTGTTGTGCAAGGTAGTATGTTTCCTCTTGTCCAGCCGTTGCGGGCATCCGCCGATGTTCATGGTGCAAGCGGCCTCGGAAATTCAAAATTACCTGAGCCGCATTCCAAGCCAGTCGCGCAACATGCAGTGGATTTTCTGATCGAAAAAATTCTAGCGGAGCCAAATAAGATCAGCATCTTCCCCATCGGTCCACTGACGAATATCGCGATGGCAATTCGTAAGGAGCCAAAGTTTGCCAAAGCTGTCAGGGAATTGGTGATCATGGGTGGGGCAATTCAAGACGGCGGCAATGTGACACCGCAGGCAGAGTTCAATATCTACGTTGATCCACACGCCGCGCATATCGTATTTCATTCCGGTATTCCGATCACTTTAATTCCACTGGATGTCACACAGAAATGCCTGCTCAGGCAGGAACATATTGATCGCCTGCTCAAGATCAATTCGCCTATTTCGAGATTTATCAGAGATGCTGTTAATGTGTACTTGAAAGTCTCTTATGAGAGAGGCTTCGAAGGAAGTGCCTTGCATGATCCGCTGACTCTGGCAACGATCATTGCACCTGAGCTATTGACTCTCAAGGAATATTATGTGGATGTTGATATCTCCGGCGGCATTTCCATGGGCAACACATTTGCTGATATTTACAATATCACCAAAAAACCTCCAAACATGAAAGTCGGTATGAATGTCCGCAGTGATGATTTTGTCGAACTATTTACGCAGCGTATGGAAAAGCTGAGCCGGTCCATTACAGATTAATATGACCAAACGCATTCTGATTGACGCGGATCCCGGCATTGACGACGCCTGTGCGATTTTGCTGGCTCTGGCTTCGCCCGAATTATCTCTGGAGGGAGTCAGTATTGTGCATGGCAACTGTTCACTGGAACAAGGCACGATCAATGGATTGTCGATTTTGGAGTTGGCAAAGGCAAGCCATATTCCCGTCGCAAAGGGATGTGAAAAACCGCTCGTGCAGCCATCCCTGCTTGCGCCTGAGACACACGGGAACACAGGCTTGGGGTACGCGAAACTTCCAGATCCACAAAACAGGCCCGTTGTCCAGCATGGATGCGATTACCTCATCGAAAAGATTCTCTCCTCGCCAGGAGAAGTTACACTGGTGGCAATCGGTCCTCTAACCAATGTCGCTTTGGCAATCCGCCAGGAGCCGCGCCTTGTTCACGCAATCAAAGAGCTAATCATCATGGGCGGCGCGATCCGGCATGAGGGCAACGCGACAGCGCTGGCTGAATTCAACACCTATGCTGATCCTCATGCTGCACATATCCTTTTTCATGCTGGCATTCCGACCACGCTGGCGCCGTTGGATGTGACCTATCAATGTATTTTGACCTCGCAGGATGTGGAACGATTACAAAATATCGACTCGCCCATTTCTACTTTCATCAAAGATGCGACCAGGTTTTATATGGAGTATCATGACGATTATCAGGGCATTGAGGGATGTGTAATTAACGACCCGCTTGCACTGGCGCTAACATTTGCGCCCGAATTGTGTGACTATCAGGAATTACCCGTCGACGTGGATATTTCAGGTGGTGTTTCGATGGGGAAAACGTTCGCGGATTTTTACAATTACGAAAAGAAGCCTGCCAATATGAAAGTGGCCCTGGGGGTTAAGGCAAGAGATTTCGTGGAGTTGTTTTTGGAGAGGATGGAAATGCTTGCCGGCTCTGTCGGGGTCTGAGACCCCGACAAAGCAGAGTGCATAAAGTGAAACAAATTTGCACGGGCGGTGTTATAGGAATCAAACATTAGAAAAGGAGAATGATATGTTAAACAATATCAAGAAGGACTTCAACACCATGACATGGGTGCTCATCCCTGTGGCAATTGCCATCAATATTGCCATCGGGCAGATCGTTGTCACGCTCAAATTGCCCGTGTTCCTGGACTCAGTTGGAACGGTGCTCGTAGGCGTACTTTGCGGTCCCTGGGCTGGCGCATTGACAGGTGCTCTCTCCAACACGATCTGGGGCATCGCCATCGACCCAAATGCCCTCCCATGGTGGCCTGTAGCATTTTTCATTGGCTTGGTGTCCGGCTTCATGGCAAAAGGAGGCTGGTTCAAGAGCTGGTGGAAAGTGGTCGTAACAGGTTTTGTGGTTGCCCTTACAGCCGCAGCTGCTTCAACACCAATCGCAGTTTATCTTTTCGGTGGAATCACTGCCAGCGGTTCCTCCTTCATCACAGCATATCTGATGCAAACAGGTCTGGGAGTATTCCAGGCTGTGTTCAGCACAAGCTTCCTTGTTGAACCAGTAGACAAGATCACAACAGCCATGCTTGCTTTCGCGATCGTACAAGGGCTATCCAGGCGCTTCATTGCCCGCTTTCCACGCCCGGAAAATGTGGAAGACGAAGGAGGCGCAAACCAGACCCAGCTCTATATTGCCATTGGCGTGGTCGTCCTGCTGGTGCTGTTCGCGGCATTTATGCTTCGCAACATCCTCGGCGGATAGTCTTCCCTATATCAAAAAGGGATCAGATGCAAAATCTGGTCTCTTTTTTTGTCGTTTATAATCGATGGCAATGCACGAAAGACTTTCTTTCTACGCAAAACGCGACAGCATTCTCCACCGCCTCAATCCCCTTACCAAACTTACCCTGGTTTTTGGATTTGTTCTCATCTCATTCTTCGCTCCATTTTATTGGACTCCACATCTGCTAATTCTTTCTGGAGTCATCCCATTGAGTTTCACTGGAAAAGTTGCGCGGGAATATTTCAACGCAAGTCTTCGCCTCATTCTGCCTGCAGCAGGATTCCTTTTCATTATGCAGGCGCTCTTCCAACCACTTGAGGGAGAGGAACTTTTCCGCATCGGTTTTTTGCATCCGACAAAAGAAAGTGTAATGTTTGCATTCGCAAATGCAATGAGGATCTTTCTGATGGTTTCATCCTTCACGCTTTTCCTGCTGACGACCCATCCAAGCGAACTTATGTCTGATCTTACGCGCCGTGGCCTGCCAGGTCAATTTGCATACGTCATCATTTCCACAATTCAAATTTTGCCTCAGATGCAAGCCAAGGCACAGACGATTATCTCTGCACAGCGTTCGCGCGGTTTAGATACTCAAAGCAGTTTTCTCAAACGGGCTGGCTCGCTGATTCCACTTGTTGGACCTCTTGTTTTCGGCTCACTTGTTGAAGTGGAGGAGCGCGCCATCGCCATCGAAGCACGCGGGTTCACATCTACAAAAACAAAAACCTCTTTGCATGAAATTCCCGACACAAATTCAGACAAGATGATTCGCTGGATACTTGCTGCGCTTGTTCTTATTTCCCTGGCACTGAGATTATGGCTATCGTAAACCTGCAAAACGTCACTTACACATATCCGCTTACCCATTCGCCTGTGTTGCAAAATATCAACTTGCGAGTCAACGAGGGTCAATTTGTCTCGATCATCGGGCCAAATGGAGCGGGCAAATCCACATTGTGCTATACCATTGCGGGGTTTGTCCCCCATTTTTTCAAAGGCGAGTTGACCGGCACAGTTGAAGTTGCGGACAATGAATCCAGCAAATCCAATCTACACGAATGGGTGTTGAACGTCGGGCTGGCATTTCAAAACCCGTTCAACCAGATCAGCGGCGCGAAATACACAGTCTTCGAAGAGCTCGCGTTCGGGTTGGAAAATATTGGTGTCCCTCGCGACGAGATGAAGGTCCGCGTGGAGGACGCGATGAAATTGACAGGCATCAGCGATCTGGCGGACCGCTCACCGTATTCGTTATCCGGCGGCCAACAGCAACGAGTCGCGCTGACCTCCATCCTGGTCATGCAGCCAAAGGTCCTCGTGCTTGATGAGCCCACGTCGCAAATGGACCCCATCGGCACGCGGGAGGTTTTCGGCGTGATTCGCAAGCTGGCAGAACAGGGTATGACAGTTATTCTGGTTGAGCATAAAGTGGAATGGATCGCGCAATTTGCAGATCGAGTCATTGCATTGAAGGATGGACAAATTTTGCTTGAAGGGACACCAGGGGAAGTGTTAACATCACCTATTCTGGAACAAAGCGGATTTGGCATTTCGCGCTACACCTCCGTAGCGCGTAAGGCACAGGGCATAGGCTTATGGAAGAATGATCAGTTACCTGTGACATTGGATGAAGCAGTGGAGGGTTTCGCCCTCACCCCTAGCCCCTCTCCCAGAGGGAGAGGGGAACAATGATATGAAAATTGAAATTCGAGATTTGCACTTTACATATCCCGCAGGCGTCGAAGCTTTATGTGGGATTTCTATGACAATCGAATCAGGTGAACAGGTTGCCATTGTAGGTCAAAACGGTGCAGGGAAGACAACTTTGGTGAAACATTTGAATGGGTTGTTGCTGCCGACTTCAGGGGAAGTCCGAATCGGCGGATGGGATACGAGAAGTCAGCCCGTTGCGAAACTGGCACGAAGAGTTGGTTACGTGTTCCAGAATCCTGATGAGCAGTTGTTCTCGAAGAATGTGGAAACAGAAGTCGCGTTCGGGCCGCGTAACCTTAAGCTTGACAAAGAACAGGTTCAAAGTCTCGTAAAAGACGCGCTGGCGATGACTGAGTTATCGGACAAAACGGAAACAAATCCGTATGATCTATCCCCCACCTGGCGCAAGATGGTCGCGCTGGCATCGGTGATCTCCATGGATACGGATATCCTGGTCTTTGATGAGCCTACCACTGGGCAGGATGCCATGAACATTGCACGCATTGCCAATGTCATCAGAACGTTGCGCCAGCGCGGCAAGACGGTGATTACCATTACACACGATATTGATTTTTGCGCGGAGAACTTTGAGCGTGTGATCGCATTATCGCAGGGAAAAGTGCTGCTTGATGGAAAAGCAAATGAAGTTTTGGGGCAGGAGGAAATTTTGGCAACTACTTACGTTGACCCACCTCAACTTACACGGCTAGGCAAACGGCTGGGTTTCAAGAATATAGTGAGAACCCAAGAAGAATTTCTAGCTGCCCTGAAACTTAAATGACTGATGTTACGCAGGCCAGCCACAGACTGCACCAGCGAGCGGAGTCACAGAGAAAAATAAAAGGGTTTCTCAGTGTTCTCCCCTGGCACCACCCGCCAGGGCAGGTGTGTGACTCTGTGGCACAATGCGTAAGGTGAGTTAATTGAG
>JAKEFL010000152.1 GCA_022616105.1 Anaerolineae bacterium | reverse complement strand
GTTGGCAAGGAAAACGGAGGCCAAGCGATGAGACCATCCATCGACGGGACAGAATTCGGGAGCATCACAATATTGGGCGAGTTGTATGAGCACGACATCGTGATCCGCTTGAGCGGCAAGGTGAAGAAACGCAAAAAGAAGCTATCCAAGGCGAAATATGGAACGTCGCACAAGATTTCCCTCCAAGAAGCGGAACACATCTTCGAAGCGGGTGCGAAGCGGCTGATCCTCGGGTCGGGGCAGGGCGGTAACGTCGAGCTTTCAGAGGAAGCCGCCGAGTATTTCCGGAAGAATGGATGCTCGGTCCAGTTGCTTCCTACTCCCCAAGCCATCACAGCTTGGAATGCCGCCCAGGGCGACGTGATAGGAATGTTCCACGTCACGTGCTGATACATCGTAGGAAACGAGAATTTGCCAACCAGCCAGATGCAGGCGACGCTTAACAGCGCGCCTGATCCGCCCCGTTACGGATTAACGTTCCCTCACCTCATCCCAAACCTCCAGCGCAGGCTTGGGTGTGCCATCAGTATTGCGAAGACCAATATACGCAAACGCGCCAGCAGATTGTTGGCCCATAAGAAGCCTCAAAGGAGCATCAGCAAGAGGTAATGATGGAGAGCGGCTCAAAGAGCCGCTCTCCATAGAATGGACAAAACGAGGATCAGTGGCTAGGGTCCACCGAGGCCGTCGCCATCACCAGCGAAGCCCTCGTCGCTGCCTGTTCCGCCGCTGACATCATCAGGTGCGCTTTCTCCGAAGATGACGAAGCCCAACTGATTGAGAGCAGGTTTAAATTTGCCGAACGCCGTTCCCTTGAATGGGAAGGAGATCTCCTGCGTCTGCGGGTTGAGGTGGTCGAATTTCATCGCGCCGGCGACGACGTTATCGCTCAGATTCCAGATGATGAGCCCGCGCGTGATGTCGGACTCGTAGATGCGCCCGTTGTACCAATAGGTTGACCAGTCGCCGCCGAGTTCGATGGCGGCCGGGTTGTTCGGGTTGACCAGCGGCGCGGGGTCAGCATGAGCAGCCTCATATGCCGCGGCCAGGTTCGTGAAGTCAACGACAGAGATTCCAGATTGGTAGTTACCGGCGACCAGCATATAGCGCTTATCGGTTGGCACTACGTTGAAGTTATGCCAGGTGCAATTCTCTGTATTGGTCTGCGGCCGAGGATGCAGGATGGTGCCCAGCAGTGTCCCGGTGCTCGCCTCGAAGAAGAAGAGAGATCGGTTCGTAGTGCTGCTCGTCGCCTGGCATTGCGCCTGACCGCCGCCGCCCGGTTCGTGGCCGAAGATGAGCACCTTGCCATCCCAGGTAAAGGAGGCGGAGTGTTCAATCGTGACGCCCGTGACGATACGCGAATAAAGTTCGATCGGATCTTCAAGCGAGCCGGCAGCAGGTGGGTTAATGCTCGGGTCGAAACTCCAGACGGTGAAGCCATTGCCGCCTGCGCATGCGGCGAGGTTCACAGTACCAAGAATGACACCAGTATCATGACAGCTTCGGCCCGAAGGCTCCCGCCGCAGAAAGACAGCGCTGGCTGGGTCAGCGAGCGGGATTTTGACGATGTCAATCCCTGGACAGGCTCCACTCGAGGCGCTGTTGTAGACGTAGAGGTTACCCCGTGCAAGATCAGGAACCAGGGTCGCGGTGTGCGAGCCGCAGCCTGTCGGTGTTGTGTCCGCAGCCATCCGCAGGTTCTTAATGAGAACCGGATTTGTTTGGTCGCTAATATCGAAGATGTTGAGACCCTCGAAGCCCAACCCCACGAGTTGGCCCCCACAACTGGCGGTCGGGGCATTGGTTGCAGAGACCGGCGAGTTCCATGAGCGGATGAGCAGGTTACCCCACAAGAGCACGTCACCCTGATTACCTACGGTGTTTATCGGGCTCGAACACCCTGTGTAGTTGATGATCTCGACCGGGTTGTCTGGCTCGGTGATGTCGATGAGCCGGAAGCCCGCGTAGGTGCCCTGGGCAGCGATTTTTCCCCAGAACGCCAGGTCAGATGTGAAGACGCCCGCCCCTGGCACAGTATTATCCAGGGGGATGAACCGCTCCGAGAATCCTAAGGGATGCATGTTCTACGTAAACGTGAATGTGCTGACGGCATCCTCGACTGTTGTTAATGCCTTCGCGCTGAATGGCATCATGATTAGCGCCAGTAAGAGCAGCCAAACGATTAGCTGTCCTGCGCGCGTTCGGTGGATGGTCCAGGTCTTCGGGCCAGTCTTGAGCTTGGATACACCTAATTGCATTTCTACCTCCGTTGCATAAATATAACCAGCAAATCACGAAAGGTCGACGCGTCTATGTTGTTTGGATGTGTTGATCGTTGTCGTTCAATGCTCACTTTTTGCTCACACCTGGTGTTGTACTTGCACAGACTTCAGATGCAGGGATGAAATTTCCACTTTGTCCTGTAATGCGAAAGACGTCACTACAATCCTGTTTCGTGAAACACTGATTATTTGATTATCCGTACTTCGGGGCCAGCTTTGCGCGAAGCTGAATATGGAAGCACGGGACGACACTAACTATGTAAACACAATATTCTTGCACTGTTTTGGGTATCCTAATTATAAACTGCTTCCCGCGTTTTTGTCACCGATGTTTTCGAAATTCATCCCACACATCCAGCGCGGGCTTTGAAGAACCATCAGCATTACGAAGACCAATATAAGCAAACGCGCCGAGTAACAATATATCTTGCGGATCGCGTCCATCTTTTTTCATCTGTTCCGCATACGATTCCAGATTGAAATCATTCAAAAGGGTGTTTACCCAGAATACAAGCCGGGGTCCAAGTTGATCGTGAATTGCGTTGAGATACGCGACCTGATCTTCAGGTGTGCCTTGTGTAAAGCCAACGGGTTGGGAGGAGAATCCGCCTTCGGCAATGGCGACCGGTTTGTTGGTCCGCGAAAGAAGCGGAGCGAAATAATTCTCTGGGATCTCCGCACCGAAGTTGAATACAAAATATGGATAGGATGAGATCACCCACAAATCCAGATTGGGTTCGAAGGCCTCGATCTGTTCCCAGTTGGTGTCGAAACGCTCACGATTTCCTTCCTCGTGCTGAGGGAACATGTTGTTCAAATCCTCCCATTGAAATGTGACAAAGATTTGTGTTTCTGGCGCTTCGGCTTTGACGAGCGCGTAGATTTCGTTGTATAGGCTGATAAAGTTTTGCACGTCATCGGGATACGCATCCATGTAGGTGTTGATCTCAGATGCCAAACCGAGATAACGCGGGTGAAATTGCTGGACGACCCATAACGCGTAGTTTCTATAAGCCAAGCGGATATCGGGATTCCCAAAATTTGCCTCCCAGCTCGCGGGCAAGCCTGCAAACTCGCGGCGGTTCAGACCATTCAGCGCGTCGATAACAAAGATGTATTCAAGGTTATTTTGCCGCGCCAGTTTGACTTGATTGATCAGATCAGTGCGCGTTTGAGATTCACCATCCGTGCCGCTGACGAAATCCTCCCAGGCGGTGTTCTGTTGAATGAGGACAAAGTCTCCATGTGCGCTTATATCTTTGAATAGTTGGAGGATGCTTTCGAGAGTGGCTTCAGGCGGAGAGGGGAAGAAGCCATACGCTGTTTTTCCAGAATCAAAAATTGAATTTTCTGGAGTGGGCGGAATATCCTGGCCACTGCTGTTGCAGGCGAGAGAAGCCAGGAGTAGTATGGAAAAAGCAAGAAAAAGGCGGCGCATCTCGCCATTCATAGTAATGTCACTCTGAGGGAGCGTTTGCTGCGACCGAAGAGTCTCGCTCGTTGTATAAGAGACTCTTCGCTACGCTCAGAGTGACATAAATATTGCAGAGATTAAATATCATTCCTTCTCACTACAAACAGCGCGGCAATAACCATAGTTAATCCTGAAACAGCCAGGATCAGCCCACCAATTGCAACGGGCTTGAGGATCTCGCGCGTAACCGAGCCTGCTGTTTCCTGCAACGTCGAGAGCAGGATCGGTGGGATAAAGCCAGCTCCCTGTCTTTGCATGAAACCTCGGACGATCAATCCGACTACAGGTGACCCGAGCAAAGCGACAAGCACACTGCCTGCACCCGTCATCAGGAAGGGCCAGCCCCACCAATTTAGCCAGCCCTTCAAATCGCGCACAGCAAACACAAGGATGGCAAGCAAGAATGTAATTGGCAGTAACGGAGAGACCAATAGAATCAAACGCACATTGTTGAGCCTCAAGCGCGGATCATTGGGCGTACCGCTTAGAACATCTGAAACTAGCGTAACTTCATCTGGAAGAGCAACAACTAAAAATTGGGTCTGTGATTCAATCACAGGTTGTAATAATGCCATTACATCTTCAGGCGGGCTGCAAAGGATGATATCTCCACCCGATAAAAAACCAAGTGCAATTTCCTGAAGTTGTTCTGGTGTGCAAGCGGGTTGAGCACGCAAGATTCGCCTGACAACCTCCGCGCCAGATGGACCGATCAGGTGACTTTTTAACGGGACAATCGAGACTGTAACTGAATTGGTCCTGCGGTTGACGTACT
The DNA here is from genome assembly GCA_022616105.1 of Anaerolineae bacterium. Classification (GTDB taxonomy): domain Bacteria; phylum Chloroflexota; class Anaerolineae; order Anaerolineales; family Villigracilaceae; genus Defluviilinea. The sequence continues at coordinate 15,522 of JAKEFL010000152.1, read as the reverse complement.
CAAAAATGGAATCAAGCGCGTCATCGGTGATTGCTTTGAGTTCCTGAGGCGGCAAAACGGATGAGATTGTGGACTCCCAATCTGCCACAGTTAAGGTTTCTACGAAGGTCGGCAAATTCGGGTTCTGTATAACGGACGTTGTTACTATGTTTGACAGGATCGCAGGCATTCGCTGATATAAATTCTGATTCTCGAATGCCTGTTTGTATGTGGCAGATGAGAATGCTTTTCTTTCGATGTTAAAAAGAAGGAGAGCGATTACGCCAGTGACAATAAATAGAAAGGCGCAGATCGCCGCGATGAATTTACCTAATGTTTGCAATGTTGAGTCTCCTGAAAAACAAACCTTGTTACCGCGAAGAAGCGAAGTGCGCGAAGAAAATTAATTGGACGCGAAGGAAAGTCAAATTATTTGAGGAAGTTTCCAAATGATGAACTTCTTTAAGAATCTTGGCGTCCTTTACGTCTCACCTGCACTGCACCGAACGCACGATTTGCTTGGCAAATCGGGTGCAAGTGTCGCGGTGAGAAACGCCTTTTGCCGTGCAGTCAATGTTACCCCTCGTGGATAATATCAATGTAATCTTTCGTCACGGTTTCGCCGCCCGATGCCCCAAGCAGCGACAGGAGTTCGTTCACAAGGTGTGCCTTATTGTCTGCGTCCTTGCGGCTCCATGTGCGGCTCTTGACCTCAAGGAAATACCCAAGTTCAGGTTCGGTCACTCGGTCCAAATTCACAAAGAATTCTGTATCTTTGTATTTGATCAGCCATCTCAACCGGTCTTTATCAATCTGCACTTCCGATTTGGGCTTGAAATATTCGCGATAAAACCTCGGTGATTGCGCGGCAGGTGCAATAAACCGGCTGCGCGAGAGCAGCACCTCATGTTCGAATTTGCCTTCACGCTTCTGACCGATCAACGTCAGGCGGGCGCGGACGTTCGTAACAATGCCCTTGGCGTCATCTATGAAATCATCTTCACGATAGCGCAATCGTCCCTGTGATGGATCGTCGAAGAAGAAATAGATATCGTGTTCACTGTAATGTCGCTGGCGGATGACTTCGATTTCGGGCCGCTTCATTGCCTGGATGATGGGGCCTGTCTCCGTTATTTTGACCTTGACCTGCACCTCGAACGACTCCTGCTCCATTGAGCCGCCAAGCGCGATCAACTTCGACAACACCGATTGCTCACGCGCGATCAGGAATGAATCAATTTTTTTTGCAATGTCCGCCGCTTGTATAAGCAGTTCATCTTCCCTGACTGTAAGTAATTGACGGTCGCGCATCAGCCATTTGCCGTTGACCATTACGTCGCTCACGTCTGTAGACTTGCTTGCGTACACGATCTGTGCATAAGTGTTATCTGCCGCGCGTTTAAAGGATGGTGAATTGTGCAAAGGCGAAACGTCAACAAGGATCAGGTCAGCGCGTTTGCCTGTTTCAACGGAACCAGTTAGATGTCCGATATGAAGCGCCTGTGCGCCGAGGCGGGTTGCCATCAGAAGAGCCTGTGAGGCAGGTAATGATGTTGGATCGTTCGTCACGGCCTTGGCAACGAACGCGGCGAGGCGCACCTCTTCGAACATATCCAAATCATTGTTCGATGCAGGTCCATCTGTGCCAATGCCAACGTTGAGTCCGGTTTCGAGCATCTTCATCACCGGCGCGAATCCCGAAGCGAGTTTGAGGTTCGAAGATGGGTTGTGCGACACACCCGCACCTGCATGATGAAGCGTGCGTATCTCACCCACGTCTATATGAACACAATGTGCCGCAATGACTTTTGCCTCAAGAAGGCCCTGCTTCTTTACATATGGAATGACCGGTATCCCGTTTTCACTGCGCATGTTTTCGACTTCAAACGCGGTTTCCGCGAGATGAGTGTGCAGCGGCACATCGAATTCTTTGGCAAGTTCGGCAGTGGCGCGCAGTATTTCCGCGGTGCACGTATAAGGCGCGTGGGGTGCAATCGCGGGGACGATCAAAGGATGCCCCTTCCATCGTTGAATGAACTCACGCGCCATCGCCAAGGAATCTTCATAGGAGGCTGCATCCGGCGCGGGAAATTTCATCACAGTTTGGCCGCAGACCGCGCGCATGCCTGCCCGGGCAGTCGCTTTGGCAACATCCTCTTCGAAGTAATACATGTCGTTGAAAGTTGTGACGCCGCTGCGGATTTGCTCCGCGCAGGCGAGGGATGTTCCCAATTGAACGAACTCTGGCGAAACAAATTCGCGTTCGACCGGCATCACATAGCCCATCAGCCATACATCGAGCCGCAGGTCGTCTGCAAGCCCGCGCAAGAGAGTCATCGGCACGTGTGTGTGCGCGTTGATCAGCCCAGGCATGAGGACTTTGCCTTTGCAATTGATCGTTTCATCTGCAGAATATTCTTTTTTGATCTCGTCTTCAAGCCCAACAGCGACGATGCTATCACCACTCACCGCGACCGCGCCGGGAGAATATTGGGTAAGTGCTTGATCCATGGTGAGGATGTGAGCGTTTATAAAAAGTGTATCCGCCTGAGTCATTGATGCTCCTTGTTTTGAAACAGGCGGCTCAAGAAGCCGCCTGTTTCAAATAATTTTAGCAAATAACAGACTGTGTCTGTCATTGCGAGATCAGTGTTCTTGCCATTGAAGCAAACCCCTTCCCATGGTGGAGATTGCTTCGCTTCGCTCGCAATGACGGAATGTGATGGATAGTTGAAATCAAAATCTTGAATTACTGAATTTCCTGCCTGTGTTTTATTTCGACTCATATAGAACGATTCCCTCCTTCAATGCCCGCTGGATAAACCTTCGATGAGAAATTGCAGCCAATTCTTCGGGTGTGTAGATGAGAAGGTCCACGTCCCATTCGGGTAGTGCCTGGCTGAATTCCCTGAGAACACCCTCGTACCGATCCAGAAACCTCAGGTCGGTGTTCTGGATAAGGATAAGGTCAATATCGCTATGACGGGAAGCCTCATTTCGTGCCAGTGAGCCAAATAGTATCGCTTTTTCTATTTTATATTTTTTGAAAAGAGGGTCAAGCTTCTTATTTAAAGCATCGATTTTCATTGTTTCGTTCTTGGAATTACTTTCTATCGATTTGATGAACTTGTCACTAATGCTGGCTCGATTTCAAACACCACACGTCCAGATGCCTGTTCCAGAACGCGGCGTGCATCCAGAATTTCCAAGCCAGCCAGTTTTCCATCAGGACCATAATCAGCGAGTATTTCTTCGGTAAGCTGCCGCGTTTCCGCCGTTCCAGGTTCAAGATGATGAAATTCAAGATATAAGGCATTCACATCGGGATCATATGTGATTTTCATTTTGCTTGTTCCTCATTTCCATAATAAACGATAACGGTCACAACAATAATTGAATCGCTTTCTTCTACGAAAATTGCCTGGATGGTTTTGAAAGCATATACCTGCTGGTTTACCGGAGATGGCTCGCCAAAGTCGAATTTTTTACGAACCTGTTTTTGTTTTGCAAAGCAGGCTGCCATTTTTCATTTTGAATGGCATTCGCAATTTCCGCTTCTGTTGCACCGCGCATGTCCATTCGCTTGCGAGCATGATTGGAAAAACGGATGGGTTTCATTCGCGTTGCCTTCTCGAATTATAGCACTCACTAAGGCATAAAACTCAACAGCACTTTCAGGGCCTTCAAATTTTCATCAAAATCTGTATTGCTGTGAGTACGCAGTTCCATATCCACTGCCGCGCCAACGCCGTTCTCAACAGCCCAATCTGCAAGCGTGCCAGTGTATTCACATCCTGTATCGAAGGGCGGATATGGATACCTTGTCACTTTTGAAAGAGCCTTTGCGAGCCGCTTGGAGGGTTCCTCCCACGGCACGCCGCCAGGAAAAACTCCGAGCGCAGCGCTGTGATAGCTGATCATGGCTTCGATCTTGTGAGCCTTGATAAAACTCATTACGGTACGTGTTTCAGGCTCAGAGCCGGCATATAAACCGCCCGTGGTTGGACGGTAGATCCAGCATCCATCGCGGTCCCATTCAGCTGTCCAGTTTTCGGCGGGGAAGTTGCGGTTCAGGTCTACACCGTTGTTATTGACTCTGCCATCCACGCCATGTGCGCGCGCTTCGCCATCCGGATTCATGTTGCGGATGATATAGAGTGTTGCATCTGTTGCAATGACTTCGGGGTGTTCGTTAATGTGCGTGATCAATTCATTGGCAAGCGCGATCGTATTCCATTCATAGCCGCCATGGATGCCTGCCACGATGAGGTATTCTCTCTCTCCCGCACCAAATGTATAAAGCTCAATAGGACGGCCAGCCAGTGAAAAGCCAATGATCGTTGGGCGCGGTCCGTTTTCGAGGATAAACGCGGTGGAGGTTTCGAATACAGGCGGCGTGTAATTTGGGTTGGGTGTAAGGGTTGGAAGAAAATAACTTGTTGGCGGCAATTCCCGCGTTGGGTTGAATGGAGATGTTTCGACCGATCCATTTGCGGCGAAGGTACGCTGGTTCGTTACATAGAAAGCAAATGCACTCAATAGGCCAACGATAACAATTCCATTCATTCCCCAAAGAAAATATACCCAGCCATGCGATCCTTTTTTTCGACGCGCCATATTAATAACACCCTATGGATGTAACATCTTTTTTCCTGCCACAGAGACACGGAGCCACAGAGTTTTTAAATCTTTCTCTGCGTCTCTGCGACTCTGCGGCTGATAACTTGTGTAACATTGGCTAATCACCCTCTGGGTCCATGGCGCGTCGCCGAAGCCAATCCAGCGCGAGATTTACAGACCAGCGCGGCAGGCTGCGCGGCGGTCCGCCATAGGTGATGTGGTGAGTCTTTTCGCCTTTGGGTGTGATTAGTGCGATTTCCGCGGCGCGCTCTTGAGGGTATACAGCCACTCCCAGGGCAGCATCCGCATTGGATTCGGCGCGGGCGGCATGCAACGCGACCAAGAGGGCAGCAGGATTCAGGTCCGAGAAGGAGGTGGTGTGAGGGATTCTGCGCGCCAGCAATCCATCCAGACCTGATTCGATTGCGGTCAGCGTCCAGCCGCGTTTGGCAACTTCATTCAAGGTAATCGTTTCGAGTTTATCTTCATCTGCGCCAAAGACCACATCCCCTAATCGTTCCCGGATTTCCTCTTCGATGCCCGCGATCATTTCATCTGCTTCAGTTTCATTTTTTGCCTTCGCCGCGATGCGGATATCAACTACACCTGTATGTGCTGCAAGTCCCACTGTTGGATTGCTGAGTTTTTCAAGATCATCGATCTTTTCGTCAATCAACCCCTCGCCGAGTCCCGCGCAATGCAGGATGCGTATCTTAATGATCTGATCCAAATTGAATCGCTTTTGAAGATAGGGGATGATCGATTCGTGCAGAATGTATTCCATTTCGCTGGGTACGCCGGGGAGGGAGATGACTACGCCGTCGCTTACCCCTTGACCCTCTCCCCGCTTCGTCTCCGCTGGGTCTCGATACGACGGGATACCACCGTCTACTCGACCAGCAGCTCCGCTCAGCGCGAGATGGGAATATTGAACAATAAAGCATGGCGCTGTGCCAACGGGATTTGAAATTCCGATCGCGCCTTTGGGAACGTATGCCTGACGTTTCTGATTCTCGGACGGTTTGCGCCCATACCGCGAAATGATGGCAACAACTTGTTCCCAAAGGTCTTCGCGGAATTCGAGTTCAACACCGGCTGCGCGCGCAACTGCTTCACGTGTGGGGTCGTCTACTGTTGGTCCAAGCCCGCCAGTAGTGATGACGATCTCTGCGCGGTTCATTGAATTGTGTATTGCTTCTGCGATCCGTTCAGTGTTATCACCAATGGTGATCGTGCGATACAAATCCACACCCATGCCGCGCAGCGTCCGCGCGATGTGACGGGTGTTGGTGTCTACAATTTCACCGAGTAATATTTCGGTTCCAATGGTTATGATTTCTGCTGAAGGCATAAGTATATTATTCGTCCTGACCGCAGTCAAAGGACGACTGTTCAAGGTCATTTAAGATATTTTGATTATTCGCGCTTCGACTATGTTTGGTCTCGATACGTCCCGCGAAAATCACGCGGGACTACTCGACCAACGCCGCTCAGCGCGAGTATATTCTAAAAATCCACTTCTGTGCCGAGTCTCATATTGCGGGCATTTTGAAGTGCGAGTTGCGCGGCAGCGGCATCCTGTACCGCATTGCCTACTGATTTGAAGAAAGTAATTTCATCCTCGGATTGTCTGCCAGATTTTTTTCCTAAAACAATTTCTCCGATTTCGGCATGGATGTCAGATTCCTTTATGGCTCCTGCCTGGATGGCTTGCACAATGTCACCGGCTTCCTCCATGACTGTGGCATACGAATCGACAACGATGCGGGCGCGTGATACTGTTTCAACAGGCAACTCCTGCATCTCAGGCGTATACGCGCCTATGGCAGAAATATGCGTGCCTGGTTTTACATCCTTATCCTCGAATACAGGTTTTGAAGAGGTTGTAGCTGTGCAAATGATATCCGCGTTTTCAATTGCTTCCCTGGGAGTCTGCGCAACACGAATATCTTTGGGAATGGAATTACGCCCTGCCATATCTTCTGCGAATGCTTTGGCTTTTTCAATTGTGAGGTTGAATATGAAAACTGTTTCAATATTTCTCGCATTGCAAGCGGCCTCAAGTTGAGTACGACCTTGTGCACCTGCACCAAAGATGGCAGCTACTTTGCTGTCTTTGCGCGCGAGCAGATCAATTGCCGCGCCGCTTCCTGCGCCTGTACGAATAGCAGTGAGCGTACTCCCTTCCAGTAAGGCAATTGCCCGGCCTGTATCGGATTCGAGCACAAGGACTGCGGCTTGAATGTACGCGAGTCCGCGCGAAGGGTTTTGTGGATAAAGCGACACAACTTTGATCGCTAATGCTTCACCGCTATCTGATTTCATGTAGGCGGGCATGAAGAGGCTCAAAGCGTTGTGGCTCGGGATTTGTAAACGCGTCCGAAGCGGCACAACAGCCGTCCCGTCCGAAAGAGAGGCGTAGGCATCCTTCATGGCAGCGATGACTTGCTTCATAGGTAAGGCTTGTCTAACTTCATCTGCATTGAGTATGAGCATGGTTAATCCTTATCATAAAGTAACGGTGCTTTAGTGTCTGCGCATCGACTACGTTTGGTCTCGATACGTGGCGCCCTGGCGCCACTACTCGACCAACGCCGCTCAGCGCGAAGAGCTTTTATTAATAAAAAAGCGCAGAGGGCATGGTTTCTCCTCTGCGCTTCTTCAATTGGTCCTCACTTATTCCATTCCAAGATAAGCCTTCTGAACCGTTGGATCCTTTTTCAAATTAGCTGCGGAATCTTGCAGCACGATTGCACCAGATTGCAAAACATAGCCGCGATTTGCCACCGAAAGAGCCATCAAGGCATTTTGTTCCACAAGGAGAATAGTGACACCTTCCTTGTTGATTTGTTCAATGGTCGAAAATATGAGCTCTACAAGCACAGGCGCCAGACCCATCGAAGGTTCATCCATGAGAAGGATTGTTGGGTGTGCCATGAGTGCGCGGCCCGTTGCGAGCATTTGCTGCTCACCACCGGAGAGTGTGCCTGCTACCTGGTTGCGTCGCTCTTTAAGACGGGGAAATAATGCAAAAACCCGTTCAACATCCTTGTCGTATTCAGGTTTGGATGTCCGGCTGTAAGCGCCCATATCCAGGTTTTCAGTTACAGTGAGACGCGCAAAGATCCCGCGTCCTTCGGGAACCATGGCGATACCCTTGTAAACAATATCATGTGCCTTGTACTTTCCAAGATCTTCCCCTTCAAGTTTAACTGTTCCGTTGCGCGGCTTTAGTAATCCGGTGATCGTACGCAGGGTGGTTGATTTGCCCGCGCCATTTGCGCCGATCAATGTGACGATTTCACCTTTATCAACAGTAAGTGAAATGCCTTTTAGTGCGTGGATGTTTCCGTAATATGTATGTATGTTTTCAAGTTCAAGCATGGGCATGGCTGATATCTCCTCCAGGTTTAGGCAGTGATCTGTGCGGCGCTGCCGCGGCCCAGATAGGCTTCAATAACGCGCTCATTGCCCTGAATATCTTTCGGTGTGCCTTCGGCGATTTTTTCGCCATAATCCAGAACGGTGATCTTTTCCGAGATTCCCATGACCACGCGCATGTCATGCTCGATGAGCAGGATTGTGATCCCAAGCTCATCGCGGAGGCGGCGAATGAATTTGGTCATATCCTCCGTTTCGTTCGGATTCATACCTGCCGTTGGTTCATCGAGTAACAACAACTTTGGCTTGCTGGCTAACGCACGTGCGATCTCAAGACGTCTCTGATCTCCGTATGGCAGATTCTTGGCAAGCAAATCCCCTTTGCCTGCGAGCGATACAAAAGCCAGAAGGCGGCGCGCTTCTTTCAGCGCATCTGCCTCTTCACGCCTCGTGCTGGCAAGACCAAAAATGGGACCAAACAATGTGGATTTAAGCAGCGCGTGTTGACCGACCAGAATATTTTCCAGCGCCGTCAGGTTTGAAAAAAGGCGGATGTTTTGATAAGTCCGCGAGATGCCGCGCTGGCTGATTTGGTCGGATGTGAGTCCCAGAATTGTGCGGTTATCAAAGACAATATTGCCCTCTTCCGGGTGATAAAAGCCGGTGATGCAATTGAAGAAGGTTGTTTTCCCCGCTCCATTTGGACCGATTACACTGTAAATGGACTTTTCGGGAATCTCAATATCGAGTGTACTGACGGCAGTCAGACCGCCAAATCTTTTTGTAACATTTTGTGCTGTGAGAATGTTGGACATATAATTACCCTCGGGTTGAGATGCGCCTAGGTGCCAGCAGTGTTGGCAGCATTATCTGCTTCATGTAATTCCCGTCGGTGAACGGCTTCGGGCAGGAAGCCTTCAGGCTTGCTGAGCATCATCGCGATCAGGAGGGCACCAAAGATCAAATTCCGGAACTCGGAAAATTCACGCAAAAACTCAGGAAGACCCACCAGCAAGAGCGCGCCTACAATTACACCGGGCAGACTGCCCATTCCACCCACGATGATGAGGGCAAGTACATTGATGGAAACCAAGAAGACGAAACTATGCGGATAAACGGTCGATAATTTGGATGCAAAAATGGCTCCGCCTAATCCTCCAAACGCCGCGCCCATTGCAAAAGCAAGCAATTTTGTGGAGGTCAGATTAATTCCCATCGCCTGGGCGACATCCTCGTCTTCGCGAATTGCCTTCCAGGCACGCCCCATACGCGAGTCGCGTAATCGGTAGGCAACGAAGAGTGCCAATAAACAGCCTGCCAGGATCACATAATAGAGCGTTTGCGGAGTGTTGAACCTCAAATTTCCGAAGGTGGGAGATGCGATCAACACGATTCCAAACGATCCACCAAAATACGGCTTGAGGAAATCTGAAAGGAACATAATGCGGATGATTTCACCGAATCCCAGTGTGATAATTGCAAGATAATCCCCGCGGATCTTGAGCACTGGAATGCCCAGGACGACGCCCGCAAGCACTGCCATGAATATCGCTGCTGGAAGCGCCTGCCAAAACGTCCATTCAAAATTAGCGGTGATCTCGCCGCCGGTTGTGGTGAGAACCGCCATTGTATACGCGCCCAGCGCAAAGAATGCCACATATCCCAGATCCAGCAAGCCAGCATATCCAACCACGATGTTCAATCCAAGGCCCATCAATATGAATAACCCAATGCCATTTGTAACTTCGCTCAGATAGGGGCCCGCTATCCGCGGCCAGATCAGCAAAAATGCGAAGAGCAGGAGCCAGCTCCCCCAGCGAAGTCCTTGTTGCGTGCCGGTCGGCAAGGCTCGCACCCGGGATCGTATGGAATCTCCTCGCGTGGCAGAGGCATAATTAAGAGCGGTAACGATCAAGAAGACAGCAATTGCGCCATTGACTGATAATCCCTCCTGCCCGCGCGAACCGAACATCCAGGCAAGCGCCTCAGTTATTTGAGGGAAACGAGTTAGTGTTATTCTGATCAAGTCCTGCAAAAGGGCGATTAACGAGACGATTGTCAAACCATATATTACAGCGCGTCTCCATACAGTTGGGATAAGGTGTAACAAGGCAGTAAGTAACCCGATCACCGTGCCTGCAATCAATAAATATGCCAATGCCGTCGTCGTATTCTCCATTTCAAATGTGAGGATCTTGTACAAGTTTGGAGAAGCATTGACGAGGATCTCGCGTAAATTAACCCATTTGCCTAACAAGACAAGACCGGCTACCAGACCGCCTGTCACCAAGCCTGTCAAGGCTCCGCTCGTCAGCCTTTTTGGGAGGGCAGTGTCCTCAGTTCCGCGAGAGGAAAAGTAACTAAATGTAATAACGATCAGGAGCAGCACTGTTTCTCCCATTGTGATTTGGCCCGCAATAATGTCTCTTTCGTGGAAGGATTCGATCATGCCGATCAAGCACGACAGGACGGCGACAACTCCGCCGATCAAGCCGGTTTGTAATGCTTTTAACCACCAGGGGGTTTTTGATTCGTGTTCCATAGTTCAACCTTCCTTCGCCGTATTCGAAATTATGCCTTCTTTTCCGATAGTCGCTCCCCAAGAATGCCGCTTGGACGGAAGAGCAATACCAACACAAGCATGGTAAACGCGATCACATCCTTGAGTTGATAAGGAGCAGGGACGTTGAGACCGTCAAGAAAGAGTATGGGTCCAACCGATTCAAAGAGGCCGAGGAAGAGTCCTCCAAGCATTGCTCCCGGAATGTTGCCAATTCCTCCCAGAACGGCCGCAGTAAAGGCTTTAATACCTGGGATGAATCCCATCAAGAAGTTAACCTGTCGAAATGTAAGTGCGTACAGAATTCCCGCCGCGCCTGCCAAAGCCGCGCCGAGGACAAAGGTCCGCACGATGATCGCATCCACGTTGATCCCCATGAGAGCAGCTACATCTTTGTCTTCAGAAACTGCGCGCATTGCCTTACCCGTCTTCGTATATTGAACATAAAGATACAAGCCAAGCATGAGCAGCGCAGCAGAGAGTATCACCACTACCTGGATTCTGGTAATATTTAGATCTCCCCAGGTCCAGCTGCCTTTTAATGCAGCGACTTCGGGATAGGCTTTGAACTGATCTCCATACAACCCCTTAAAAGTATATTGCAGGAAAAAAGATGCGCCAATTGCGGTAATGAGAGGCACCAATCTGGGTGCGCGTCGCAAGGGGCGGTAAGCAATGCGCTCAACCAGCACGCCGATAAAAACGGAGGTGGCCATTGAAATCGCAAATAGAATAAGTATCGCGATAAATGGATTCGATCTGATGAACCCCGCTTTTGCCATGGCGTCTGCTGCAAAGTAAGCAGTAAAAGCGCCACTCATGAACACTTCACTGTGAGCAAAGTTAATCATGCGGAGGATTCCATAAACCAGTGTGTATCCTAGGGCGATCAAAGCATAAATGCTCCCTTGCGCAACGCCAAACACCACAAAATCAAGCCACTGCCTTGTTGTGTAATTTCCCTCAGCCAGGGTCTTAAAGGAGCCGACAACAATTAAGCCTACTAACGATGCCCCAATAATTCCGAGGGCTATATCGGTGAAATTAATTCGATTAAGAAATCTCTGCCTCATGTTGAACTCCATTCGATGGAATGTGGATTGCTTTGCAAATTTGTTAATGCGCTATTATATTCTATTTCCAGTCAGATTCGGCACATCGGAAACCATCAGTATCGTTTCGCCCAGGAAACGCCCAAAAGCGATTGGTGACTCTTATGCCTTCTGCATTACTATCCCAATTGCCGCCTCGCAGCACGCGGCGATTGACTGGCGAATCGCTGAGCGGGTTTTCTTGCGGCGATCGAGAATAGAAATCTGGTTGATAGCCATCTGCAACCCATTCCCACGCGTTGCCTGCCATATCCAGCGCACCATAGGGACTTGCTCCTTCTGGATACATTCCCACTGGAACCGTTTCATTAATCTGATGACCAAAATTTGATAATTCAGTTTCTGGGATTGTATTGCCCCATGGATAAATTCGACTGTCTGTGCCGCGGGCTGCCTTTTCCCACTCCGCTTCAGTTGGCAATCGTCTCTCGGCCCATTTGCAGTATTCCTGTGCCTGCACCCAGCTGATCCCTATGGCAGGATGATTTGCATACTCTGGCTTTGTGTAATAAATCGATCGGGCAGGAGGAGTGCATGCCTTAGTTGACATACAATGAAGATACATTGTATTGGTTACTTCGGTGCGGTCAATCCAAAATGAATCGAGAAAGACTTTATGCGATGGTTTTTCATCCTCATCTGCATGCGGATCATCCATTGCGCTGCCTATGATGAAATATCCATCTGGAACGAAAACTTGCACCATGCCATCTGTTTCTGATGTACGGGTCTCGCCTGCTGCTGGCGTGGCAGGTCTACATGCTGCGATGATTAAAAAGAAAAGAAATATCAATGCTTTATGTTTTGACATCCTGGTTCCATAGACCGCTTGTGAGAGTCTCTAATTTTTGCCACAGAGATGCAGAGTCACAGAGTTTTTCTTTTTCTCTCTGCGGCTCTGTGACTCCGCGGCTGCAAATCTGTCTGCCTGGTTGCAATATACTTATGCAAGAGGTCCAAAAAGAATGGGTCAGGCAAACAATTTCTGCCCGACCCACTCATCATACTGTTAGTAATTTACAAAGTGCCGCACGCATGACTGATATGCGTCTCTAAACTTGAACTTTGAATTTTAACCTGCAAATCATTTTCGAAAGTTTAGTACTAATAAGACTAGGCGGCAGAATCTTCAATCGTGACTTACGGCTGCCAGATTGGCGTGGATGCTACGAGATCCTCAGAGCCATCAACCATTGCTTGGGAAAGCTGATAAACAGCTAACGCTTCACCTGTTGCACAGTCGCCGTTCTCGTCACAAGCCAGGTTGCCTGTCAGGCCAGTAAAGCCCGTTGTTCCATACAGGGCATCGCGCAGAGCCTGGCGAGGAATATGGACTGTGCCATCTGCACCTACAACAGCAACCTGCTCAATAGCGGCGAAGAACATGTTGATCGCATCATAGGCATGCGGGGCAAAGCCAGAAGCGGGTCCTTCACCAAAGGCTGTATTGTACTTCTCAAGGAATCCAGCCATTGCATCGCCAGCAACATAGGGGCTGGACATGTACATTCCCACAGCGCAGGAACCCGCGGTCGTGGGGAATCCTGATGTGAACAAGCCGTCGGCTCCCATCAAGGAAACCTCCTCAAGACCGGAGACTTCGCATTTCTGGGAAGCCATCAGGTTGCCTTCGGGTTCGAAGATTGGGAAGTAGATGATCTCAGGTGAACCGGCAGCGATTGTGGTTAGGACCGGCTTGAAGTCGGTATCTCCCACGTTTACGGCTTCCTGAGCTGTGATCGTGCCGCCAAGCTCTGTGAAGACATCCGCAAAGACCTGCTGCAGAGACTGGGCATAAGGAGAGCCATCATGCACGGTCGCGGCGCTAGTGAAGCCAAGTTCGTTGAAAGCATACTCGGCTGCAACTCGGCCCTGGAATAGGTCATTGTGCGCGGTGCGGAAGTAACCATCATGGTGATCGGGATGATCGGGGTTGGTCAGGTCCGGGTTGGTGTTGGAAGGTGACATCATGACCATGCCAGCATCCGCAACGAGAGGCATAGCGGCGCGCGCTTCGCTGGAGCAGGTGGTGCCGAGAATAGCAACCACAGTGGGATCTGCAACGATCTTTGTTCCAGCAGCCTGACCACCTTCAGCATTACAAAGGGAGTCTTCACCGTCGTACTGGATGGGGTGACCAAGCAATTCACCACCTTTGTCGTCGATCGCGATCTGACCACCATTGACGTTCGTCTGACCCAACGCAGCGGTCGCACCGGATACGGACTGAATCCAGGCGATATGAATCGGTTCGCCAGGGGCGATATCCACACAGCCGATTGCATCGGTACATTCGAATGCGGGGGGCGCCTCAGTAGCAGGGGCCTCAGTCGGCGGTGCCTCGGTATGGGGCGGCTCGGTCGCGGGTGCTTCGGTTGTTGCCGGGGCACACGCAGCAAGCAACATGCTCGCGAGGACCAACACCGAAAGCATTGTATACAAGCGTTTCATTTCTTTCTCCTCCGAAAATATGTTAGTTGGAAATTGTATCCTTAAGAATGGATACGACGATGATCGGGCGGACAATGCTCTTCGCTGTCGGCATCACCTCCTTTGAAATGGGATGGTTGTTAAAACAAATTGCTCTCGGCGGCGTCCTCGCCGCCGAGGACGGCGCCGAGAGCAATCTATATAAGAGTTAATGGTAAGGCAAATATCTTAAGGGGTCAAGAGCATCTTTTCACTTATCCAGGGTTTTAACAAAGTCCAAATTATGTCACTCTGAGGGAGCGTTTGTTGCGACCGAAGAGTCTCTCGCACGCTGTTGGAGATGCTTCGCTCCGCTCAACATGACATACCCGTGTTTTGTCAATTGACTTTGTTAAAGCCGTGTTCGCTTATCTATCTGCTTTTATCTTGCGGTTTATACAACAACTGCTCACGAATTCTCAAATCCGTATTTCTGATTTTCATTGCCAGATCCGCCGCAAGATTGTACATTAGCCGATACCCAAGCTGTGGATATGTATCACATAGCATGATTAACTTGTCGCGCGGGATGATCAGCAGTCGTGTATCCTTTTGTGACGCGCACGCGGATGCCGAGCGCAGCCCTTCATCCACGAGCGCGACTTCACCGAATGACTGGCCGCGGCGGAGCGTGGCAATTGTTTTATTTTCACTTCCTGCTTCGAGTGTACCCACAAGCGAGGGGTCAACAAAGATGTCCACTTCACCCTGTACGATGACGTATAGTTCCTTACTGCCACTATTTTCCTTGAAGATCAAGTCATCCTTTTGATAAACAGCTTCCTGACAAAGATTTGCTACGAGTTCCAGTTGTGTGGGAGTGAATTGATAAAAAATATCGCTTTGCTTAAGGAAGCTGACAATCGATGCAGTGGACACGGCGACCTCCGAATTGCTGTGTAGTGTAGCATAAAGAAGGATGAAGTGCAACGCTTCATCCTCAGTTGCTTATGACTTTCTCAAAGTCGGAAAACTTTTAACGCGAATTGCACGAATAGTCGAATGACACGAATAAACCTATTAAAATTCGCGAAATTGCTCATTCGCGGAATTCACGTTCCAAAACCACTGTTTTGTCAAGCGACTTTGAGAAGACCATACTCAGTTGCTCCCTGCGCCGTCCTTTGCGAAGCATCCCTCTGGGACAGCACAGGCATTACCTGCAACAAGCCGCCGGGGACGGCGGCTTGAGCCTATGAGTGCAATCTACGGGTATGTCTGATTCAACCAATCCAGCGGATTCACCTGAACACCATTTACCCAAATCTCCCAATGAAGATGCGCGCCTGTGACGCGGCCTGTTCCGCCAACCAAACCAATCACCTGACCTTGCTCCACTACATCACCAACATTGACGGATATTTCAGACTGATGCCAAAAGCCGCTATATACGCCCCAGCC
>JAKEFL010000151.1 GCA_022616105.1 Anaerolineae bacterium | reverse complement strand
TTCTTCGCCGCTCCACGGCTCAGAATGACATAACGAGTAGAGCGTTAGTTACCACAGGGGGCAACATTGCGCCAGTTGGGCACCGTGTCATTGACAACTTGCGTGCCGTTTGAACCGTAGGTTAATGTGAGTATCCGATTGCCAACTTCCATGCAGGCACCATCTTTTTCCACATGCTCCCAATCACCTAATGTGTACTTGTATTCGATCTGTACAGACTCCTTGCCCGTCAACGTGATTGTCCAGTGAGTTGCATCGACACGGGTCAATACCACACCACCTGGATCCCATTGTGGCAGATTGCCATCCAGCCGGTCGAGGAAGCCTGCGATATAGACAGAGCGACCCGTCCCATCGGTTGACGCGGGCACAGTGACGTTGAAGACAAGATTCACCGTGCGCAATTCAGCGGTGGCTGTCACCTCATTGGAGTTGCCCGATCGATTGAACGATGTATCCACCGCGCGCACGACATAGAAATACGTTCCGTTCTCGACGACGGAAGTATCCGTATAGCTCGTGCCTGTGATCAAGGCGAGCTTCGTGTATGGTCCGCCGCTCGAATCACTGCGCAGGACTTCATAACCATACAAGGTTGGGTCACCAGCCACCGCATCCCATTCCAGTTCGATGCCTGTGGGTGAAGCCGATACGACATTTAGATTCGCCGGCGCGGCGGGTGCAGTCGTATCACTGCTGGCATTTACTGTCAGCTTGCCGGAATTAGGTGGAAGATCCCCCGATGGAATGGGACCGTTGAGATCGGTATAAAGCCAACTCTGACCGTTTGTCGTGGTGTAGCGATAGACATAATCAAACGTGCCTATTGTTTCAGGCAGCATGCTTGCTTTGAATTCATCATTATTCCCCGCATCGACGTTGAAACTCGCCTCGACCCAGACCCAATTCTGATTCGTGGCTGGATTCGTCCCAACGGGACCAAAGCCCAATTGTGCGCGCAGGCTCTCGGTCGCGCCAGGTTGATTCGTTACGCCATCAATCCAGACCTGGCCATAAGCATCATCAGTACGGTCTGTTACACTGATCGTATGAGTTATGGTCGGCGGCCATTGCAGGTTTGCCCAGCCAATCACCAGGTGTGGTATTGCATTCACTTCATTCGAATTTGCGCTTTCGTTACCAGCGCCATCCAGCGCGGTCACCACATAGAAATAATTTTGTGCATTGCGCAAGCCGGTATCGTTGAAATTTGTATTGGACAATGGATTGGCATTAACTTTGACATAACCGCCACCAGTCACTGGACTGCGATAAAGATTGTAGCCAGTTGCGCCAGCCACACTATTCCAAGCCAGGCTTGCTTGAGCATTGCCTTCGTTGGTAACGTTCAAACCAGCAGGCGCGGCAGGTGGTTGTAGATCGATCGTGCCTGTCAATAAAAGCCAGGCGCTCTTTGCACCGATCGTTCCATTGAGCGCGCCATTTGTAACGGTTAGTGAAGTGGGTCCGCTAACACCCACCCCATAGGCTTTATTTAATACTGTACCGTTTGGTAGATAACCGGCAACCGGAATTGATATTGACTGAGATTGATCCCCGCGATTGATGACCACAATTGCGGCCTGGCTATTTGTCTTGCGGCCATAAGCTACTGTATCCGCGGCATTGTCAGCCAGCAGGATGCGAATATCGCCATCGGTTAGCACGGGGTTTTGCTTGCGCAGATTCGACAAAGTCTGATAGTGAGCGAACAGGCTGTTATCCGGTGAACCACCTTTATCTGACCACGGATACGTCCGCCGATCATCCGGATCATCATCGCCGGTGACGCCAACTTCGTCACCGTAGTAAACGGTTGGCGCGCCGGGCATGGTGAATTGAATCAGAGAGGCGATCTTCAGGCTTTGTTTGCCAGCAGCCAGATTCGTCGCGTTGAGTTCTTTATCGGCACGCGTCTCCGTTCCGGGTGTCAATGTCCACAACAAACGCTCTGTATCGTGACTGTCCAGCAGATTCATGAGCGAATAATAAGCGGCATCGGGATAATCCTCACGCATCGAAGCGATGCGCGCCGCGAATTCAGACGGCTCGATCGGATGTCCGCTATCTGCGAAGCCCTTCGAGTCGAAGTTGCCGGGAGCGAGGAGTCCGATCACCGCGTCGCGCAGGCGATAATTCATTGTTGTGTCAAGCCGGTCGCCGCGTAACATACGCAGCAAGGTGCTATCCTTCTGCCAGGTTTCGCTGATCAGCAGCACGTCCGGCTTCGTCCCCTTAGTGACTGTGCGGAACGTCTCCCAGTAACCGTTCGGGAAACTCGGGTCACCCGAGACGTCCATGCGCCAGCCGCCTGCTCCCTGTTGGAGCCAGTAACGCGAAACACTATTGTTCCCGGTAAGGAAATAAGTCTGCACTGCGGGCAAAGTCTTGTTAATCACAGGAATGCTGTCGAAGCCGAACCAGCCTTCATAGGTAGCTGCATTGAGTGTCCCATTACTACTTACACATGAACCAGTACCTGGTGGGACATCATTGAAATTGAACCAGGAACGATATGGTGAGCTAACCGATTCACATGCGCCGGTCGTTGGATAGTGGTGATACCGGTCGAAGAACGGGCTGTCTGAGGATAAGTGATTGAAGACGCCATCCAGCACAATACGGATGCCCTGCTGATTGGCATGTTTGACGAGATTCTCCCAATCCTTCTGCGTGCCAAAATATGGATCGATCTTGTAGTAATCCTGCGTATCATAAGAGTGGTTAGACCCGGCATCGAAGATCGGGTTGAAGTAGATCGTATTAACACCCAGAGACTTTAGATAAGCCAGATATTGATCCACACCTTTGAGATCACCAGCCATATAATCACGGCCGCGAGGTTGTTCTTTGGTGGGGCTATCAGGTGGAGGTGTGTTGTCGAAGCGCCACGGACAGTTGGTATTGCCATCCGCGTAATTGCGGCAGTAACCTTCAGGTAATGTGCCCCACGGAAGCGCCAATACTGGATCATCGTAGCGCACATCGCCCGTCTTAGGATTGTTATTACTGCGCCCATCACGGAAGCGATCGGGGAAAATTTGATAGATCACCGCGTCGTTTGCCCAGGCTGGAGCAGTGAAGCCTGGCTTGTAAACCATCAGCGCATAACTATTGTCTTCGACCTCATCAGTGGTGCCACCCAAGCCACCGTCGAGGGCGGCGGTGTCGTCGTCGTAGTAATCGGTGTCACTGCCATCCGTGACAATAAACCGATACCACAAGTTATCTGACTGGGTATTGGATAGTGTAGCTGCCCAGTAATCACATGTAGAGTCCTCTAAGCCCTCTTGATAACAGGACACATCAGTCGCTGCCTGCGTCATGTTAATCAATGATTGACCACCGGCATTAATGCTAAACACGCGCAGCGTAACGCTGGTCACGTCATTGTGGAACGTGCGGAAGCGAATGATCGCAGGTATGCCTTCTTGCACGGCACCGCTCGGCGTGCGATATAAAGTGTCGCGAGAGTCGTGACGTAACCCATCCCATTCCACATTGTTATCGTGTTGAGGTCCTGTGCTGACTACGCTGATGCTCAGAACGTGCGTCGTCGAGTTGTAGCTGAAGGTCACCACATAGCCTGAACCAGGTACACTAAACGGAATATTTGCGCCGTTCTGGACACCACCCGCGCCGTAATTCACATCCCAACTCTCATTGAGCGCGACCTTCGCTTCGTAGTTGCCCGCGGGTAGAGCTGTCGTCTCGAACGTGTAGGTACCGTCACCGTCGATGTCCTGCAGCCATGAGCGCAGACAGCTTGGATCCCAGTCGCCTGAACAGCCTAGTTCTGACTGGAAGCTACCGGGTGCCACTGCAATCACTGAACCCTTGCTATCTGTGATCCAGTGTGATTTATGATCGTAGTAGAACTTGACCAAACTGCCATCTGCGGCGAGCTGGATGTTGGGGCCATCCTGCTGGGCATGTAGACCATAGTTTTCAGTCCAACTATCATCCAGCGGAGCTTTGTATTCATGGCTGCCAGATGGCACAGTCCATGATCCCTGCCAGACACCATCGTTCGCATCGTACGTGAGATGCGTAGCGGCACAGTCCGGCTGCCAGTCTCCTGAACAGCCTAATTCACTCTGTAATGAACCCGCCACAGTGACACTTGACGGATTTGGGGTATGGTCGGCTTTAGCTATAGTGTTGGGCCTGAACGACAGAAAAGAACTCAAGATCATTGCCAAAATCAAGATTAGATTCGAAATTGGACTTTGTAATTTTCGTTTGTTCATATTTCAACTCCTGATATAAGATGTAGAAATTACAGGATGCCGCATAATTATCTAAACTGCAACTTTAAATTTTGGCATACAAATTGCTTCAAAAAGTCTAGCAATTTATGCTACAAGCGGCAAACAAAAAAACCATCGCTTAAATACGATGATTTCTCATTTCTTAAAATGACTCTTGATTTCGATTGCCTGGAAGATCATGCATCGATTAATCCAATAAAAGTATTTTTGGGGTTGTTCTTACGTTATCCTAGCACAAACATTATTACGCGTCAATTTTAAAAACTAATCTTGTAACCTATTGAAACGTCAGACAATTTGGGAATAATAAATGCCGGGCCATCTTCCCGGCATTCGCTTCTGCTCTCAGCCTACAGAGAATAACTTTCCCCGGGTTTCAACACAACGACCTTTGTGCTGGTCTCATTCCGCACACGTTCAGCCCAGGCATCCGGGTCCTGCGCGATCAAACCCCAGGTGTTGTAGTGAATGGGGATGACTGTTTTTGGCTGCAGCATTTTGACCGCTCGCAGTGCATCATCGGGACCCATCGTAAAGTTGTCGCCGATGGGAACGACTGCAAGATCAAGCCCCTCTTCGCCAATTAATTTCATATCACCAAACAGACCCGTATCCTGCGCCAGATAGATTTTTTCACCATCATTCGTCCTAAGCAAAAAGCCGCAAGGGTTCCCGCCATTCGAGCCATCAGGCAATGCTGATCCATGCAAAGCAAGAGTCAATTTTAGATATCCAAAGGGATGCTTATATCCACCACCCAGATGCTGACCATGTGACTTGAGCCCTTGGTTACCCGCCCAGACAGCAATCTCGTTGACGCTGATAACTGTGGCGTCTGTGCGTTTGGCAATCGCGACCGCATCTCCCACGTGATCGCCGTGTCCGTGGCTGATGAGGATAAAATCTGCCTCAACAGAATCGGGCGAAGCAGATGCAGCGGGATTTCCTTCAAAGAAGGGATCAACAAGGATTTTATGTCCATCAGTTTCAAGTCCCAGTGCAGCATGTCCATACCATGTTAATTTTGCAGTCATATCAGCCTCCTTTGGTAAGATAAAATTATAGGCAAAATCCAATGGGAGTCAACTGTTCTATTATGTCATTGCGAGGAGGGCGTAGCCCGACGAAGCAATCTCAGGTAACCTGCAAGTATAGAGTTGCCTGCAATCATGAGATTGCCACGTCGCAATGACATATAATAAACCAAATCTTTCTTTGGGAGACCTCATGAAGCCATCCTTTCGTCAGAAATTCCAATATCGTTTTGATAACCTCATGTCGCGCGGCACGCCTGCGATGGTGGGAATGCTGTTCCTGCTTTCGCTGGTTATTGTATTCATCGCAGGTGCTATTATTGCATTAGCTCGCTTTACACAGGAAGGCGGACAAGCCATGCCCTTTGGTGAAGCCGCGTGGGAAAGCCTGATGCGTACGCTGGACTCAGGCACGATGGGCGGTGATACAGGCACAGGTTTCCGCATTGTCATGTTGTTTGTAACGCTTGGCGGAATCTTGACCACCCCAATCTGACAAGGAGGATACTATGCAAACGACTATAAAAAAGAAGATATTCGAAATAATTGACCCATCCCATGCTTATGAAGATACAAGCAAAGCCTTCAACGTTAGTATGTTGGTCCTCATTTTTCTTAATGTCGTTGCAGTGATCCTTGAGACTGAGGCAGGGCTATACGCTCGCCACAAAGTCTTTTTTGATTTCTTTGAGATTTTCTCCGTTGGAATTTTCACCCTAGAGTATGTCTAGAGATTATGGAGTTGCACCGAACATCCTAAATACAAAGCACCAATATCAGGTCGCTTGCGCTACGCTCTATCGTTATCAATGCTAATTGATTTGATTTCTTTTCTACCCTTTTACGTGCCTTTGTTAGGGATGGATTTAAGGATTATACGAGTTGTCCGATTATTCCGTTTTTTTCGTTTGATGAAAATGTGGCGATACTCTCAGTCGCTTTCAATGATTGTAAATGTTATCAAGTCAAAAAAGGAGGAGCTAAGTATTACACTTTTTTCAGGTGCAATTTTGCTCATTGTCGCGTCGAGCCTATTGTATTTTATTGAACATGATGCTCAGCCAGATACATTCTCTAGTATTCCCGCTGCTATGTGGTGGGGCGTAATTACATTGACTACTGTTGGATATGGAGATGTATATCCAGTGACTGTTTTAGGAAAGATCATTGGAGCATCTATTGCCGTCTTAAGTATTGGCTTGTTTGCGCTCCCAGCAGGGATCATAGCATCAGGATTTGCATCAGAACTTCAAGATCAACCTGCAAAATCACAAATTTGCCCACATTGTGGGAAAGAGATTAACTTAAGAACCCAAGAATAACCTGACAAACGGTGCCTACCTAGCAGGCTGTCGGAGAAATGGTCTTTGGGCTGATAAACTTAGATGATGAGCAAAAAATTCAGGAAACCGGATTACGAAACAACGTTGGAGATGCGG
>JAKEFL010000150.1 GCA_022616105.1 Anaerolineae bacterium | reverse complement strand
CCTTCACCAGCCAGCGAGGTGCGTCATTGCCTGAGTGTTTTGGTTGCTTATCGTCATGCGTACGCGAGACCAAGCCATCCTCGGTCACGCCGATCCAAACTTGTTGCTCGGGCAGCAGATCTCTTGCAGTCAGTGTTTTGGCGGTCTTACCGTTCGCAGACAGGTTCACGATCTGAGTGCGGCGCCGATCACCATATTGTTCTTTTACTTTCAGTAGTTCTTCCGCCACAACACCGCGCATCTTTTTTGGCGATTTCAACAAGTCAGTCAATTGTTTGATGAGCGCGCTCACTTCCTTGTATTCAGTCTCGATCTTCTTGCGTTCCAACGCTGCGAGCCTGCGCAATTGCAGGTCAAGGATCGCGGTCGCCTGGATCTCTGTCAGCTTGAAGCGCTTCATCAGTTTGGCGCGCGCAGTCTCAACGTCCGAGGCGGAGCGGATGATGTTGATCACTTCATCCAGATTCTTCAAGGCGATGAGGTATCCCTCAAGGATATGTGCGCGTTGTCTGGCTCTATCCAGCTCGAATTCAGCGCGTCTTTTTATGACTGTCAGCCTGTGCTCGATATAGACGCGCAGTGCCTGCTTCAGCGTTAACGTACGCGGCTCTCCGTCCACAAGCGCCAACAGATTAATGCTGAACGTGGTCTGCATGGGTGTGCGTTTATATAGTTCGCGCAGCACGACTTCGGGATCTGCATTCTTCGTCATTTCCAGTACGATGCGCATACCGTGACGATCTGATTCATCGCGCAGATCAGATAAGCCTTCGAGATAGCCTTCACGCGCCAAATCTGCAATGCGCTCGATCAAACTGGACTTGTTCACCATATACGGAAGTTCAGTGACGATGATCCGATTCTTGCCTCGTTCCATTTCCTCGACGTGGGCCTTCGCCTGCACTGTGATACGCCCGCGTCCCGACCCGTATGCAGCTTCGATTCCTTCCTGGTCCTTCTCCTGCACGATCAGCCCACCTGTTGGGAAATCGGGTCCCTGCACGAACTCCATCAATGTTTCAACATCAACATCATCGAGTTTTTCGTACTTCTCGAGCATGTAGACGATGGCGTCAATGACCTCCGCAAGATTATGCGGCGGAATGGAGGTTGCCATGCCGACGGCAATACCCGTCGCGCCATTGACCAAAAGATTCGGCAACGCCGCGGGGAGGACGCCTGGCTCTGTTAATGTGTCATCAAAGTTGGGATTGAAATCAACTGTATTCTTATTGAGGTCAAACAAAATGTCGAGCGCAGCAGAAGTAAGACGCGCTTCGGTATAACGCATCGCGGCTGGTGGGTCGCCATCCACTGAACCGAAGTTACCCTGTCCGTCCACGAGCAAGGTGCGCATGGAAAAATCCTGCGCCATGCGTGCCATCGCTTCATAGACCGCTGAGTCACCATGCGGGTGGTATTTACCCAACACTTCACCTACGATGCGAGCAGATTTCTTATATGCTGAGTCTGCGCGTATCCCCATGTCATACATCGCGTATAAGATGCGGCGCTGCACAGGCTTGAGTCCATCGCGTGCATCGGGCAGTGCGCGCGCCACGATCACAGACATGGCGTAATCAAGATATGCCTGCTGCATTTCATTATCAATGTCTATTTTTCGAATTAAACCGAGTTCCATGTGAAATCCTTTTCCATCCACCAAAGAATCTTAAGGACGTGAAGATTGAAAGTGAAAGGCAGTTTCCCCGTAGGAAAAAGTGAATCTTCACGGCGAAGCTTCATTGTGTGAATTAATGTTCTATATAGTAGGATAATCTTACGGCGAAAGAGGGAAGCCGTCAAGTGCCCTTAAATGATCCTGCCTCTTTCGTCTTTCTTTATGAGAACGAAAGAGGCAGGATCATAAGTAACGTTGGTTATTCTATGGATTCATGTCCAGGCTCTGCGTGACGCAAGTACCTTTCAGATCCTTTTCAGTGCAAAGCATAATGACGGCTCGTAACTTATTCCCAGTCGCCGCCCATTTGAATTGCGGGCTGTAAACATAACCAGCTTCACCAGGATTGAGTGGGGCAATATTTTTAGCCAGGACACAGCGGACGCGCAAATCAAAGGCGTTGAGCACCTGTTCGACCGATTTGCTGACCTTCTGGTCTGTTACTTTGATATAGTACGAACGAAACGGGACGCTGCCAACATTCTCGACGTCAAAAAGGGCAAAATCCTCTCCCTCGCAGGTGTCAATTTTTTTGAAGTCGACGTTGAAATACGGGGCTGCGGTAGGCGAAGGCCGCGGGGTGAATTTTGGCAAAGCCGATGTATCTCCACTGATGGTGATGTTCTGCGCCAACAGATAGCATTGCTCTTCGGGCTTTTCGGAGTTTCTGACAAACCAGTAACCTGCTCCCAGGTCTTTGGCGACGATTTCGAGCATCTGCCCGGGCTGGTAGGTGGCTACCAGATCATAATTCCCAGCGGGGCCAATGCGGCAGTTGCTCTCGCGCACTACCTCGGCGACTGGAACTTCAATGGTGGCAGTAGCGCTTGGTTCTGGAAGCGGCGTTTCGGTGGCTGTCACCGTTACTGTTTCGGTAGGCACTACTTGAGTTTGTGTGGCTGTCAATTCAATAGTTACTGTGGCATTTGCGGTGGATTGCTCTGTCTGTGGTGCAATTTCGGAAGTGGCGTTGCTGCTGGGCAGGTTGCAGGCTGAAACGACCAATACCGCGGTTGTCAGTAAACAAAAAAGCTGGAAAACGGTTGTGCGCATGTCTCCTCTTGGCGGAATAATCTTATGGCGAAAGGGGAATACCGTCAAGAGAACCGAATTTTATTTACTGTTTGTCTCATCAATAAGTAGACTTTTGAATTGCTTTGTAAGCCAAAATCTAGACTTCAAGTTTACATAATTATGTAGCACTCCGTAAAACTCAAAGTTCAAGTTTAGATACGCATGTGAAACATGCGCGGCACTCCGTAATTATGACTATAATAGGCGATATTTAAAACTAGGAGAGATATCTAAATGTCTTTGGAAAATGATTCACGAACGGTTCCTGCCCCCTACAAAACCGACCCCCGCATCGAAAGGGACTCTACTGGAACCTGGCATGTGCGCGGTTATACAGAAGCCCGCGACATCTTAAAGGAGGAACTGATCCAGGAAGGATTTAACGCGGAAGATCTTCGCAAGTCCGGTTTTGACGCGGTGCTTTATCAGCACGGCGAGCCTCATCGGCAGTCCCGCGCTGCGATTGCCAAATTCTTTAGTCCTACTACAGTTCAGCAATCGCATATGCCGCTCATCGAGAGAACAGCAGATGAGATCATGACTGAGTTACAATCAAAGAAGTGTGCGAACCTCAGGGAATTGAGCAGACGCATGGCAACAGTGGTCGCATCGGCTGTGATTGGTTTGAAACCTACAAAAGGAATGATCCGCCGCCTGGATGACATGCTCCACTCCCCTCCACTTTCAAGCAATCCTATTACCCAAAAGCTTCAGATCCTGCAGGGACATTATCGCCGCTTCGCATTTCTACTTGCCGATGTGATGCCGGCCATTTCACGCAGGCGCAAGTCTCCTCAAAACGATGTTGTGTCTTATATGCTTTCAAAAGGGAAACGTCCGCTTGATATCTGGGTAGAATGTGTTGTCTACGCTGCGGCGGGGATGGCCACCACCCAGGAATTCATTTGCATTGTTTTGCTGCACTGTATGAGAGACGAAAAGTTCCACAAAATCATGACCTCAGATAATACTAGCGCGCGCTATGAAGCCTTGAATGAGATCCTGCGCCTCGAACCTGTGATCGGAAAGCTGTATCGCAGAACGCACGAGCCAGTCACTGTGATGAGTGATGAGAAGGAAGTCACCATTCCTGAAGGTGAAAAAATCACGTTTCATGTCTATGATGTCAATGTAGATTCGAAGGCTGTGCGCGAGTCACCAACGCAACTTCATGGACATCGCAAATTGGAAAAGGGAATCTATCGCTCCCTGATAGGATTTGGTTCAGGTCCACATCGCTGCGCGGGCGAACATCTCGCCCTGGCAGAGACAGACGTTTTCATCAATAAAATCTTGCAAGTCCCGGGCCTTCGCATCGAAAGCGGGCCCAGCATCATTCGCAATGAAACGGTGGAGGGATACGAGGTCAACGATCTAATTCTTGCTGTTGATTAAAGACGAAGGGCAGGCTCACAGCCTGCCCTTTTCGTTTTATGCAGTGAAATTGATCACCTTCGATACACATATCCCTGTTTGCCCAGTGTTTGAACATAAAGTGATCGTGGCGCGAATGCTATGCCCAGCCGGGTCATATGCAAAGGCGGGCGAGCTCACTGTGCGGACAGCGCCGGGATTCAGGTTATCTCTTGTCACCGAATCGGGACAACCGTCTCTATCTGTAAAACCGTCCGCGTACATTGAAAGGATGGTATTTGTTGCCGTATCTCTCACAGTGAGAGAAATGGATTTGAAGGATATTCCACCGGTATTTTCCAGCTCGAACTCCACCCACCAACCTGTACAGGTATCCTTGCCAACATAAATTGCTTTAAAATCAGGCGCTGGCGTGGGTGTTGGTGGAGGCGTATAAACCGGAAGGATGGCGATATTTCCCACCAGAGTGGCATACTCACCCCACAACCAGCAGAATTCCGGACTCGAATCCGGGTTGCGGATATACCAGTAAGCCCCAGTGGGATCGCGGCCATATACTTCGGCGAGCTCGCCTACCAGCAATGCGCCTACCCTGTCATATTGCCTGCCGGGACCCACGCGGCAGTTTGTAGCCACAGCAACACTGATGAATGGCACGAGCGGGGTGAACGTAAAAACAGGCGTCGGTGTTAGGGTTTCTGTTGGCGTTTGCGCAGCAGTTGGCAATTCCGGTGTAAACGTTTGTACAACAGTCGGGGATTCCAGGATGATGGGTACGTCTGACAGGGCGGCTTGGGTCACACCCGCGGCGATGGTCTGCGCAATGGCCGTGTTAATAAAATTTGGATCTGGTGTAACAGTGCTGGGCAAAACACAAGCGAGCGACACGATCAACAAGACAGCAGCCAATAAAAGGATCGGGTTGGACTTCAGCATGTCTCCTCCTTTCGGTCAACAACTGAAATCATGATGCCCAAAACGGGGTCATCTTCACAGGACGACGCTTCATTCCTGGAATTTGTTCCTGTCATTCAACTTCCAGATTAAGAATCCTTTTGACAGCCATTTCCGCTGGGATGCAACAGCATATCCTTGCTCTGCCATTCGTTCAGCGGCAGCAATAAACCATTGCCTTGTGCCGTAAGTTTTCATCGGAGACGTCTCCGCAGCGCATTGCTTCCACGCTTCAAAGAAATCGTAAATCGGTTCGCCTTTTACCACATGGTGGATCAGGTTTTTTGGCAGAATTGTTTGAAATTCTTCCACATCAAATCCTGTTCGGAAATTCGTGCTGAAGACTAATGCCTCAATTCTCCAATTTTGGAGTCCAGAAGCTTGCTTCTGGTTTCCTGACAGCAAGCTGTCAGACTCCAAAGTCCTTCTTATCACATTCGCAACCCAAATGCTCCCAAACGGATTCGATGTCCCTTCGATCATCAATCCACCGGGGAGAACATGTTGAGCAAGTCTATCATAGGCAGGCACAAAATCTTTTTCTTCGTATTGGCGCAAAACGTTGAATGCACGAATCAAGCGGACGTGCTCACCTTCCTGCAATGGCAGATTGAATCCGCCCAGACGAAAAAAGGTCTTTTCATTTGTAAAAGGCAATGCAGTTTCCACACGTTCTTTATCTATGTCAACGCCCAATACCCGCAAATCAGGATTCACGCGCCTGAAACGCGTCGCGCTCTCGAGCGTGGTCCGCGCGTCGAAGCCGTAGCCCAGGTCAACGAACATCGAATCGGCGAACAAGCCATCAGTCCGTGTGAGAAGCGAGGGCTCATAGAGCAGGATGAAGTTGTCGACGCGGCGGAGTCGATTCGAAGCAGTCTTCCCGCGAGTCGGTTGTCCCTCTGGTTTTTTTGAAATCCGTGGGTACGTCATAAAAAGTTCGGGGCAGGTCTCAGACCTGCCCCGAGCGAAATCTTTTTAGTCAGCCGCAGTTGCGTCTGAAATTTCCGTCCACTGCGAGGAATTGCCATTGCCTTCCTCGTTTGCGAAGCGGCCGTGTATAAAGCCCGTACCAGCCGGAATGAGTTTGCCGATGATCACGTTCTCTTTCAAGCCGTAGAGCGGGTCGGTCGTGGAACCGATGGCCGCGCCCGCCAACACCTTGATCGTGTGCTGGAAGGAGGATGCAGAGAGGAACGAATCGGTGCTGAGGGATGCCTTGGTAACGCCGAGCAGAACCTCAGAGAATTTAGCGGGCTGTTTGCCTTCAGCAAGCAATTGTTCGTTGACCTTGCGAAGCTCAAGACGATCCACTGCATCGCCGGGCAGGAACTTGGTATCGCCAGGGCGGGTGACCTGAATTTTGCTCATCATCTTGCGGATGATGACTTCAAAGTGCTTATCGTGAATATTCTGCCCTTGCGAGCGATACACTTTTTGCACTTCGGTCATCAGATACATCTGGCAGGCTTCACGTCCCTGGATCTTCAACACTCGATGTGGGTTGAGCGAGCCTTCTGTGAGCGGCTGCCCTGCTTCGATCTTTTCATTGTTCTTGACCAGAAGACGGGACGTGGTCGGGATCTCATAGGAGACTTCTTCACGCTGATCATAGGAGACAATGACCTTCCGTTCCTTCTTCTCAACGCGGACGCGGCCGCCATGTTGGGCAACGATCTTCGCGTCGCCCTGGGTTGCCAGCACATCACCAGCCTTGACCTCCGCCTCATCCTTGACCGCGAACTTCCAGTCCTCAGGGATGCTGTATTCATCACTGACGAGTTCGCTATGTTCGATGGTTAGCTCGCGCAAGTCAGCATATTTTTCTGATTGGTTGACCCGAACGGTGCCGCTGATCTCGGCGACAACCGCTTCACCTTTTGGCTGTTTGCGCGCTTCGAAAAGTTCTTCTACGCGCGGGAGGCCGGTTGTGATATCTGCACCACTAGCGGCAACACCACCAGTGTGGAAGGTGCGGAGCGTTAACTGCGTGCCAGGCTCACCAATAGATTGCGCGGCTACAATACCGACTGCAGATCCGAGGTCCACCATTGCGCCACGTCCCAGATCGAGACCGTAACACTTGGAACAAATGCCATGCTGCAATTCGCAGGTAAGCGCAGACCTGACCTTGATTTCTTCAACACCCGCGGCTGCGATCTTGCGAGCCAATTCCTGGTTGATGATATCGTTGTACTCACCGATGACTTCGCCAGTCTTTGGGTCAATGACGTTTTCAGCCAGCAAACGGCTGTAAAGACGGCTGCTCAATGACTGACCGGCAACATCATCACGCTTGCGGATCCACACGCCATCGTGTGTACCACAATCGTGTTCGTTGATGATGATATCCTGCGCGATATCGACGAGGCGGCGCGTCAGATAGCCGGCGTCCGCTGTACGCAGCGCGGTATCCGCAAGACCTTTGCGCGCGCCGTGTGTTGAAATGAAGTATTCCTGCGCGGTAAGTCCTTCGCGGAAGTTTGAGCGGATCGGCATTGGTATGATGCGCCCAGACGGGTCAGCCATGAGTCCACGCATCCCAGCCAACTGCGAAATGGTCGAGAAACCACCTTTGGTCGCGCCTGAGGATGCCATTGTGGAGAGATTGCCATCCGGATCCATATGTTTCTTTACCGCATCTGCCACGCGTTCGGTTGTGCCCTGCCAGATCTCGATCTCACGTTCGTTCTTTTCCTGCTCGGTCAACAGACCGCGACGGAAGTCGCGCTGCACCAATTCCACCTGCTTGAGGGCTTCATCAATAATGCCCTTACGTTCCGGTGGAATGGAGATGTCTGCCACTGCGAGTGTGGTGCCTGATTTCATGGCATATTCAAAGCCAAGCGTTTTGATTTTGTCTGCTACTTCAGTGGTCTTTTCCTGGCCGCATAATTCATAGACATCGGCGATCAGGTCTTTTACGCCGCCTTTGTCCAGTTTTTCGTTAACAAATTGAACTTCGTCAGGCAGAATACGATTGAAAAGCACACGCCCAACAGTCGTATCGATGACACGAGTTTCAGATTCGGACAGGCGATCACCCTTATCGTTATACCAGGTCTTCGCACGCAGCTTGACCTCAGAGTGGACTTCCACCTGATCAAGCATATAAGCCATTTCAACTTCGTCTATATCTGCAAAGGCACGTCCATCACCTTTGTGATTCGCTTTTTGCGCCATTGTCAGGTAATAGACGCCGAGCACCATATCCTTCGAAGGCGAGATGATCGGCTCACCGTCCGCGGGCTTGAGCAGGTTCTTTGAAGCGAGCATGAGATCACGCGCCTCCTGCACAGCCTTTTGTGAGAGCGGAACGTGAACAGCCATCTGGTCGCCGTCAAAGTCTGCGTTGAACGCAGTGGTAACTAGTGGATGCAATTGGATGGCTGAACCCTCGATTAAGATTGGTTCAAATGCCTGAATGCCAAGACGATGCAACGTGGGTGCCCGGTTGAGCAAAACAGGGCGATCACCGATCACACCTTCCAAGGCTTCCCAAACTTCCGGACGGTTGCGTTCAATCAAGCGACGCGCTCCCTTCACATTTGCCGCATAATTATTCTGTACGAGACGTGCAATCACAAATGGACGATATAACTCAAGCGCCATGCTCTTGGGCAGACCACACTGATAAAGTTTCAACTGCGGACCTACTACGATCACAGAACGACCAGAGTAATCCACGCGTTTGCCCAGCAGGTTGCGGCGGAAGCGTCCCTTCTTGCCTTTGAGCATGTCACTCAAAGACTTGAGCTCGCGTCGCCCGCGTCGGCTGAGGGCTTTTCCGCGCTGTGAATTGTCAATGAGGCTGTCAACAGCTTCCTGCAACATACGCTTCTCATTGCGGATGATAACATCCGGCGCGCCGAGTTCGAGCAATCTCTTCAAGCGGTTGTTGCGGTTGATCACACGGCGATAGAGATCGTTCAAGTCAGACGTTGCGAAGCGCCCGCCATCCAACTGCACCATGGGCCGCAGATCGGGTGGGATGACCGGAAGAACAGTCAGGATCATCCATTCGGGGCGATTGCCCGAGCGACGGAAAGCTTCCACGACCTTCAAACGAGTCGTAGCTTTCTTGCGCTTCTGCTTTGACTTGGTTGTGCGGACCTCGTGCCACAATTCAACAGAGAGTTTATCCAGGTCAAGGCGTTCGAGAATATCATAGAAAGCTTCAGCACCCATATCTGCGCGGAAGACCTGTCCCCAGCGCTGCTTGAGTTCACGATAACGAATTTCACTGATGAAGGTGAAGGGGCGCAGTTCCAGCAATTCATCCCGCATTCGCGATGACTGGTTGGATGAAGCAGAAGCCTGATCCTCAAGTTGGGAGCGAAGGGCTTCCATTTTCATATCAGCATCAGCCTTGACCCTGCCCGCTTCCATTTTGAGGTCTTCAAGTTCCTTGGCGCGCTGGTCCTTCAATTCGTTTTCGACCGCTTCGAGTTTCTTCTGAACGATCTTCTGCACCATGGTCAGATGCTTGGCGGCAACTTTATCGCCCGCATCGAGGATTTTCTCATCGGTTAACTCAAAGACAACAGCCTTCTTGGCATGTTCGCCCATTTGACCTTGAAGCAATTTTTCAAGCTTTTGACCCTCTTTGATAACAGGATCTAGTTTTTCGGCGATGACTTCATCATAACCCTGTTCAAGGCTGGCTCGCTTCTGATTGATGTTACCTAAGGTGTGATCGCGATTGGTTTTGACCTCTGCGATCTTGGCATTGATACCCGCAGCCTGCTCGCGCTCTGTGACAGAGATCTCATCTTCAATACGCTTGAGAGCTTTATTACGGGCTTCTTCATCCACATAAGTGACGATATATTGCGCGAAGTAAAGAACGCGGTCGAGGTTGCGACGCGAAATATCGAGCAGCATGCCCAAATAGGATGGGATGCGCCGCGTATACCAGATATGTGCAACAGGCGTAGCCAGAGCAATATGCCCCATACGCTCACGGCGTACAGCCGCGCGTGTCACTTCCACGCCGCACTTATCGCAGACGATGCCTTTGTAACGGGGGTTCTTGTATTTACCGCAATAACATTGCCAGTCGCGCTGAGGCCCAAAAATAGCTTCACAAAATAAGCCATCCTTTTCGGGGCGCAAGCGGCGGTAGTTGATCGTTTCCGGCTTGAGCACCTCACCATATGACCATGACATGATCGTTTGGGGGGACGCCAGACTGATACGGAGTGCAGTCAATCCCTTGGTTTCCACTAGGTCCTCTCCTTAACAAAATAATTGAAAAGAGCAGGTCTCTGTTTGGGTTATGCCAGAGACAAACTAAAGCAAACGCTTCGAGAGTATCTCTCAAGCGCTTGCGATGTTTTTACTCAGTTTTAATTCATCCAACAAGGGAAATTATACACAAATAAGGGAGAAAGTCAAGGCTGGTTACGTAAGAATTGTAGATGAATTTCCTTGTAAGTAAGGCTCAGGATTATAGTCCCCTCGCGAACGACAGGAATCCCTGTATATCATTGAAATTTGTGACCATGCCCACGGAAATACGCACCGCTCCCATGGATTTACCGTCAAAACACATGCGGAAATCGTCCTGGGAGAGACGTTCTTCATGGCCCGGGCTTGTAAAGCACACATCCAGTTCCACCCGCGAAACCCCCATGGCAACCTCCCCGGCACCCGGATTGCAGAAACAGCCTGTACGCAACGAGATGTTCGCTTTATTGGCTTGTTGTTCGATCAAGCGATGATAAATCAACTGGTTGTCCTTATCATAAAAATTCACTGTTACCGCGCCTCCGCGACCCTCAGTAGTGATAGGTCCATAAACACGCGCAAGGGGAACCCCATTTTCATGTTTCATTGCAGTCAAGTTATCCAACAGCCAGCCCGTGAGCGAGTGAACGCGTTCGTGAATCACATCATAACCAATTGACTCGATATGCTTGAGACCGATTTCAATTGCGGGGATATTTAGATAATCAATCGTTCCGTCTTCAAAAGCGGAGGCGCCATCTGCCATGTAATATTTATCTCCCATGACAGATGCCACAGTGATCGTTCCACCTGCGAACCAGGGACGGTGTAATTTCCCCAAAGCCTCTTTACGAGCGATCAATGCGCCGAGCCCGGTTGGGTAACCGAACATCTTATAAAATGAGATTGGGACAAAGTCAGGCTTGATCTGTCTCAAGTCAAGCTGGCAGGTGGGAACATAAGCAGCTGCATCAAGCAAAACATCCCAGCCTTGTTGATGGGCTTTCTCTACCCATTCAAGAGGATGCTGAACAGATGAAAAGTTGGATTGCGCAGGATAGGCAAATAGGTTGTTTCCGTTCTTTGAAAGCCGCGCCAACTCGCGGTCCAGTTGTGAAGCGTCAACTCTCATATCGGGTAATGCAACCGGGATGTATGTCACCTCTGCTCCGCGCGCGTGCGCGAATTCACGAATCCCGTTCACGGAGTTGTGATTGTCAAATGTCAACAAATAACGGCCGCCCGGAAACGGATAAGATTCGCCCACTAATTTCAATGCCCCGCTTGCATTGGGCGTGAAGATTGCAAGATACTCATCAGGATCAGCATTGAAAAATTTCAACACATATTCGCGGGCATGTTCCACAAGCTGCGTTGCCGCGTATGAAGTGGGGTTGCTTGAATGTGGGTTGCCAAAGACATGCTCAGCAAGCAAACGGTTGTGCTGACGCAACTGTGATTCGGCATATAACCCGCCCCCTGTGTAATCAAGATAAATATGCCCACCGAGATCGAGGCGGGCATACTCAACGGCGCGAAGATCGTCAATAACTTTTGTGGTCGGATATGCAGGATACGCCCTGAGGAAGGCGACAAATTCAGGATCGGGTTTGGTCATTCGGCCTCCAGTTCAATTTAACCACAGAATCCTTTATTACGTCATTGCGACCTATGGGAAGCAGTCTCCAACATCATGTTGGGGATTGCTTCGCCCTCCTTCGACTGCGCCGCGCTCGCTACGCTCGGAACGGCGGCTCCGCTCAGGACGGCTTGCAATGACGTGGGAAAGTATAATTAACTCATGCCCCGCATTTGCATCGTACCCCGAGTGGATGGGCTTGCTGGAGTTGCATCTTTCCGACTCAAGTTTGAAGATGGATTGCGCGCGCGCGGTGTGGATGTGACCTATGATCCATCACAAGGAGCGGATGCCATTCTCGTTCTCGCGGGGACGAAGAACCTGCTTCCGTTATGGAAAGCGAGGCGGCGCGGGACGCGTATCGTGCAGCGACTCGATGGCATCAACTGGGTGCATCGAGTTCGCTGGGCGGGGTTTCGTTATACTATTCGCGCGATTTATGGAAATGCCAATCTCTCTTTCATTCGCGCAAGATTTGCTGACCACGTAATTTACCAAAGTCAATTCATCAAACGCTGGTGGGAGGACTGGTATGGCATTGCACGCGTTCCTTCATCAGTGATTCTGAACGGGGTTGATCTGAGCAGATACACACCCGATGGTTTGCATGAACGCCCATCTCAGCATATTCGCCTCCTGGTCGTGGAGGGAAGTCTGGCTGGTGGTTTGGATTCAGGGTTACATCATGCCGTCAAGCTTTCTCATGCTCTTTCAAATAAATTCAAAATCGAATTATTTATTGTTGGCCGCGTAGACTCTCATACACAAAACAAATTGAAGCACCAGAATGCTTTTCGCATCAAATTTATGAACGCAATCCCTCGCGAGCAAATTCCATGGCTCATGCGTTCATCACATCTTTTATTTTCCTCAGAAGTAAATCCGCCATGCCCGAACTCAGTCATCGAAGCATTGGCTTGTGGCCTGCCCGTGATTGGCTTCGATACAGGTTCACTATCCGAGATCGTTCAAGGTAATGCCGGCAGAATCGTTCCTTATGGCGCGAATGAGTGGAAGCTGGAAAAACCTGATATTCCCACGCTGGCAAATGCAGCTGCGGAGGTTTTGGAAGATCAAACGCGCTTTCGCAATTCCGCGCGCAAGCGTGCTGAATCTGAATTTGCTTTGGATAAAATGGTGGATGAATATCTCAAGGTTTTATTGGAATAATCCGCTGGTTGAGTAGGCGGCGATACTCTCTCGTCGCCATATCGAAACCAGCATGGCAGTAAAAGAAGTCTTGTAACAAAATTCCTTTGCTTACTGGTGGTTTTGACTGCTTGCATCTCAACCACCGATGTTATTTGGAAACAGGAGTCATTATGTCCAACGATGAGATCATCACATTTCTGAAAAAGCATTTACAATCCATACAGAATAATGACACATTGACTTACGCTGAAACCACCGCCGAAGACCTGACCCTCTACGAATGGTGGATCACACCTCATCGCATTGATGGGCTTCACTTTCACGAATTCATGATGACCTCCAATGCCGAGCGTGGCACAGTCTTTGGCTCGGAGGGCAAAGCGAAATCTCCGACACGATTCGATCTGTCCAATCTGCGTATTCAAGTCTATGGTGATACAGCCATCGCAAGTTATACGTTGTTAATCAGCACGGCATCTCCTGAAGGTGTGAAGGTGGCATCTCATAATGAGAGCCGCGTGATGATTAAACAAGGTGGCGCGTGGAAAGTCGTCCATGTACATAAATCCCCAGCCTGGCAAGCGCCGCATATTCCAAGTGAGCAAATAAGCAAATAGGCAAATGGTCTGGCAGATGGGCAATCACTATTCCCATAGTTATGATTTTCTCTGGCTCAGTCTGGCGCTGCTCGTTCTATTGCCCATTGCTCTATTTTTGTCGATTACGCCTCATGACTACTGGTGGTATGTGCGGATTGGAAAGGACATTATCGAATCAGGCACAGTGCCAACAGTTGATACCTTGAGTTATACCTATCCTGACAGGCCAATTTTTTATCAACCCTGGCTCTCAGCTGTAATTTTCTGGCTGGCACATAATGCGGGAGGCGCGACACTTACCTATCTATTAAGAGGAATCTCCATTGCCATTGCTTATGGCTTGATCTGGATGCTCACACATGATGCAGGCACAGAACCTAAACTCGCTACACTTCTCATCATCCTTCTGGGATTATCCAGCAGTATGAACTGGTCGATGCGGCCACAGATATTTGCATACCCGTTGTTTGCTGTCACCTTTTTCGTGTTATGGCATTGGCACAATGGACGCGATAAATCACTATGGATACTGCCAATTGCGAGCCTGTTATGGGCAAACCTGCATGGCTCTTTTATATTGGCTTTTGTTTTGATGGGGTCAGCTCTAATATTTGGCGCGGGAGATCGCAAAAAACTTGCCATCTGGCTTGGCTTATCTCTTGTAGCAACATTCATCAATCCACGCGGTATATTTGTCTGGGAGTTTGTTCCCGATATGCTGGCTTCCCCTTCCGATCAATTGTATGCAACAGAATGGCAGCCACCTGTAAATGCAGGCTGGCAGATGAATATCTTTTTTGGCTGGCTTTTACTTTTCATTCCTCTTGTTGCACTTTCACAGCGCCGTTTATCTTCATTGGAATGGATATGGTTCCTCGGCTTCGGGTGGCTTGCTCTTTCGGGTTTACGTTATGTGATATGGTTTATGTTCATCATGACAGTATTGAGCGGAGCCTTGCTTACTGAGCTACTAAAGTCATTCAGGCGCGAGTCGGTCCCTGCAAATTCAAAACCGACTTTCAACTTTATTCTGTCAGGGTTGATACTGGTGTTACCATTGATGATGTTACCCGGCATCCGCGAATCCTGGTGGAAGGATAGCCCGCCTCCTTACCATGAAGCAACCACGCCTATTGCGGCAACTCAATGGCTTGAGGGACATCCTGATCTACCGGGACCTCTTTTCGCGGAATACACATTCAGCAGCTATCTCTCTTTCGCGTTACCCTCCCGTCTCTTATGGATTGACAACCGTTTCAACGCCTACCCTCCCGAACATTGGGGCAAGTATCAAATGATCTCCTCCGCGCGACCTCAATGGGAATCATTGCTTGATAAAGACAGGATCAATTTATTGCTGCTCTCCTTACATTCACAGCTAATTCTCGTGCAGGCAGTTGAAGCCTCAGGCGAATGGTGCGAACAATATCGCGATAAGGACGCGGTCATATTCACGCGTTGCAAGCCGATCTTATGAAAACCATCTTTCACGGCAAGCTTGCCTTGCAACAACGTGTGCTACCAAATTATCGCGTGCCATTCTTTGAACTGCTCAACTCTGCCTGCGAAGGTGGGATGAGTCTGTTTACTGGTTTGCCAAGACGAAGTGAAGGCATCACCACCACCGACAAATTGCGGATCACTTATTACAGGCTGGATCACAACATTCATTTGTTTGGTGGTTCACTCTATCTCTGTTATCAACGCGGACTGACAGATTGGCTGAAAGAATGGAATCCCGACGCATTGATCGTGGAAGCCAATCCGCGTTATCTCTCCACACCTTCTGCGGTGAAGTGGATGCATAAACAAAACAAACCAGTCATTGGCTGGGGATTGGGTTCGCCACCTGTTCGCGGCTTGCGCCAGCAGGGAAGACTAGCCTTCCTGAGGCAATTCGACGCGATGATCTGTTACAGCCAGCGCGGCGCGGACGAATATGCAAGAGAGGGGTTTCCGCTGGATAACCTTTTCGTCGCACATAATTCTGTTTCTCCCGCGCCAGCCTGGCTCATGCCAGATCGTCCAAAAACTTTCAACCCTTCGACACGGCTTCGCCAGTCAGGGCAGGCTCAACCTTGCATCCTTTTCGTTGGGCGCCTGCAATTCCGTAAAAATGTGGATCTTTTGCTGGGCGCCTGCGCGGAAATGGAATCACAGCCACGCCTCGTCATCGTCGGAGACGGACCTGAACGCGACGCGCTTGAATCACTCGCGAGTGAAATTTACCCGGCTACAGAATTTGTTGGAGCAAAGCATGGGGCTGAGCTAAAACCTTATTTTACGGAAGCAGACCTCTTCGTCCTGCCTGGAACCGGCGGGCTGGCTGTGCAGGAGGCGATGAGTTATGGACTCCCTGTCATCGTCGCGCAAGGCGATGGCACACAGGATGATTTGGTCCGCAAAGAAAACGGCTGGCAGATCCCGCCTGACGACTTTGACACGCTTCTATCCACAATGAAAGACGCGCTATCGGATGTAGCGCGCCTGCGAACGATGGGGGAAGAGTCGTATCGGATCGTCAAGGAGGAAATCAATATCGAAAAAATGGTCGGGACATTCGTAAAGGCGCTGAACTCTCTACGCGGCAAATGAATTGACTGCGGCTTCCATGTTATTGTAAATCAGCAGATTCTGCAGAAAGCCAGTTATGTTCAATATATAGTAGATATCAGGATTTGGGCTGACCAGTTTCACATAAGGGGATTTATACGGCTCTTCGCGATGCTGGCGGATCACCTCAACATCGCCTGGCGGCGTGAGTAAATTAAAGATGCTGTGTATCGCGCGCAAGCCCGCGCTGGAGAGAACATCCAATTCTGACAAATCGAGTAAAACATGTTTCGACCCATCTTCATGAGATTGACGAACCCGGTCAAGAAGCTGATTTTCAGTGCTTCCATGGAGATGACCTTTCAAGTGAAAAATTGTCACCGACACCTCGCCTTGAACCTGTGAAGTAGTGATCATAAGTTCGCTCATTATCCAACTCCTCTGATTAAACACTTCTGTTGGCTCTGTCCGCAGTTCAACTGCGGACAGAACGCAAAAACGACT
This sequence comes from Anaerolineae bacterium, assembly GCA_022616105.1. GTDB lineage: Bacteria > Chloroflexota > Anaerolineae > Anaerolineales > Villigracilaceae > Defluviilinea. The sequence goes on along the minus strand of JAKEFL010000150.1, from coordinate 18,123 downwards.
GACTTAAATATAACACCTGACAAGCCAGAAAGCGCCGCTCTTACTGACGCTCCACATTCACCCACATCTGTTCTCCATTTGTAGAGATCTCAACCCAGCCGCTTTCATCCGTGCGCAGTAATGAATAATCTTTGATTGTCTCCAGCGTTTCAGCATCTGGCAACCCGTCCCTGTCTCCCGCTTCCACACTCAGCAGGATCAACTCTGGATTCAAATTGGTGATCCATTCAGGTGGGTTTGAGGGAGCGTATCCAGAGTCAGCAAGCGACAACACGCTCACGGGTCCAACGCTGGTCCCATTTCTTAATTCATCCATTGCTTCAAAACTTATCCCGATCGGCAAAAGCCCGCGAAAATTTTTATATTCCAACAGCAGCACTGAGCCGCGTGGGCCCGTTGTTAGCACCTGCAATGTCGCGCCGTCACCCAAATCCAACACTTGCTCCGGTTCGGCAAGCGTCACTGGAATATCCTGCAACGTCAGGAAGTCGTCCAGCACGCGGGCAGAGAATGATCCCTGCTCATTGCCACTCCACAACACAGCGTCTGGCGGATAGCGTTCGATCACGCGCGGCAGTGCAGCAACCTGGTCCTCCTCTGTGGCGGCGACAATAAGCCAGTCCAGTTTGCGATTGAACGCAGGCACTCTTCGCCCCAATTCATCTGAAAGAGTCGTCACACTGGGTCCGCCATTGACCAATATAAATTTTCCCGATGGCGTTTCGATGAACACAGCATCTGCAGAACCAACATCCAAAAATGTGACGTGCAGGAGTCTATCGGGAATCGAGACTGCGACGCGCCAGATCAGTAACAGGCCCAACGCCAGGACGACAAGTCCGCTTCCCGCCGGGACCTTGAGCTGATCCCGTTTCGCAGACTGGAACCACTCTTTTAAACGGGATCCGCCAAAAGTCACGAAAAGAAGCGCCGCGTAGAACAAGATCACAAACCAGATGGAGAACTTCCCAAGAAAAAGAGTTCCATGCGGCACGCGGTCAAATATTTCCACCATGCGGATCGTGTAAACGACAAAGGGCCACGTGATCCACGCCACGATCTGACCAAGCGGAAGCCACACCAGACTCAGCAGGACGGCCAAGCCGCCAAGGATCATTACTGCAGGCTGCGCGGGCAGGATGAACGGATTGGCAATAAAAGAGACGAGTGAAATGCGCTGGAAGTGATAAGCCATAATCGGGATTGTCGTTAACTGCGCGGCGAGTGTAAGCAAAACGAATTCTGAAAAAAGTTCGGCGAAACGCTCAGCAGTAGATGCTGGAAAATATCTTCTAATGACCTGATCCGCAAACTGTGAAAATGGATCTGCATATAAGATAAGACCGAGCGTTGCAAAGAATGAAAGTTGAAAACCGACATCCCAGACCAATAATGGGTTCCATAGAGTCATCACAAAGGCAACTGCAAGCAGGGTGTTCAACGCGAACTGGCGGCGACCCACCTGTTTTGCAAATAATGCAAGACTTCCCATAATCGCGGCGCGCACCACTGCCGCATCTGCACCGACAACAAATGTATAGAGCGCGATTCCGAGGATTGCTACGACTGCGCCGCGACGCTCACCGAAGAAGCGGCTGAAGAAGGCGAAGAAAATCCCGGCGATGATGCTGATGTTAAAACCTGAAATGGCGATAATATGTGCGGTGCCTGTATTCTTGAAGGCTTGTTGCAGTTCACGAGTCAAACCTGTATCCACGCCCAGCAGAATCCCCGCGAGCAGGGATGATTCAGGGTCTGGGAACATGCGATAGATATTGTTGAGTGATTTCTCTTTGATCGCATACAAGGCGGAAGATATTGGGTTGCCTCCCTTATCTGGCAAGACTGTCACTTTGGCAGTGGACATGTATGAATGAATATGCTGCGCGGCAAGATAATCACGATAAGAGAATTCTTCGTTCTCTGGGGGGGTTACTAATTTTCCGCGCAGGCGCAGGATATCTCCATATTGGAAGGTCTGGTTGTTTGAGACTCGTGCGAGGAGCAAACCGCTTGCAGAAAGATCGCCATCACCTGTATCCACCGCGCTCACGCTTAAACGCAAGTTTGTATAGTTATCACGATAATCGGGAGGTTCGATCAATGTCCCTGTGATAAGCAAGTCAAAGTCACGGTCGTTAAAGAAGGCAATATGGAAGGCGTCAAATTTGGGAATGGAGAGTTGATAACGCGCCGCGCCGAGGAAGAGAGAAAAGAGAAGGATGAAGTAGAAAGGATGAAGGATGAAGGATAGAAATTGAAAAGTAAACTGTTTTTGGAAAATGCGTGTGACGAAAGCAAGAACAAGAAATACACCTGCTAAAACCAGCCGTGCCCAAAGCGGCAGTGAGACCAAACTGCCAAAAATGATCCCCGCGAGAAACGCAAGCGAAAACCACATCAGTGGAAGCTGTGTGGTCAGTTGCTCTTGTAACCGCGATGTTGCGGGAGTGGAATGGTCTGTGGTGACCCCCATACCTTACAGTTTCTCGTAAATGTCTAAAAACTCATCGCGAGAGATTCCGGACTGAGTCAGAATAGTGCGTAGAGTTGAGCCCTTTATCCTGCGATGATTAGGCATGGTAAGCGGCATACGGGTGTTATCTGGATTTTCACGAAGCATAGCAATGTGATTACCTTCCCGAATAAGACGGAACCCCAATTTTTCAAAAGCCTTGATGACTTTATCAATTGGAGCATCCACGGGAAATTTAGCCATCAGACGGTAACCCCCGCTTCAGCAACGAAGGCTTCCAGCACCTCTCCCTCTTCAAAAACTTCATGCCCAAATGTGTCGATATGAAAATGAATGGCAGATTTCACGTCATTGAGAGCATCTTCATAGGAATCGCCCTCGCCAACTACAACTCCTTTAAGCCCGAGCGGATAGGCAACATAACCGTCAGAATGCTTTTCAACAATAATCTTCAACTGCATTACCATGTATTGCTCCTTCTTTCGTCCCGTTGATTATAACATTGCCAGCTTGTGGATTTTAGTTACAATTCCTTCAATGACTTCAACGAAACCGGCAACGATGACTGCCGTGAGGGGATTTGTTTTATTTGGTGTAATTGCCACCCTCATGCTCGTAGTTGCCCTTTACGTTCCCAATTCGCTTCCTGTCCACTCTGATTTCAGCGCGATCTACAACACAGATTTAGCGTTGGTGAACCGCGTTCCCATCTACGATCTTGAAGCAGTGGAAGCCATCGCAGTAAAGGCATCTGGTCTGCCTCCCGAAAAATTCTTTTTGGCGCGCTTTCCATATCCGCCCTGGTATGCGCTCAGCACGTTTTATCTTGGGCTTCTGCCCGCTAAAGCCGCAGGGACATTATGGTTTGAAATTAATCTCCTTATGCTGTTCTTCTCCATCTGGTTTCTCACGGACGGGTGGGAAGGGCGGTTGAGATTGATTGCCTTCCCTCTCGCGTTGTTCTTTTTGCCCGTTTTGGGAGCGTTATCTGTCGGGCAATATAGTTTCCCTGTGCTGCTTGGCACATCGTTATTGATTTATTCATTGCGGAAAGAGAATGCCGCATTGACTACTCTTGGCGTAGTTCTATTGACATTCAAGCCGCATATCGGCGCGCTGATTCTGCTCTCGGCGTTGCTGTATTTGATTGTAAACAGAAGCAGGCTTGCCCTGAGCGGCGATGTATCGCCAGTCGAAGGGTTCGGGCGGCGCGCGATCCGATCCATTTTGATCGCGGGAGGCTTCCTTTTCATCGTTGGCTTTATCGCAGACCCTGCATGGCCTATTGCGTATCCGAAAATGCTGTTGAATTATCAAGGTGAAGGGAACGTTTCGTCATGCTCGGAATGTGCCAGTCTGCCTGTATGGCTGTCGAGGTGGTTCTTCGACGGGTCGCTTACCAAAGCAATGTTTATCGCCGTGGGATTGCTGATTATTTTTGGCGTAATGTTTTATTCGATTCGAAATACATTGTTGAAATCACCTGCACTATTTCTTACGTCAGCATTATTAATCACGTTACTTGTCAGTCCCTATCTTTACAACTACGATTTCATCCTGCTGCTGGTTCCGTTTACAGTTCTTATCAATACAAAAAGCAATCTAACCCAAAAGATCGTTGTGATCGTGTGTTATCTCACCCCAACGTTTATGATTGCACTCTTTGGCCGCCCCGGGAATATTTCGTTGATTCTTGTAACGATTGTAATCACTGTCATCCTCTTACGCGCGAAAAATTCAGTCATTGACTTTCGTGTGAACGCGGCATAAAATACAAACAATTCAAATACGATCAGCAAGCGGCGAAGCTGGTGTGAGTCCAGCACTGTCGCGCAACTGTGAATTTAGTTGGATAGTTACATAGTTGGGTAGTTTGGTGGTTGAACTACAAAACTATCAGACTATGTAACTATCCAACTAATGAAGTCAGGTCGCCCGCTCTGGTCGGTTCACCACACCCTCGCGGAAAGGAGGTGGAGGACGACGCTGTTCGGCGCAAAGCGAGCCTCTCCAACCTCCCCGGCTTCGGCTGGGGATTTTGATTCCCATAATACTGTAGTAACGACTTAAGTCGTTGCTACCCAGGAGAAGAACATGTTACGAAAAACCTTACTTTTCACTTTACTACTTGTACTGCTGGCTGCGTGTGCACCTCAAGCTACACCCACACCCGCGGCATTGACCTTTACAGATGGACTTGGTCGTGAGGTCAAACTTGAAGGACCCGCACAGCGTGTGATCTCGCTTGCGCCGTCGCTCACTGAAGTTTTCTTTGCAGTGGGCGCTGGTTCGCAGGTTGTGGGTCGGGATGACTTTTCAGACTACCCTGTGGAGGCACAAAACGTGGCAAGCATTGGCTCCACATTTAGTGATTTGAACACTGAAGCCATCCTTGCGCTTGAACCTGATTTGGTGGTTGCCGCAGAGATCAATACACCCGAACAGGTCAAGTCTCTAGAGGATTTGGGCATCGCGGTGTATTACTTTGCAAACCCCGTCAGCTTCAAGGATATGTTCGATCAACTTGAACTTGCGGGTACAATGACTGGTCACAAAGAGGAAGCGACGGCACTGGTCGAATCGTTGACCCAGCGCGTGGAAGCCGTGGAGGCGGCAGTCGCTGGCGTCACTGAAAAGCCAACAGCTTTCTATGAAATTGACGGCACCGACCCTGTCAAGCCTTGGACGACAGGCCCCGGCACGTTCATGGATACAATGATCACCATGGCAGGCGGCGTGAACATCGGCGGTGTATTGAGTGATCAATTTGCGCAGATCAGCGTGGAAGAGATCGTTTCGCAAGACCCTGACTTCATCATTTTGGGCGATACGGCCTTTGGTGTGACGGTCGAATCGATTGGTGCGCGCGCAGGTTGGAGTGATCTGACTGCTGTAAAGGAAGGAAAAATTTTTCCCTTTGATGACAACCTTGCCAGCCGCCCGGGTCCGCGTTTGGTGGATGGATTGGAAGATTTGTTGGCGATCCTGCATCCCGAATTGGTGCCAACGCCATAAAAAGAAATCTGGAAAAACAGATATACAAGTAGATCTACTTGTATATCTGTTTACTAATTCCATGCGTCCATTGCTGATCTTCATTTTCTTTTTGTTTCTCGCTTTGTTGCTAAGTCTGGCAATTGGTTCGGTATTTATTCCATTTGACGAAATTCTTGCCGCCATTCAGGGACGCGGAACGGAATTGGCGCGTCATATTATCTGGAAAATCCGTCTGCCGCGCACCGTGTTGATCGCGCTGACAGGCATGGCACTGGGTGGAAGCGGCGCGGCGTATCAGGGCTTGTTTCGCAATCCACTGGCAGATCCATTTTTGATCGGTATTGCCTCGGGCGCAGGCTTGGGCGCAGTTATTGCCATGACGGTCAAATGGCCCTACACATTTTGGGGATTAATGGCGATTCCGTTAGCGGCATTTATCGGCGCGTTGCTAACAGTGTCGATTGTCTATTTTCTAGCGCGCGTGGGACGAACCGCGCCCATCACCAATTTGATCCTGGCAGGCGTGGCAATCTCGTCGTTTGCCACTTCATTGATGTCGTTCCTTATGCTCCGCTCGGATGGGGAATTGAGGCGGGCGATGAGCTGGTTGATGGGAGGCTCGACCCAACTGGGATGGACATTCACGCTGGCGATGTTACCTTATCTGCTTATTGGTCTTGGAACGATACTATTGAACGGACATGCCTTGAACCTGCTTCAATTTGGCGATGAACAGGCACAACAGCTTGGTCTGGATGTCACGCGCACCAAACGGATCATTTTGATTTCCGCTTCGCTGGCAACTGCTTCCGCCGTAGCTTTTTCTGGAATCATTGGATTCATCGGACTGATCGTCCCACATCTCTCGCGGCTTTGGTTTGGTCCTGATTACAGGCGTCTACTCCCTTTATCCATTCTGAGCGGTGCGACAGCATTATTGGTCTCGGATGTCATTGCGCGTGTTGTGCTTGCCCCACAGGAATTACCTGTTGGTATTGTCACTGCATTGGCAGGCGCTCCATTCTTTTTATGGGTATTGCGACGATCCAAAACACAGGGACTTTGGTGACGCATCATATGAGCGAAACCCTGCGCGTGTATTGTGACTCTCTTGGCACGTTCGTTGAATTGCCTGTCAAACCTCGCCGCATCGTTAGTCTTGCATCAGGTCTAACCGAAGCACTCGTCCACATGGGATACAGCGACTCTATTGCGGCTATCTCTTCCTGGTGTCCGAACTTTGTTCCCAACTTGCAGGTTCCCATCGTCGGCGATTACCTGTCGGTGGATGAAAGGCAGCTCCGCGCTGTCCAGCCTGATCTGTTTCTCATCACTACTGGTGTTCAGCGCGGGCTGGCACGCAAACTATTAAAGCAAGGTATTCCCGTGTATGCATTACCGCTACCCAACAGCTTGCATGGGATTTTGGAAAACGTGATGGCGCTCGGTGCGTTAGTGGATGATATGTCTGCCGCCCGCGCCCTGACTCATAAATGGAATCGCATCTTCCTTGACCTCAAGACCAATGGGCCAATCTCCAAGCCTCGCATCTACACCGAACTTTGGTTCGGCAAACACGCCCGCATGACAGGTGGACTCACCTTCGTCCACGACCTGATCGAAACCGCGGGTGGAGAAAATATTTTTGGACATATTCGCAATGGTTATCTGATACTTGACCTCGATGAAGTAAAAAGGATAAATCCCGATATTTTTCTCATCTATTCGGAACCTCAGTATCCAATAGACCCTGCCGCTCTACAAGCCGAACGCGGCTGGGACTTTCCGATCATTCAGGCAGATATACAACCCAATCACAATCTCATTCATGATGGCCCATCCATGATGGATACAGCACAATGGTTGAGCAATTCCATTCAGAAGATTTGGAGCAAAAAGGAAAATGAATAGGAAGGTCAAAAAAGGACTGGTCATTGTCAATACCGGTAATGGCAAAGGCAAGAGCACATCCGCGTTTGGAATATTGCTGCGCGCCTGGGGACGCGGCTTTCGAATCTGCGTGGTACAGTTCATCAAAGCGGAGACAGGTCAATGGGGCGAGATCAAAGCCGCGAAAAAACTTGGCATTGACTGGTTTACCACGGGCGATGGCTTCACATGGACATCCAAAGATATGGATGAGACGATTGCGCATGCAATCAACGGATGGGAGATTGCAAAGGAAAAAATCGCCAGCCGAAATTATGATGTGATCATCCTGGATGAATTTACATACACGCTGCATTATGGCTGGCTGAATACTGACCAGGTCATTGAATGGTTGAAAGCAAACAAGCCCGAAGATTCGCATCTCATCATCACCGGACGCGATGCACCTCCAGCGCTGATCGAGTACGCAGATCTGGTGACAGAAATGTTGGAGGTGAAGCATCCCTATCAAAAGGGAATCCAGGCTCAGCCAGGGATTGAGTTTTGAAATGTCATTGCGAGGAAGCCCGAAGGGCTGACGAAGCAATCTCCAACTCTGCAAGAGGATTCCATGGAACTTGAAGAAACTATTAAGCAAATCAAACCTCTCGATCATGCAGCTATGGAATCTGCGCGGGCGCGTCAGGATACATTGACCAAACCACGTGGGAGTTTAGGTCGGTTGGAGGAACTTTCGATTCAACTCGCTGGGATCACCGCGAATCCGCTTCCTTCGGTGGAACGTAAGACTGTCATTGTGATGGCGGCTGACCATGGTGTGACACGTGAAGGTGTGAGCGCGTATCCTGCTGAGGTCACACCGCAGATGGTGTCCAACTTTTTACGAGGCGGCGCGGCGATCAATGTATTGGCGCGTCAGGCAAATGCGCGGGTAGTAGTTGTGGATATGGGTATTGCCGGTGAAATTAGTAGGTCACGCTTGAAGCGTGACCTACTCGAGCGCAGAATCGGCTCGGGAACGGCGAACCTGGCTCAAGGTCCCGCGATGACGCCTGAGCAGGCGGAAGAATCCATCCAAAGAGGAATCGAAATCGCCGAAGCGGAAATCGCACGCGGCGCAGACATCCTTGCAACGGGAGATATGGGCATTGGCAATACGACTCCAGCTGCGGCAATTGCGTGCGCATTGATGAATCAGCCTCCCGAAAATATCGCGGGGCGCGGCACAGGTGTGGATGATGAAGGATTGAAAAGGAAGATCGCTGTGATTGCGCGTGCGTTGGATGTCAATAAACCAAATGGAAACGATCCGCTTGATGTGCTTACAAAGGTGGGAGGTTTTGAGATCGGTGGATTGGCTGGCGTGATATTGGCAGCCGCGGCAAATCGCAAACCCGTAGTTGTCGATGGGTTTATATCCACTGCGGCGGCGATGATTGCTGTTGCTCTTGCGTCTGCTACGCGTGATTATATGATCGCCGCGCATGTCTCGCAGGAACGCGGACACAAATTGATGCTCGAATGGCTGGGCTTGAATCCATTGCTCGATATGAACATGCGTCTCGGCGAGGGAACAGGCGCGGCACTGGCATTTCATTTGATCGAAGCCTCAACGCGTATTTTGCGCGAGATGGCGACGTTCGATGAAGCAGGTGTGAGTGAGAAAAGTGATTAAACACAAAGGACACAAAGTGCATGAAGGAAATTCAAAAGGAGTAATTGGTTGTGCAATTTTACAAACCTTTGAGTCCTTTGTGCTCTTCGTGTTTAGAAAAATAATATGGTCTCAATTATTGCCGCGTTTCAATTCCTGACAATCTCTCCAACCCTCATCAAGCGCATGTTCACTTCACAAGAGATGGGACGCGCGGTGGGATGGTTTCCATTAGTAGGCGTTGTATTAGGTGCATCGCTATATGTTGTGAACTATGCGGCGCAATTGATTTTTCCCACACCCGTCTCTGCTGCGTTGACTTTGTTTGCATGGGTCATTTTCACACGCGCATTTCACCTAGACGGTTTCATGGATACGTGCGACGGCTTGTTCGGCGGCTGGACTCCCGACCGCCGTTTGGAAATCATGAAGGATTCGCGCATGGGCGCGTTCGGCGCTGCAGGCGGAATTTTGGTTTTGCTGACGGAATATGCTGCGCTTCAGTCTATTTCAGATGCTTCGCCTCCGCTCAACACAAGCCTGTTTTCTGCTCTGATGCTTTCAACTACACTTGGACGTTGGGCTTCGCCGCTTGTTATTTATTTCTTCCCCTATGCGCGCGAAGATGGGCTTGGCATTGAGATGAAACGCAATGTAAGAGTACGGGAAGTTATCCTTGCCACACTCATTGCAGGAAGCACAGCATGGCTGATATCTGGCTGGATTGGATTCCTCCTGATGCTTGGCGCGGCAATGATTGGTCTTCTGGTTGCCTTTTATGCGATGAGATTACTTTCTGGTCTCACAGGCGATATTTATGGAACAGTCACAACACTAGTCGAGATGCTTACATTGGTTTTCTTTACGATTTCATAATATGTCAAACTTCACTCTCATCCTCGGTGGTGCACGTAGTGGAAAATCCTCTTATGCGCAAAGCCTCGCGGAAGAATCTGGCAAATCTGTGACCTTTCTCGCCACCGCTCAGGCATTGGATGAAGAGATGTCCGCGCGCATCCAAAAGCATCGTGTGGAGCGACCTGTTGATTGGGACACGCTTGAAATCCCGCTTGATGTTGCATCTCATGTGCAGCGAATAAAATCGGAGGTAGTTATTCTGGATTGTATAACTTTGCTTATCTCTAATTTACTGATGCAATTTGTGAAAGACGATCTGGTGGACGAAGCACCATTCAAGCTGGCTGTTCAAAAAGAAGTGGAAGAATTGATCGTCGCGATCCGCAGACGAAAACAGGATTGGATTATCATCTCAAACGAAGTGGGACTGGGACTTGTCCCGCCGTATCAGATGGGGCGCGTCTATCGCGACTGGCTGGGCTGGGCAAACCAGCGTCTCGCGCGTGAAGCGGGTAAAGTCATCTTCATGGTGGCGGGCATCCCGATGGTCGTCAAAGGATGAAAGGCATTTATGGAAATTCAAATCCGTCAAATGGATCCGCAAAGCATCCATCAAGTGGATCAGTTCAACCGCAACTCCGTGGTGAATTCAAAACTTGTACTTCATCTTGAAGAGAACCGGTTGAGTTATTCTATGGTCACGGTTGAGCCATACGAAAAAATACTCTCCATCGACGCTGAAGATTACACTACATTCATTGACAACCCGCAAAAGGTCATTTTCTTCGCTGATGTGGATGGAAAACCTGCTGGGCAAATCAAGATCGTTCCCTGGTGGAATAAGTTTGCGTATATTGAAGAGTTGGCTGTGGACACAGAATTCAGAGGGATGGGTGTTGGACGAGCATTGCTTACTAAAGCTATTGAATGGGCAAAGCAACAAAGCTTCCCGGGCATCACTTTGGAGACTCAGGATAACAATGTCCCTGCTTGCCGTCTTTACGAAAGTTGCGGCTTTGAGTTACGCGGATTTGATACACATGCGTACAAAGGACTCAATCCATCCACAAATGAAATTGCGTTGTATTGGTATTTGATTTTTTAAAGAAACTTCGCTGGTCGAGTAGTCCCGCATGCTCGTCGCGGGACGTATCGAGACCAGTAGTAATCAAAGAATATTAGGTTTGAATCAAACAGGTGGTTTCGATACGGATCTCGCTATCGCTCGACCCTACTCAACCACCGATATAAAAATAAAATGCTCAAGATCCAAAACCTATCCGTTGACTTTGGCCCCCGCCGCATCCTGCACGATGTTTCACTGGATGTGCAAAGCGGAGAAATCCTCGCGCTGATCGGACCGAACGGCGCGGGCAAATCCACTTTGATCCGCGCGGTGAGCGGGGTGATTCCTATCGCAAGCGGACATGTCCACACGAATGGGGATGACTTCGCTTCGCTCTCAACGATTCAACGCGCACGATATGTTGCCACCGTTCCCCAAGCCGTTTCCCTGCCTCCAGCATATACCGTTTGGGAAACGGTTCTGTTCGGACGCACGCCCTATCTTGGATTTCTCGGTCAACCTTCACAAAAAGACGAGGAGATTGCCCGTCAATCACTTTCCCGCGTGAGCACGCTTCCTTTCGCGGAACGGCGCGTGGGCGAACTCTCAGGCGGGGAACAGCAACGCGTCTTGTTAGCGCGTGCACTGTGTCAGACGACACCAATTCTGTTGCTCGATGAACCAACGGCACATCTTGATTTGCAGTATCAAGTCAGCTTATTGGAATTGGTCCATGAACTCGCGCACAAGGATAACCTTGCGGTGCTGATCGCATTACATGATTTGAATCTTGCCGCGCATTATGCAGATCGAATCGCCCTCATGGTCGCAGGAAATATCAAAGCAATAGGGAAACCGAAGGAAGTTCTACAACCAGAATTGATCGCAGAAGCCTATTGCCTGCCTGTGCAGGTAGTCAAGCATCCGTTTTTGGATATTCCGTTGGTTTTGCCTGAATCAGGGAAATAAAAACATGCTTTAGCCGCCGTCCACCTTCGGCTTTTCAAGGCGGCGGCGAGGATGCCGCCGGGAGCCAATCCTCTATTCATAATACATTTTGAAAATCTTATTGTAAATTGCCAATAATAATTTCTTGATTGGAGATAACTCTGCAACTCGTTTTCCAAACGAAACATGCTTCTTTTTATTTCCGCCTTTCAACTCGCCGCGCAGATAGCCCAGTGTGTTTGACATGTTCATCGCCAGTGGATCAGAGACCATTAATCGCAACAAGCCTGCGTCGTTCATGCGCTTGTCCAGTTGGCGGACTTGTCCCATAGGCTTGTCCATGTCAAATGGCAGGAATTGTTGCAGCTTGGATTTATAGGTGGTGAATTGCCAGTGCGACGCACCAGCCATTGCCGTTACACCATCATAAACAATTCTCCAGTCTCTCGTCTCTGCGTAAACTTTTTTATTCTCTTCCTCGGTCTGCCCAAGCGAGAGATTAAATTCGAGGAATCTTTCCCACGGAATGAATTGTCCATCTTGCAGATGAGCGTTATTGCGTGCCCATGCAAGCGTGCTTTCGTAAAACTCAGGCGGCGTGCGAAACGGACGCGCGGTCACCATGCCGACATTCGGAAATGTTTCGAGAATTTCGACAGAGCGTGAAAGCCACTTCGGAGAAAACAAAACATCGCTATCTGTATAGACAATAATCTCACCAGGCGCGCCTGCCAGGATCACATTCCACGCGCCGCCCTTGCCAACATTTTTCTCGGAGAGGATCAAATATTGGATTCGTCCTTCTTCTTTTTCATTCACCAGAAAGTCGCGCGCTTCCTCACATGAGCCATTATCGAAGACCATCAAGTCAAACGGCAGGCCCGCGTCTGTTCTCATTGATTCCATGCAAACTTTCAGCACATCGAGAGTCTCGGCGTAGAATCCGCTTAGGAAGGGGATGTAGTTGAGCAACGTGACCGTGATCCGCTCTGGGTGGGCTACGTCTTTGACAAATTTAGCAGGGTTCTGACCTTTACGCATGTGTTTATCTGTGCTCTCTAAGGGGATGTTTCAGCATACAATGGGTCGCCATAAATATTTACGTCCATCGCGTATAACGCAAAAGGTATCATTTCAAACCAGATACGGTATTCAATAATATTTCCAAAGAGCATATTGCCTAGAATGAACAGAATGGCGATCACTTTCAGGGTAAAAATATTTTTATGTGTATTTGGCAGAAGGAAAAGAGCAATCAATGTTCCGGCATTAATAAAAAATGGCAAAATATCCCTCAAATTGTAAAGATTTGCCCAAAAATAAAGACTGTTCGCGCTTTCACCATCTACTCGCGTTTCCATTGTGAAAAATAATGGCGCGTGGACAAAGGTATCAATGATAATTTTTATGCCCATGGAGAGGGCAATAGAACCGATGAACATCCCCAGCCGTTGTTTCCAGGGCAGATCAGAAAACAGGAAAACAGAACAAAGAATCAGGGTCGTTTCTTTGAACCCAATGCTCAACGGGACAAGCGCAAAAATCCACCAATATTTTTTTTGCACAAAGAGCACCAAAAATAAGGTAAAAAAGAAGAGCGGGGGCAAATCCCACGGGTAGACTCTAACCGCCATGTGCAAACGGTTAAGGTATCCAAAAGATATTCCGGCCAGTGTCCCAAATATATAAAAAGCGGAGCGGCGTTTGAAAAACCATATGAGCAGGAAGGAAAGTAAAGTGAACCAGCCGGCAGTCCACAAAGCAATGGTCAATTCCCCAGGGGATCTGACAACCGGGACTGAAGTTTTTGCAAGCAACCAGTTACTGAAATGCGCCGTAACTGCAGAAAGGCTGTTGGAGAACAGTCTCGATTTCCAGGCTGTTTTGAAGTCGTAGTAGTTTTCCAGGCCTGTTGTCAGGGAATAAAAAGTTCTGTGGGTATCGCTTTCGGGGTTTGCTCCAATCGGCGCCACTCTGACGAAAAGGATGATGGCGCTTCCCAGTGCAATGAGAACAGGTACGACATAATCAACGCTAATTTGGTTCCAGGCGAGGCTGTAATTTTGCCTTTGCATTGAAAATGCTCCATTCGATTTACAACTTGCGATTTATGATTTTGGATTTACGGTTTGTGAATATTTTTTGTATTCTCTTCTTCCATCTTTTTGGACGAACCACGTTTTCAATCATATCATCAGGCAGGAAAAAGAAAATAGCGCGCAGAAATAATTCCACCTTACGCATAAAGCGCAGATAGGACATCTTCGGGCGCACGATCTTACTACCTTCGGTCAATTGATGTGTTGAATCCAAAATTGTGTAACGAACTGCAGCTTGTCCACCCGCGAGACGAATGTTCTCATTTGTATCTGGGTGTTCGTAATGCGGCTTTCCGCCAGGCAAGTGACTGTAATCATGATTCTGATGCACGATCATGACTGACGGCGTGCAGTCAATGACGGGCCACTTTTCCTTGCGGGCTTTGTAGATCATCCAGTTGTCCCAGCCCGCGCGGCCAATAGCAAAATCGGGGATGTTGTGATAGCAGGATTTTGGGAAAAGGAAAAAATCGCTTCCCGCGGGACGGTGGAGCTGGCCCTGCGTTCTGACAGTGGATTCAAGCTGGCGCTGCCACCCTTCGACGAAATCGAGTGGGGCCGTAATATCCAAATCCCAGCGTTGGCTGAGGAGAACAAATTTGTCACGTTGCCCCCTTGCGGGGATGCTTCGCGACAAACGTGACCTACGTGTGGCTTCAACAAAATCGGGCATAAGAATCATGTCCGCATTGATAATACAGAGCAGGTTACTGTTGCTGTGTTGGCGCGCGAGTTGAAGCATGGACGAAATAAGCGGCGTGCCGTTTGTATTGCGTGTCACATTCGGGATATGCTTCACATCCAATTCCCGCGCGGCTTCAGCCAGACCTGTCTCTTCGCCGAGAAGAATGACTTCGACATCGGAGAGCAGAGTCCACGATTTGATCGCGTTGCGTTGAATCATCGCGATGTGTGGATCTGTGAAAGGTTTGGGAGCGGAGAAGAGAGTGATCAGAGGCATTGCATTAGTAATCAGTAACCAGTCCGTCATTGCGAGGAAGCGTTCTTTGCTGACGAAGCAATCCCCTTACGAGGTTGGAGACACTTGTACCTGGCGCACACTTGCCCTGGTACGGCTTAAGCCGCACAGTGCCAGGGAGTGCAGGTGTTGCTTCGCCCTTCGGTCTCGCAATGACGAGATCATTTGAGGGCCTTTTTATCAACATCTTTCAAAGTTTTATGCTTTATGCCCGCATTGATTTCCATCAACTCAGGTTCATTGTGAACTAAATCCAGCACTTCCTTCCATGCAAAATCATCGCGACCTTTGAACCGAGCATAGACCTGCCGCATGAATTCCAAGTCTTCGGGGGTATCCACAGTCCAGCGGTAATCGCCGAAGTCGGTAGTGTGATGGAGGAGGGCGATGTTGAATCCGCGCGGGGACGTTCCAGATTGCAGTGATCGGTTATCAGTGATCAGTTTTACATCTTCGTAAAAGTAAGGCATGACGTGCTCGCGGTGTTGAGGCTCTTTGGCTTCTTTCCATGCTTTTTCCAAAACATCAAACATACATGCTTCGACATCCAATCCAATTGGATATGTGCGGTGATATGGAGGTGGGAGTCGATTCGCAACGAAATCAAATCTCCACGCAAAGCGTCCAGTCTCCAATAATTTATTCACTACAGTATCAATCAACTCAGGATCAATAACGGGACAATCCGCAGTGATACGCACAACGACATCCGCTTTCGCTTGCTTCGCAGTTTGATAGTAACGATCCAGCACGTCGAACTGACTGCCGCGTGTAAAGGGGATTCCGCTGAAGTCGCAGTATTCCGCAACGGGGTCATCGGACGCGTCTGTTGTGGTGGCAAAAATGGTCTCATTAACGGTGGCAGACCGCGAGGTCCGAATGAAGACGCGTTGCAGCATGGGTTGTCCCGCGATGTCTGTGAGGATCTTCCCTGGCAAACGGGATGAACTCATGCGTCCCTGGATGATGGCAATCACTCGTGGTTTCATAATTACTGTCGCTTCGACTTCGCTCGGCTTTCACTCGCTCCGCTCAGCGCGAAGCAACTCGCAATGACATGATTTTCTCATATGCTTTAAGAAGTTTACCAAAATTCTTCTTCCAATCTGCTCTACCTTCTGCGGTGCTTCGAGCAGACTCGCCAATTTTCTTAAGTGACTTGCGATTTTTTATTGCATGCAATATCTTATCAGCAAGATCGTCCGCGTTGCCATCACGAAACAACCAGCCGTTTTCGCCTTCGATAATCCATTCCTTGTTGCCTGGAATATCTGAAACCAGACAAGGCACGCCACATGCGAGCGCCTCCATCAATGAGACAGATGAGCCATCCACATGCGATGGTGAGATATAAATATCAGCCATTTGATACCAGCGCGGCAGATCATTATAAGAGACCTGCCCTCCAAAATGGACTCTGTCCATCACGCCTCCGTTCATCAGGATCTGACGAATGCGCGCTCCCTGCGAGCCTCCACCCAGCAGGACAAGATTTACATTCGGATTACTCGCCGCGACTTTGACAAATGCCTTCGCCAAAACATCCACACCATAGATTTCTTCCCATGTGCGATTGCAAAACAAAGTGATCGATTTACGATTTTGGATTGACGATTTACGATTTACGATTTTGGATTGACGATTTACGATTGGCGATTTTCGATTTGGAGCAAAATGCTTAATGTCCACACCCCATGGAAAGATGGCTGTTTTTTCAGGGTTCATTCCAAACATCACAGCCTTATCGCGCGTGAATTGCGCGTCACTGACAAAGTACGCGCTTCGTTTCAATGTGTAGCGCGTCACCCATCTCATCCATGAATTGCGATCTGCATCCTGGACGAGATCATATCCCCAGCACATCGTGAGGATGGGGCGAGATCCGCTCAACGCGGCGATGAACGCGCAAGTTTGTATCGGGCCTGCGTGGATCAGATCAGGCTTGATTTCCTTCATCAAACGTCGAAAGTCGAAAGTCAAACGAGGGAGGTCACTCCAGCGAAACTCGCGCTGTCCGCCTGCCCATAAGATTTGCTGAACGTTGGAAGGCACAGGGCGATCTTCCACCTGGCGTTGGTTTGCCTCAAGCTTTAAATAATAAATCTCATGCTTCGTTTTTGATAATGAAGACAGAAAGCGATAATCGTGAGGGGTGTAGTTTTTACTAAAATAAATAATTCTCATAACTTTGCCACAGAGACGCAGAGTCGCGGAGTTTTTTTAATCTCAGAGTCTCCGTGACTCTGTGGCTTAATTTTACGTGCCAAGATCCGTCCAACGTAATTCCTTACCCAATGGCATATCAATCAATGCTTTTGTTCCGATCACATTCTCAATCTGATCAGGTTTGATTGCTCCAACTGTGGCGGGACGTAACACATCGATCATGTCACGCGTGAAGACTTCGCCAGCCTGGATGTCACGCGCGGCGCGCAGGCAGCGGCGTTGTACAACCGCAGTATCAATTTCGTTCTCTGCAATGAACTTATCAGAGGAGCCAAGCGCGCGTTCGAGCAGACGCGTCTCTTCGACCATTCTCGCCCATTTGTCGGGGTCCATCGCGAACTTGTGGTCGGGACCTTCGCGGTCGTTGCTATCGGTGAAGTGACGCTCGATGACGCGCGCGCCTAATGTCACCGCGCCGAGAACGGGAGCGACAGCGTGGGTGTGATCGGAGAGTCCCAGAATCACATCAGGGAACATCGTGGCATAAGTCTTCAAAACATTCAAATGTAAATGGTCATAGTTATTCGGGCTGGCGGTGTAATTCGTGTTACATTGCATCAGTACAAGCTGTTTGTTGATTTTCAAAATCGCATGGACCGCCTTCTGCACCTCGCCAATCGTGGACGCGCCCGTCGCGACAAAGAACGGTTTGCCTTTGCTTGCCATGCGTTCCAGTGCTTCGATCCAGTCAATTTCGCCAGAACCCGCTTTATAGACAGGCACATACTGGTCAAGGAAATCAATTGCGGCGAAATCGTACGGTGACGAAAAATAGTCAATACCCACTTCCTGACATTCCTCCATCAAGGTCATTGTCCACTCGAAGGGGATGGACGCGGCGCGATAGACCTCAGTCACGGATTTCTTCCACGTCGCCTGATGGCTGACCTGCGCGTTCATGTGCGAGAAGCCATAGTCCGAGACAATCTT
>JAKEFL010000149.1 GCA_022616105.1 Anaerolineae bacterium | reverse complement strand
GTTCTGTCTCCTATTTTCTTCAACCACAAAGAGGACAATCCAGGTCTTTTTCTTACCTGCCAGACGAAACACACAATAGGATCACGATTGCCCCTTCGTCATGCTCAGGACTGTGGAAGCGCTGGAGACCGTGGAAACAATATACGGCACACAAACCGTCAGGATGATTTTGAAAAGACGATTGGCGTCCATCTGCCCTCTGATAAGCGCATCGCCATGATTGATGACGATCAATATCGTGCCCACCACCAATGCAGTGAGGCTGGCGCGTTTGATGACCGGTTTGGTGAAACACAGTGCAATAAATTCCTTCACCTCAACATCCTTTTGAAGACTGCATTTATTTCGAGGATATGAATGCGGTCAAAATCCTTATAGTAAGAGGATCGGCACGATGAATATCCAGTAGACAAACACCCGCATGTTCGGAAGGAAGGATAAACTATGCCTAAGAAAGTTTTTGACCCAGCGAGTAACACGTATGAAGTCACATTTACCCTGCCCGCAGAAGTGCATGCGGAGACAGCCTGCCTGTGCGCAGATTTCAACACCTGGGACAAGACCGCCCATCCGATGAAAAAGATGGAGGATGGCAGTTTCCAGTTGGTCATAAGACTAAATGCAGGTCTCCGTTACCATTTCCGTTATTTTCTCGATAACGAACGCTGGGCGAATGACTGGGAAGCTGACGCTTACGTCCCCAATGAGTTTGGGAGTGGGGACTCCGTTCTTAACCTGGAGATTACGAAGGAAAATTAAGAGCTTGTGATGAATTCAACACATGTTCGATCCATCCAGATGGATGATTTCACTGGATGGATTTATTGTTTTTCTCCGAACGCAAATTCATAGACCAAAATCTACCCAGAAGAATTGACCAGCCTGTGCGATCTGTGAAAAAATGCCTGAGAACAAGAATACGCCAATGATCAAAAGCAGCAGACCCATTGCGATCTCCACATAGCGCGTCACTTTGCCATATTTCCTCAGGATGTTGGACACCCAGCCTACCCCCAGTGAGGCAATCAGAAAGGGAATTGCCAGCCCGGCAGAATAGGCGGAGAGGAGTGAAATGCCTTGTGAGACTGAGCCGCCATTCAAAGATAGGGTAAGAATCGCGCCCAGCACAGGTCCAACACAGGGAGACCAGCCTGCTGAAAATATGACGCCCATAAAGCCAGAGGACAGGTAACCCCATTTGCGATCTGGCAATTGCTGAATACGAGTGTCATAATCCAGGAACTTTATTCGAAATACACCGATCATGTGCAGTCCGAATATGATGACGACCAGACCGCCAAGCCTGGTGAGCAGGAGTCGTCCATCATAAATATGCCGTCCAAGCGACGAAGCGGCAACGCCAAGCGTGACGAACACAATGCTAAAACCAATCACGAACGCCAGTCCATGCGTGAATGTGATCCAGCGATTATTTTCCCTTGCATCGCCGCCCACCGCGCGCCCGCCCAAATATCCAATGTAGGCAGGTACCAGTGTAAAAACACATGGCGAAAGAAAGGAAGCCAAGCCTGCAACAAACGCCAGACTCATGGTGATATTAAGTAGATCCATAGGTGTTTTCCTTCATGATTGTTTCAGAGAATTTTGTTTGGCAAGCAGTTCCTGCGCGGTCAACACCAAAGCCGCACGACTTCACGTAAGTGGGCTGACCGAAAGTGGCACTCCGGCTGGGAAGGAAACGGGAGTGGTCATTGTATGTTTTAGTGATTCCAACCGACCAGGAGAGTTAACCATTGATCGGTAACGAAGATGGGTGGAGTGTCACCTGTACTAGCAATAGCCGCGTGAATGCGATCCAGCCCAGCGGTATACGCAGCATCACTCAATAAGGCAAGTTGGGAAGAGCCGTTCTTTTGGGTGAACGGATTGTCCAGTACTTCGTGCCCGATGAATTCCTGGTGGATGTGCTCTGCCACGCGCCATTCGGCGCGAACGAAACCGGCAGCGAGCATCCAGTCGAGCAGGGTTCCGCTGGAGGGGAATCGTCGGAAGTCGGCGGCTTTCACGCCCTCGAAATAATCGTAGAGATACCATTGGTCGCGCCCGATATGCGGATCCAAATTAACGATGGCGAGCGCACCGTCCGCGCGTAATATCCGCCTCGCCTCGGTGATGAACGCGCGTTGATCTGTGTAATGTTGCAGGGCGTTTATAGACAGAACCAGATCGAAACGCGCCGAGGGAAAGGGCAGATGATTGGCATCGCCATTTGTCAGCAGCAATGTATCGTTCTGCGCGCGGGCTTGTTCCAGCATCCCGAATGAAAAGTCAAGACCAACGATACGCCGGACGAGAGGGTGAAGCTCGATGACCCAATGCCCGGTGCCACAGCCGACTTCCAATACGTCCCGCGCCTGGCTTTTTGTGACCAGCTCGCGCAATTCGCGCGACACCCCGGCAAGTGGATTCTGTGCGTAGCGCGCGTCATACTTCGGCGCGATCACATCGTAGTTGACTGGTGAAATAGTGTTCACGATATTCCCTTAAGATTGTTTCAATGTAGTCTGTTTGGCAAGCAATTCACTTACGGTTAGAACCAGAGTCGCATGACTCCACGTCAACGGGCTGACCGAAAGAGGTGCTCCGCTATACGGGTGAACTTGTTCTGCCATGACGCCGCTTGGCAGCGTGTGGCGCGCCGTCCAATCCAAAATGTCCAGCGCGGGGCGCAGTTCATCTTCGGATTTGGTGATGGCAATTTGCCATTCAGCCAGCCATAACGTGCAAATGAACCAAGGATTACCAGGCACATTGGTTTTATCGTTTGTCACCTGATGGTAATAATCACGTTCGTAACGAGCTACGCCTCCGATATCCGTCTTGACCCACAGACGCTCGCGGATGGCGTTCATGGTCGAGACGATGCGAGGATCGTCGGCGGGGAACATGCCAAAGTACCACAGTCCAAATAGGGAGGCATCAAGTTCCGTATCCACATCCCAGCCGCCTCCTTCGCGGCGATTGATCATGCGGACAAAACGATTCATGTCCGGATGCCAGAGATACCTTTCGACCGCGGTCTTGATCTCATCTGCAGTTTTGCGATACTGCAGCGCGAGATCCTCTTCACCAAAGGCTTCGGCAAAATTTCCTGCCGCCTGCAAACCCGCCCACGTAGATGCCACCGTCCAGCCCAACACACCACGCCGTTCCTCCCACAAATCCCACGAAGGCAATGGCAGACCGTCTCCGGGGTCGCGATAATTCATCAACCAATTGGCGATGCGGGTGATCAGTCCGCGATAGAGGGGCTTGATGAATTCCACATCGCGAAAACGCTCGAAATGTCTCCACAAGGCCCAAAGAACGAGCGCTGATTCATCCTCCTGAACCGGGAGCTGTTTATAGCCGCCCTGGTACCAGGCGTGCCACGAGGATGCCAGTGCGCCATCGGGGGTGTACTTGTGTAAGAAATAGCCTTCGGGCGTGACGACGCGATGACAAAACTCGAAAAAGCGGCGCGTCACTTCGGAGTAGCCTGCCTCGATCAGCGCGGCAGCGACCAGCGCGCCATCGCGCGGCCACATATAGGAGTACGTATCGCGCGCAAACGTTGTGATATCGAAATCATTTGCGGCGATGATCGCCCCATCATTGTCTATCTGTGTGCGCACTATGAGCAGACTGCGGCGATAAAGATTGGCTGATTCTGGAGAAAGTTTGGTAAGTTCATGCCTTTCTTTGGTCGCCCAGAGTTTCCAGTAGTGTCGTGTGCGTTCCAGGTAGGCGACCGGTCCGCGCTCACGAACCGCGCGGTTGATGCGGATGACCGACTCGAAATCCTCGCCGACGGCGATCCAATACCACCCTTGCGCTTCTCTACGCGCGGGAACAAGCAGGTGGAACGCCCCTGTTGTATCCACGCTTCCCTGGGCAACAGCATTGCTGGAAAGGGAGCCGTCTTCCGCGTCGCGCCATGTACCCTCCTTGCCACCCACTTCCTTGACGCCGACCGCCCACTGGTCAAGCCCCAGATCGAATCCATCTTTCCGCCTCCTGGCAACATTGATCAAGAACCAACGTTTGCCCTTATAGTGAAAGAGTGCTTTGCGTTCGGGTTCGTAATATGCCGAGTCGCCGACTTCCGTGCCGTTGATATGAAAATCATGGCTGAAGAACAATCGGACCTCACGCTCCTGATCACGGTCATTGAACACAGTAACTTGACGTAGATACAGATCTTCGTGAAAGTCCACCACATCATGGACTTGCAGATGTATTCCAAGCCGCACGTTTTCCAGGCTGGCACGTGTCACCAGCGTGATGGGTTCGTACCCCAGCCACTTTTGCCATTCAGGTTCATGCACCCAACTGAATTGTCCATCCACCCAGATACCGAAACGAAATGGATGACCTGCGGTGTGATTTTCAAGCCCAACATGGGGCCAGTACAGATCACGCAGTTGGTAGGTTGAGTCGAAGTTCACCAGCAAGGAACCGTTACCAACAGGGATGTCGCGCGGCATAATGTTTTTCCTTTTCAGATCAAGTGAGTCTTGAAAAGTTTTTCGGATAACTCGGCATCGGATGGTTCAACCAGAATTGAGCCATCACCAAAAACGATGGTGGGAACACTGCGATTGCCGTGATTGGTTAGGATGACGAATTTCTCGCCTTCACGGTCGCGGTCAATATCCACCCAGCGATAGGAGACTTGACGCTCATCCAACAATCGTTTTGCGCGCTGGCAATCTGGACACCGGTCAGCGCCATAGACAGTGATCTCAGCAGTTTCATCTAACATGGTTTGATTTCCAGTTTTAGTTCAAGGATTTCAATCCTGACAGCGAATCTGTGCCAAGATCGAAATGAATAACTTTGCGGCACCCATCGCGTAGCGCCTGAGCATCACCTAATGCCTGGGCAGTTTTCAACGCACCAAACGTAAGTGTCCAGGCGGATTTCCCTGCTTCATCAGGGATGACCCCATCATCCACAGCTTGTGAAGTGATCTGGATAAACAATCCCTTGCCCGCGTCACCCTTGTGTAATTGACCTGTCGAATGCAGGAAGCGCGGACCATACCCGAGTGTGGTTGCAAGCCTGGTTTCATCGCGCAGGTGGGTACGAAGATCTAAAAGGGCACGGTCAGTTTCCACTGTTGGCGGAACATAGGCTTGGATGGCGATATACCCGCCAGGTTGAGCTTGTTCAAGAAAGTTCTTTAAACCCGCGGCAGTTAGCGGCGCGGATTCCGCCTTGGGTAATGCACCCTTCTCGGAAAATTCTGCCACCATCTTGCGCGCCAGGATTTTTGCCGCTTCCACATTGGGCTGATCGAAGGGATTGATTCCGAGCCGCGTGCCAGCGACAGCAGTTGCCATCTCCCACAGGAAGAATTGTCCGCCAAGATCGTATACATCATCTAAAAACAAACGAATAATAGGATGCCCAGCGTTTTCAAGAGCTAGTACAGATTCATCGTATGTGGAATCATCAGCGAGCTTGATATAAACGAATACGCGGTCTTTGTCATAAACTTCAGGGTTGCCAACGGTCTCGCCGACCACAGGCAGAATCCCCTTGCCTTCCTTGCCAGTACTTTCAGAGATCAATTGCTCGACCCAATCACCAAAGGAATTAATTTTTTGGGAAAGCACAAAGGTTAATTTGTCGCGTCCTGCTTTCGCGAGTTCGCCGATGGTGGTTCCCAGTTGTCCGCTGAGATTATTTCCATCCACAGGACAGTTACAGCCTTCACTGTTGCATGTCATCACCTGTGCATTACCAAGCAGACGTTCCACATCGACGCCAACCAAAGCCGCAGGCACCAGACCGAACCAAGTCAACGCCGAATAGCGCCCGCCAATGTTTGAGTCGTTCAGGAACGCTCGGCGGAATTTGTATTTTGAGGCAACATTTGCCAAGCCACTGCCAGGATCGGTGCTGGCAATGAAATGTTTGCCAGCATTCTCATTGCCGACGCGCTCTGCCACACGATTATAGAAATATTTGAAGAATGAAAATGTTTCTACAGTACCACCTGACTTGGTAGAAACAATAAACAAAGTCTTTGCCAGATCGAGCGAACGTTCTGTTGCAAGTACGGCCTGCGGGTCGGTGCTGTCCAGCACGGACAAACCCTTTTTTAGTCCTTTGTTGGGGTCGAAAAAAATTTTACTGAACACTTCAGGGGCAAGGCTCGACCCACCCATGCCCATCAGCAATGCCTGTTCGATCCCATCCGCTTTGATCGATTCAAGAAAAGTCGTGAGTTCCACCACTTTTTCGCACATAACGGCGGGACTAACCAGCCAGCCCAGGCGATTCGTAATCTCTGTCGGCTCTGATTTCCAGACGGTGTGATCGTGTTCCCAGATGCGATTCATCACCTGTTCTTTCTTGACCTGTGAAAGGCTTCGTTCAATGGATGGTTGGTACTCACCCAAACTGAAAGAGAGTAGCGTTTTCTTTGTCAGGATGTTTTGTTGCTTCTTTGCAATGCTCCCCATGAGAGTCTCAAAGGAGCGGGAAAACGCCAAAACTGCCTCATCCAGCATTTTATCGGTGACAGGTTTCAGATCGAGGCCGAGCGTTGAAAGTTGTTTGAGATCCACCCAGGCTTGCGCGAGTCCGCTCACGAGTGTCTCGTTCACCCTGCCATGATCCAGAAAAGCAATCAAAGTTTCAAGCGGAACGGTGTTGACCGTATTCTCGCCGATCAAGTTATCCACATACAGTGTGTTGGAATAGAGAGGGTTTTTCGTGCCAGTGCTTGCCCACAATGGGCGTTGCGGATATGCGCCCTGCTCTTGTAATGTTTTCCAGCGTTCGCCTGAGAATAATTCCTTGAAAAATCCGTAGGCTGCACGGGCATTCGCAATGGCAATTTTGCCTTGCAATTCTGAATGACTTTGTTGCGCTAGTATTGGATCGACCGCCGTATCCACGCGGCTGACAAAAAACGACGCGACAGACGATACTTTGGAAAGGTCGCCTTTCTTCTGCGCGAATTTCTCCAGCCCAGACAGGTATGCCAGCGCAACCGTGCGGTATTGTTCGATGGAAAAGATCAGCGTGACATTGACGTTTATACCCTCCGAGATCAAGGACTCAATGGCTGGAATTCCTGCAGGAGTCGCCGGGACTTTGATCATCACATTCGGTCGTGATAATGTTTTGAACAGACGTCTGGCTTCGTTCAGCGTGCCCGCGGTATCGTTCGCCAGCGAAGGGTTGACTTCGAGACTGATGTAACCATCCCTGCCATTCGTGCGATCGTAGATCGGACGCAGTAAATCGGCGCCACGGCCAATGTCTTCCAAAACGAGCGCCTCGTAGATCTCAGTCGGAGATTTGCCAGCCTGAGCCAGATCTATGATGGCTTCATCGTAATCAGCACTTCCAGCAATGGCTTTTTCGAAAATGGTTGGGTTGGAGGTGACACCGGTCACACCTTTTTTGATTAGCCCCTCCAGCCCACCGGAAGTAAGCATGGCGCGGCGGATAAAATCCAGCCAGATGGATTGTCCAAGGGCTTGAGCAATGTGGATGATGT
Source organism: Anaerolineae bacterium (assembly GCA_022616105.1). GTDB lineage: Bacteria > Chloroflexota > Anaerolineae > Anaerolineales > Villigracilaceae > Defluviilinea. Next base: position 9,676 of record JAKEFL010000149.1, on the reverse strand, counting down.
TCGCGTTTGATTTCATTTGTCACTCCTGGCTCAATTGGGCAATTTGCTCAGGGGTCATCCCTTCCACAACAGGACGATCACCTTGTTCCTGCAGATGTAGTTTGCCGAAAGAATCAAGCAAGTGACCCGATTTTTCAGCTTTGGTCTTCAAATAAAATTCGTTGTATGGATTGGGTGGAATAATGACCGGGATCCGTCCATTGACCACCACACCGTGCTGGGTCAGGTTTTCGATTTTACGGGGGTTATTGGTCATCAATTGGATGGATTTCACTTTCAAGGAAAACAGCATATGTGCGGCAACAGCATAATCCCGTTCATCATCGCGGAAACCAAGCGCGAGGTTGGCTTCCACGGTGTCATAGCCATGATCCTGCAAACCATAGGCGCGGATTTTGTTGATCAATCCGATCCCGCGTCCTTCCTGGCGCATGTAAAGCAGGATGCCTCTTTCCATTTGTCCGATTTGTCTGAGTGCGGTTTCCAACTGATCGCGGCAGTCACAGCGCAGAGAGCCAATTGCGTCGCCCGTCAGACATTCGGAATGCACGCGTACGGGAACGTTTTCAGCATTTGTCACATCGCCGCCTACAATGGCGGCATGCTCCTTGCCGTCGCGATTGTTGTAAAACGCGACGATGTGAAAACCCCCAAAGCGAGAGGGCAGTTCTCCAATGGCGGCAATACGCACACAAACTTTGTCTGGACCATAGCCTTCGCATGCGTGCTTCAGGTTTTCGTCCAGCAATTCTTTAATCTGCATATGAGTCAGTGACATAGTCTCTCCTTTTGAATTAGAGCATTTGAAAATAGCTGGGAGGGTAAGATTCGGTTTGATCGAATTTTCGCGGATAGATGACATGAACTGTGACTTCTCCCAGATAATCGCAATCTTCCAGCCGCGTCTCCGATTGAAGATCGTCGAAATCCCCGATGAGTTGATGGAAGGCTTCAGTCATCAGGATATATTCTTTGGACTGTACCGAGTTTTTCAGCAGTTGATGTATCAAAATAACATCTTCGCCGGCCAATTCCTCAAATTGGCGTATCTGCTTGAATACAGCCTCGCCATAATGGAGAATGGCCTTCAATCTAAGGTCAAAAACACGCTGGCAGGCATCACAATCACAATCTGCCCTTTCAGTTGATAAGGTGCGGGCACGCTCGTAGAAGACTTTGAAAAATCCCTGTGACTGATGGGCCACGTCCCGGCCAATTTCTGCTTGATTTTCTGCATTCACCTCAGCATAAAGAAATGCGGCATCACCCTCCAATTTATTTAGTGTCAATGGATAAGCGGCGTGATCGATCACTGCCTCGAGTAATTCGAAAATGATTTCCTCTGCATGGATCGCGCTCAATTTTTGGGAACGTATAAATTGGGTATAGCCGCTTATATCGACAATCACCAGCGCCACTTTTTTGTTTTCCATCATTGTTCCTCTTAGCCGCCATAGAGAGGAATGCGCGCACCATTGATCGTCCGGGCCTCTTCTGAACTTAGATACAGGAGCGCTGCGGTAATTTCTTCTGGAGTGGTCCAGCTTGAGTTCTTGTCATCTGGCTTTTGGTCGCGCGCATGTCCAACACCAATTGTTTTTACAAGCAGAATGTTGGCAGTGATGCCTTTATCCTTGACTTCCTGAGCGATGGTTAGAATCAGTGCTTCCTGGGCGGCCTTGCCAATTGCATAAGGGGCTATATTCGCCACGGGATGGGAGGCGGTTGGCGAGGAAACAACAAGAATACGTCCCCAGTGATTAGTGGTCATCGCCGGGATGATTGCCTGCGCCAAATGATAGGTTGTCCACAAGTGTTGCTGAAGCATCGACTCAACCTCTTTATCAGCCACTTCAGGGACAGACTTGCCTCCACTCCACCCGCCCACGAGATGAAGCAAAATGTCAATTCGTCCAAACCTTTCGAACGTTTCATCAGCCAAAGTCCGCCCGCTTTCAGGCTGGCTCAAATCGGCTGCGCGGACCAGGACACGTTCTTCTGGTATTGCCAACTCCTCGACCAGGTGCTGGAGTTTTTCTAAATGGGCGCCCACAAGAACGAGGCGAGCACCCTGCTTCGCAAATTGCTTCGTCCCAACTCGCCCCAATCCACCAGTAGCGCCCGTAATGATTGCAACGCGGTTTTCAACGTTCATGTTGAATCTCCAAATATGATCTATATCAAAATCCATGCTTCGCAAAACTTGAATATCTTGGCTTACGCTCTCAAATCTATACTGGTGATACCAACCTTGCCATAATTCTTACCCGCTCATGTCTCTTGCAATATAGCAATGCCTGTTTGGATCCCATCAGGCGAATTCCCCTATTCACGAATCAAGTTGTAAGCCCGTTGTCTAACGATGCGTCAATAAGACAAAATCGAACCTGGAAGGAAAAGCTGATGAACGAGCATGCCCAAAAGCTTCAAGCCATTCTTGAAAAAGATTCACTCACCCCCAGGGAAGTCAAAGAGGGTGTGGTCAGCTGTTTCTTCGCCATCAACCGTGATTTTGTTAAACGCCGCATGGGCGACGTCCCGGCGGAGCAGGTGGATGCGGTGTTGAATGAGTTGGTCACTCAGGTTCTCGATGAGCATCATATTGACCCCGAAAGGCCCGAGCTCCACCTGCTGCAACGGGCTGAATTGGCGCTAGAGGAACAGACCGGATTCGAGACCGAACCAGACCTGATCATGATGCATAAAGGCATCGTCCAAACCCTGTTCGCGCGCGGGAAAAAGTAACAGTTGCTGTTTTTTTCGAGAAGGTCCGTTCATAGACTTTCACTTTTCCTCCGGTCCTCATATATTTAAGCCCCTAGTCGAACGATTGGATAATTACATGGATGACCTTCTGACTCGCTATAACTACGATAGTTTCGTACCTGAGAAATTCGAGCCGTGGATGAATTTTGAGGCCAGCCCGAAAACAGGCACAATTGGGCCTGATTTTCCCTTATGGAACTTGGATCAAACTCCCACACGCCTGAGCGAAATCTGGTCGCAACACGACTACACTGTTGTGGAGTTTGGCAGTTTTACCTGACCATACTGGGGATGGCGGCGCCATCCATGAATGCGATTGCAGATAAATACGCCGGGCAAAACATAGGATCGATATTTCTTTACTCTCATGAAGCCCATCCCGGTGAGATTTACCCACACCTGACCTCGTTGGACCAAAAGTTCCGTCATGCGCGAGACCTGCGGGATGTTCTCGGTGTGACGCGCCCAATCCTGGTGGATTCGCTCGATGGCGAGTGTCACCGCGCTTACGGCTCGATGCCCAACATGACCTGGATCTTTGCGCGTTCGGGCCTGATTGTGTATAAATCAGATTGGACGGACGCACACAGCGTGGAAAACGCGATTCAATATTTCAGTCAAATCCCAAATCGGCGACAGGCAGGTGAGCGGCTTGCACCCTTCCATGTGGAACGGCTTGATCACCGCAACCAGGACCGCGTACAGTTTTACAAAGGTCTGGAGCGCAATGGCCCCAAGGCAGTGGAGGAATTCCGCAAGGCCTTTCCTACGGGTTGAGAGTTTTCTCGCGACGACGCACAAAACGATATAACCCAATGCTCACCGCAAACATCCTTGCAGAAATCACGAGCGAAAGCGGATCAAAGGAGACACTTTGAGATGCAAAATCACCTTCAATGGAGGCACCAAGCATTCCAAAAGAAATCGTACCGGGAATGCTCCCCAAAACCGTAGCCAGCATGAACCAGCGCAGGTCGATATTCAGGAAACCCGAGAAATAACTGACCAGATCATATGGCAGGAAAAGAAAACGGAGAACTAGCGTGGTCTGGAAACTTTCATGTCGCAGGCGGTCGGCATATTTGCTGACTAACGCGTTCTTTTCCATGTTTCGGAGAAAACTACCGCCGAAAAATCGTCCGATCAAAAATGCCACCATCGTAGACAGATTGCTGGCAATGAGGGCATAAGCAATGCCCCGTACCGGCCCGTATAAATAAGTTGCCGCCATTGTCACGAGCGTGGCCGGAAACAAAAAGACCGGGCGGATCATATAAATCAGGGTGTAAATCAGAAATCCATATGGGCTTTCAGAAATAAAATCGATCAAGATTTCCATGGTCTGCGAGGGTGTCAGGCTATTGGCGCTGGTGTACCACCAGTAACCTGCCAGCAGGAATATCCAGGCTATTAGTGCAAAGATCTTGCTCCTGTCAAATGCAGGATTGGCAACTTTGTTATTCATCGCGTCACTTTAATTAGATCGCTCTCAGCAAACAAAAGTGGAATAGTAATACCCAGTTTGGTATACAGTTCTGGGGGCACACTAATGTCCGCCACATACAAGTCGCCAACAAATGTGGCCGCCTGCGGATTCAACAATCCCTTTTTGGGTAAAGCCAGTGTCATTGTGGCGGCTGCGCGGATCGTGGGGGCGTATGCCATCCCGCTGGTGACATCCAACCCGGATGGCGTATCCAATGCGAGTATTGGAACGCTTTGATTATTTGCCCAGTGAATAAGATCCGCCGCCGCGCCGCGCGGAGATCCGCTCAGGGGTCGAATGAAGCGAACCAGGTTCGACGATGGGGATATTCATACGTTGCAGCATGTCCAATTGACGGGTAGGGATGTCGCGTAGTTCATCGGCCGATTTCGTCAACGCGACGACAACCTGTGCTCCCCAGTTATACAGACGACGCGCGGCGGTCATTCCGCCCCCGCCGTTATTCCCGTTTCCGCAGAGGACAACCACACTGTGACCTTTCACGGTTCCTCCCAGCCAGCGGCGTGCCAGTTCTGCATAATTGCGCCCGGCGTTTTCCATCATCTGGATCAATTCGATGTGGTAATCCTCGATCATGGCGCGATCCACTTCGATCATTTGTGCGGTGGTTAATGCGGGGATATCTTCACGATTCATACAAAGACTCAATTCTCAGTGGTAACTCTATGATAGGCATCAGCGGGATTCTCTTACAAATAGGCGGTCAACTTTCCAGCACCTACAAAGATCAGAATGAAATTCCTCCCTGCTGATTTATAATCCAAGCATGGAAAAAAGAACCAACGAAGAATGGATTGCGGATTTACGCGCCGGGGAAGACCGCCAGGCGCAGGCATTGGAAGACTTGCGTGCAATCATCCTGCGGGGGTTGCCGTATGCCTTTACAGGTAGGCTTGATCCAAACAGTCCGGAATCTGAAGCGCTTGCTGAAGAAGTGGTTCAGGAAACGTTGATGCGAGTCTTGGAGTACCTGGACACATTTGAAGGGCGTAGTCAATTTACAACCTGGGCTCATAAAATAGCCGTGCGCGCCGCGCTCACCGAGTTGCGTCGCCGCCGCTGGCGAGAGGTACCCCTGCCTGAGATGGAGATGGACGAGGACGCGGACACTTCGTACCGGGAGTTGCCAGACAGTCAGGCAGGTCCGGAAGAGCAGGTGGATCAGAATGACATGATGAAGCGGATCAACCGCATCATCATGGAAGAGCTGACGGAAAAACAGCGTAAGGCACTCATGGCGGTGGCCATGCAGGGGTTTCCGCTGGAGGAAGCTGCACAACGGATGGGAACAAATCGCAATGCGCTTTACAAGATGATGCACGATGCCCGCCTGCGGATGAAGAAGCGCTTGGAAAAAGAAGGACTCACCCCGCAAGAGGTATTGTCCGTGTTTGAGCAGGTTGGAAAGTAAGACATTGGCAGACATCTCTATCCGTTCGTAGAAGGAACTTATTAGAATGAATATTAAACAATTCTTCAAGAGACTTTTTAGCTCAAGCAAACAAAAACCTGCATTCCAACAAAGCGGAATGCAGGCGGACAAATCCGCGATGATGCAAAAGATGGTCACCATGCTATCCAACACACAGGATGTCGAACTGACCTGTGATGAGGTTTTTGCCCTTCTCGATCAGTTTACTGAACTGGCAGCACAGGGAGAGGATGTCTCGCAATTGATGCCACTGGTACAACAGCATTTGGATATGTGTGAGGACTGTCGGGAGGAATATAAGGTGCTGCAAAGCATTGTACAGGGCACAGCCTAAAGGACAAGATTAACCAGTCCTTACTAAATGCAAAAAGCCGCTTTTCAATCTAATGTTTGAAAGCGGCCTTTTGCATTTAACGGTCAATGTGTTTGGTCCCAAATGCGTAGGTACGGTGTACAGGGGTTGAAGGACAGAATGAGGGAAATCATTTCAAAAAAGAAAGTAATAATGAATCGTTGATAAAGTAATAATGAATCGTTGATTATGAAATTGGGTAAGAGAAATCAGGGGTTTACTATCAGGGGGGTATGAAACCAAATTCAATAGGAGATCCAAATGAATATTCTTAGCGCAGTTATTGCTGGCGTGGTTGCCAGCCTCGTTTTCTCGATCGTCCTGGGGGTGGCGCCCAAAATGGGGATGCCCAAGATGGACATCGTCAGTTTGCTCGCCAGTATGTTCAGTCCACGGTCCAACCCAGTGCAGGGCTGGATGATGCATCTGATGATGGGTATTGTGTTTGCCTTGATGTATGCCCTCCTGTGGTCATCAGGAATTGGAGCACCGACTTGGTTGGGCGGGTTGATCTTCGGTGCCGTCCACTGGCTGATCGTCGGTATGGTCATGGGAATGATCCCGATAATGCATGTGGGAATCAAGAGCGGCACAGTTCAGGCTCCCGGTTTGTGGATGACCAACCACGGCGGCTTCATGGCTTTCATGGGCGGCCTGATTGGCCATATGATTTTCGGCGCCGTGATCGCTGTCGTATACGCAGCCCTGTAACTTCTGTTTCTCTTCTCTTCCAGCCTACAGCCTGTCTTCGAACATCGAACAGGCTGTAGGCCATCCTCCAAAACACGAAAGGAATTCCTTTTCATGACCGACCCTCGCTTGACACCTGAAATCATCACGCTGTATGGCACGGGGTGGTGCCCGGACTGCAAACAATCGAAGCATTTTTTTGGCGAACAGCGTATCCAATATCATTATGTAGATATTGACGAGGATACTGAATCACTTCTCTTCGTTGAGAAAACTAACAATGGGTCCCGACGTATTCCTACTATTGTATTCCCCGATGGAACAATACTGGTTGAACCCTCCAACGCCGAGCTGGCCGAGAAGCTAGGCATGCAGACGCGCGCCAAGCGCGCTTTTTATGATGCTATCATCATTGGCGGTGGTCCAAGTGGGCTGACTGCCGCGACTTACCTGGCGCGCGACGGTGTGAATGTGCTCGTGATCGAGAAGGCCGGCATGGGTGGGCAAACAGGCATTACTCAGACACTGGATAACTTCCCGGGTTTTGATGAAGGTATTCCTGGCGAAGAATTCGCAGCACGTTTGACGCGCCAGGCACAACGCTTTGGCGCGGAGATTCTACAGACTCAGAACGTTGTTTCCATCGATCAGGATAGACAATACTTATGTGTGTATACTTCCGATGGCTCGGAGTACGGCGCAACTGCAGTATTACTTGCGACCGGGGCACGCTATCGCCGCCTCGGGATTCCCGGTGAGGACGATCTGATTGGCTCAAACGTACATTTTTGTGCCACCTGCGATGGAGCCTTTTATAAGGGGAAAAAGGTGTTGGTGGTCGGCGGTGGCAATAGCGGATTTGAGGAAGGACTGTTCCTGACCAGGTTTGCCAGTCAGGTGGATATTGTTGAATTTCTGCCGCAGGTAAAAGCAAGCAGGATATTGCAGGAAAAAGTGGCTGAGCAGGATAATATGTCCGTGACGGTGAACCATGCCCTCAAGGAATTGCGCGCCAAAAACAGCAAATTGGACGCCGTGATTGTCCAGGATCGTGCCACCAGCGAACGGAAGGAATGGCGTTATGATGGGGTATTCGTCTTCGTCGGTCTTTCCCCTAACAGCGATCTTGTCAAGGACAAAGCGGAAATTGATCCATCGGGATCTGTCATCACTGATGGTACATTAATGACCTCCATCCCTGGTCTGTTTGCTGCAGGAGATGTGCGCGCAGGTTCCACCAAGCAGGCGGCCTCGGCTGCGGGGGAAGGAGCGACCGTGGCATTGATGATGCGGCAATACTTGCAGAAAGTTGGTTAGACGATTGTTCAGGACGAAAGAAACCCATGGAAAGCGATAAACTGTTATAGTTATGTGGATGATATGACTTGCTTAGCACTGATGGCGATTACTCTCCCAAATTTATATGAAGGCAACTGACTCCAAATTTGGATATTTCTTTCTGGCGGATATCTCCGGTTTTACTGCTTATTTGATCGATGTTGAATTGGAACATGCCGGGGAGATCCTGCAAGAATTGTTGGAGTACGTGGCTGAACAAATCAAGCCGCTGTTTGCTGTGCATGACTTCGACATGGATTCCGTTTTTGCCTACGCCCCTGATTCCACGATCACTCGTTTTGAAAGTCTGTTTGAGCTCATCGATTCTGTCTATACTGGATTTAAGAATCGTCTCAATGCTATGAGCCGTCGCATGACTTGCACCTGCGCGGCTTGCCGGAATGTGTCGTCTCTTGATTTAAAGTTCATTGTGCACTATGGCGAATATCTCTTCTCCGACATCCGGGGTAAACGCACGCTGTTGGGCTTGGCGCCGACATTTGTTCGCAACCGCAAATGGAAAGAAGTCGTTGCAAATACTGCCGGTTGGCGCGGTTATGTTCTGATCACCGAAACGGGTCTAGCACACTTGAGTCAATCTGCTGACAGGCTTCAAGGTGTGGAGTTTTTATCCGACGAGATCAAAACATATGGCCTTGATCTGGAGGAGCGATATCAGTCAATTGTGCAGACCCGCCGGATTGCGATTTCTCCTGACGATGCGGATGGAATGTTTTCCCTTGAGCTTTCTGTTCCCCCGCCTATCGCTTGGGAGTGGTTGAACGATCCATCAAAACGGAATCAATGGTATCCAACTCCGTTGCATTGGAGCGCACACTCCCGTCCCCGCGGCCTGATGGGATCTGGTGCAGTCAATCATTGCAACCACGGTGTGGGCATGGTTGTTGAAACCGTCCTTGACTGGCGACCGTTTGAGTATTTTACGGTCGAGATGCACGTTACCCCTGGAAACCTAAGGATTCTTGAAACCGCTCGACTGGAACCAATCTCAGAAGACAAAACCAAACTTTCTATTTATATGCGATTTCAAAATCTGCGTGTACTGGCCGAGCCAATGAGTCACCTGATTGTGCGATTCTTTGCACCGAGAATGAAGCGCATTGATCTCTTAGTGAAACATGATTGATTGTCCTTTAAAATAAAATCTGTATGCGATCCTCCACATCCTGACAGGTAAGAACAAAATGAAAATCGAGCTGCTCTATTTTGATGGCTGCCCATCCTGGGGAGTGCCTAAACAAGAGGAGATAAGAAATCGATCAAGTGAAAGGAGTATTTTGGATACAATCGCTTTGCTAACTGTCTGTGGTTGTAACAATAGACAAAGAGGCGAAGGTTTCGAGCGAGAGAATGCAAGCGACGCGAGAAACATCTGGATTTGCGAGCCAGGCGTTTGAGGTAATGGCGTAAATCGGCATTGACGGCTTCGACCGAGTAGGTCTCCTGCTTATCGGTTCTCATTTCATAGGGAGAGGGTTGGACCAGTCAGGACTGGTTCCGAAGTGGATCCGGACTGGATCCGAAAAAGCGGAACCAGTGAAATGGCTGGTTCCGCATGAAAAGCTAAGCG
>JAKEFL010000148.1 GCA_022616105.1 Anaerolineae bacterium | reverse complement strand
GTGGAAATTCTAATTACTGATATAACCTGCCGCGAATAAGATGGGTAAGGCGTGGAGACCTGTCCACATTTCGTTCGCGGATTCGAATCATCATAATGGTTCCCAGTATATCTATTATGAATAGTATTGTCAACGCAAGTACCCCGAATTTTTGGCTCTTAAAATGAGATTTATCAAATGTAATCAGACTCCAAACGAACTTGTCCAGGATAACAAGGGTAGATTATCATATAACTTACGCTGAACGTGCGACAACCTCAAAAGGAAACAAATCATGCCTACTTCCCTGCCACGATCCAAAGTAAAAAAGAAACAAACATGGAATGCCGAAAGTGTGTTTGACTCGCCTGCTGCATTTGACGCCGAAGTAGAGAGCCTGGTTGAGAGTCTTCAGGGAATCAAAAAGTTTCAAAGCCATCTGGGCGAGGACCCTAATACATTTATCGAAGCCATCCAGGCAATAAACTTACTTTCTCAACGCGCTGCCAAAGTGCAGGTGTATGCCAGCCTGTCCAGTGCAGTGGATACCGCCGATCAACCGATAGGGATCATTCTCGTCCAACAACATCTTCCCGATCCGCCCCGTGTCTTCTGGCTTCGGCCAGGGTGATTGGATTTTCAAACACATGCCTGCCTCCTCCTTCCATCTTACCCTCCTTGCCAGTTTGCCAACAGTATCTTTAAGAAAGCCCTGATATTTCGAATAAATGCAACAGCTCAAGCATACGTTGGTATTGGCTTTCGAGCGATGTGAATCGCGGCGATGCCAAGAGAGAGACGTTCGAACGACACATCTTCAAAACCTATAGAGGCTAACTCTATTGCCAATGCCTCTGCGCTGGGGAATTCCTGGATGCCCTTAAGCAGATATCGATACGCGGAGGCGTCGCCTCCAGTGGCCACCCAGCCAATAAGAGGCGTACACAGACTCATGTAGGTTAGGTATGCGCGGTGCAGCCAGGGCCAAACGATATTAGATGCTTCAAGGGAGACAAACCTGCCGCCCGGACGGAGGACGCGCATCGCCTCGCGCAGGACTTTTGAACGGTCACAGATTTTGAGTCCGAGTGAGATTGAATAAAGATCAATGGTATTGCTCTGGATACTTGGTATGGTGTGTGCATCAAGTACACGAAAATCTAATGAAGGGGATATGGGGCCCGCGCGCTTTTGGGCAATCGCCAGCATTTGCGGGCTGATATCCGAAGTAATAACGATTTGTTCACGTCCCAACACTTGTTGATTGGCAACGCGTAGTACGACGTCACCTGTTCCTGATGCAGCGTCCAACAAACAGGTCCAGGGCTCCTGTGCAATTAGAGCTGCGACTCGTCGCTTCCACAGTCTATGGATGCCGAGACTGAACAAGTCGCACAACAAGTCGTAACGAGTGGCAATTCGCCCGAAGACATCGTCTGCCTGAGCATGGAAACCAGCAGCGTTCGACGATTGGGCTTGTTCGTCAATACTCATCTGCACATGCCTAACGCCCATACCGCAATTTCTCCAGTCTCTCCACCATCACTTTATCAAGGCGTTCCGGGTAAGTGATTCCGTGTCTTGTTGCCAGACCAGTCGCGATGTCCCGAAAGAAGCGAACGATGATTTCAGCAGACTCCAACATCGCATTTTCTTCCATCGGACAATACGTAGCTTTGAGAACAGATAACTGCTCAACAAGGATGGCATCCTCTATCTTGAAATAGCCTTCTTCTCCGATATCTTGATCCAGGAAATTATTTTGCAACCGAACGAGGTTTATACAGTAGAGTCGTAATGCACCCAACTGACCATGTGCCCACCATAACTGCTTACGTGCCAGCGCAGTAGTGAAATGGGATAATTCATGCCAGAACCAGTAGATCAGGCGGCGCAGTTTTTCTGTTTGCTCTTTCTCGTTAACTTGGCCCTCGCTGGGAGTAATGCCCGCCGTGATATTCTTCTTATCCAATAGAACTTTGTATGGTTCATTGAGTATTTGACTCAACTGACTCTCGCGTCCAAAGGGAACCTCAACTTCCGAGCCGTCGGGAAAGATGAGGAAAAGGATATCTGGCAGATCGAAGTCCTCCATAAACAGCGGCTCGCCAAATCCTCGAATAAATGCGGAACGGTCAGTGATGAAGTCCTTGTAATCATCATCTGTGGTGATCAGATAGAGATCCAGATCAGAATGCGCATCAGCCAGACCTTTCACATAGGAACCGACGTGCAGGGCAGCCGCAACACGATCATCCGCCTGGCAGGCTGTTATGAAACGATCCATCATCACCTGATGATTAGGTTGTAGTTGCATCATCGCCCTGCCTTTCTTAATTGTGACTTCAAATCTTCTTTATTGAATCCCCAACGCGAATTGTTCCAGCCTGAACGACTCTCGTGTTGATTCCGCGTAAATGCAATCGCTTGCCTTCTGGTGAATTGACGAACTTCATCGCCTCCACGCCAAACCGTGACGAAAACTTCTTGCACCCCGAATGGGGTTGTGCCGAGACCTCGATGATCGCTGAGCCGATAGACAGTCGTGTGCCGGGAGGAATGTTGTCATCGCTCAGGTCCATATCAATATAGAGTTGATCTCCTGCCAGCGGCCAGCGTTCTTCATCCTGTGCTAACAAGGCAATGGCGCGTGCATTCATGACTGTAATTTGAGCATTGACATTTGCAGATCCATCTGGCGTATGACTGCTGCCGCGCGCTTTCCATGTATCTCCTTCGAGACCCTCGAGTGTGTTGAGCTGCCCTTCAAATATCACTTCACGCTCATCGACACTGGGCCGCCGCACGATCATCTTCAATACACCATCCTCTTTTGGCGATCGGCGGATAGGATCCAAGCCTGCTTCCAGTTCCAGCATTGACAAATATTGCACGTTTAACATCCTGCCTTCCTTTCTCTTTTATAAGTATAGCATTTGATTTAAGGTCTTTAGTAACTTTTGGTTTACACACAGCGCGAGTGATACAATCCTCCTTATTTCAAAGTGTAAATCATGACCAGGATTCAACTCCGCGATGTCAGTTTGAACTATCCATCTCCATTGGATGATCCCGCGAACCGCTTATTTGAAATCAAAAAGGAGCGGATGCAGGAGGATCTGCCGGTGAAAACAGCCGCGGGCGTCCGAGCACTTGATCATGTGAATCTAAAGATTCCCAACGGGCGGACATTTGTCATCGTTGGTCCCTCAGGTTGTGGGAAGAGCACATTGTTACGCGTAGTCGCCGGGCTCATCAATGATTACTCAGGGGAGGTGATGTACGACAAGGAGGACGTGCGCAACGTCCCGCCCAAGGACCGCTATATCGGAATGGTCTTTCAAAATTATGCACTTTACCCAAACTTTAAGAACGAAGGTAATCTTTCGTTTTTTTTCCAAATGCACAAGATCAGCGATGAGGAGACGCGCGAACGCATCCGCTACACCTCTGAGTTGATGGGGATTGGTTTCAAAGAGCTTCTGCCGCGCCGGCCCGGAACCCTCTCTGGCGGGCAGCGCCAGCGCGTTGCCGTTGCTCGTGCGATTGTCCGCGCGCCTCGGCTGCTTCTGTTTGACGAGCCGCTTTCCAATCTGGATGCAAAACTGCGCGTGCAAACCCGTACTGAGATCAAACGCCTGCTCCGTCGCTTTATGTTACGCACGATCAGGTGGAAGCGATTGCCCTGGCTGATCAAATCATCGTCATGCACGATGGAAGGATCGAACAGACCGGCGCGTATCAGGATTTGATCGAGAACCCGGTCAATATGTTTGTGGCTGGATTCTTTGGAGTGCCGCTGATGAATGTGCTCTCTGGCGGATCCATCTCAGGAAGCAATCTGGTTCTGGACGAATATCTGATTCCGCTTCCCGAGCGCGTTCATCCTCTTGTGCGGAATGACCAGCTCGTGACCATAGGGATTCGCGCGGAGGCGGTGACTGTATCAACTGAGACTCAGTCCACAAACGGGATCCAATTACAGGGCGAGGTGGAAGCGCTTGAATCCGATTTTGTTCATCACGTTCAACTTGTACACATCCGCACTGGTCGTTGGACTTATTCCGGTCATTGTCCCATAGATGTGAAACTGCAAATCGGTCAAAGAGTCCAAGCCGGTATTGACCCTGAGCGTTTGTATTTCTTCGATTCCAACTCTGGCCTGCGAATTTAAGTTTAGGTTCTGCTCTTTGTTACAAGTTATCTCAAAAATATCATGTCACTCTGAGGGAGCGTTTGTTGCGACCGAAGAGTCTCGTAATTGTGGTGTAGAGACCCTTCGCGGCGTTTATCCTGAGCGAGCAAGAGATTCTTCGCTTCGCTCAGAATGACAAGCGAAGGGCTCAAGGTGACATTTTTGAGATGAGTTCTATCTATTGCGAACATTGACGAGGTTGAAGAGAAATTGGTTGCAGAGGGGGTTGGCCAAAGTCGAAACAATCGAGCATATCTGTAGCATTGGCATCCCGCTCGGTCAATGGCTCCAGATCAAAGACAGTTTCAGCAAAGCGTAACAGGCTTACATGGGAGGAGAATACATGTGATACATATCCTGAACGCGCATAAGGACTGATCGCAATGCACGGCACGCGGTGCCCATAACGAGACGGTTTTCCATCCGTCCATCTTTCCACCACAGGTGGCTCTACATGATCATAAAATCCGCCCCATTCATCCCAGACTAAAAAGAGCGCGGTTGTGTGCCACTGCGGACTGTTCATCACTGCATTCAATACGCTTACCGCGTAATTTTCTCCCACACATAAACTTGAGGGTGGATGTCCGCTTTTGGGATAGCCTTCATACAGGAAGCTTGAATTTAACCAGGCGACGTTTGGAAGAGTTCCCTGTGCGGCATCCTCAAAGAATTTCTCATCGCGATAGTCCATCACTTCTGGCCGCCCAACCAAACTTCTGGTGCTGGTAAATATGCCTCCATAATCCTGCCAGGTCAATCCTTTGGCATCGAGGCGGTGCGGTAATACTTCGATCTCAAGGCAAAAGCCGGGGCATATATCAGGAGATGGTGGCTCTATGATCGGGGACTGTGCCGCGATGAGCATCAAAAAATTTGGATGGGAGGGACCACGCACATCGGCAAAGTAGTTATCACATAAAGTAAATGAGCGTGCAATTTTCCAATAGTTTGGAGCATCGGCTTCCGTGTATGAACATCTTGCCTCTTCGGTGGTTGCTCCTCCTGGAGCAAAGGCATCGCCATGTCTGTGGGGCGGATCTTTCGACAGTGAGTCTGGGCAATCTTTGCCAGCATATTTGCTGTTTGCACCTGGGAAATCTGCGAAAATACTATCAAAAGAATGATTCTCTTGAATGAAGATGATGATATTTTTAATGGGAGTGGAAATGGGCGCGGGGGAATTGAGTGCGCGCAATACACCTGCTGCAAGCGCGCCCGCGCCTGTTGCCAAAAGGATTTGTAGAAAATTGCGTCGTGTGATTCGAGAGGAAGGAGGCTGGATCATCAATCAATTTTGATAATCGGGCATTTTTGCTTCACGGTTATTTTTGTTCCAGGCGTAGTTATAAAGCCATGCAATCTTTGAAGAGACGGGGATATTTTCCACGCGCTTGAGCCATTCAGCTTCGGCGGCAGCAGCTTTTGCAAAACATTCGGTTGAATATTTTCCGCGTTCACGCGCAGATTTGTTGCGCACCTTCAACGCGCCTTCAATGAACTCTGCTTCAAGCGCGTCACGGTCAGATTTATACGCCGCGTGCCGCGATTCATAATCTTGCAAGGTGGCGCGGTGAAGGCGTTCATGGGACCAAAACAAGGATTCAGAATCGTATGTCCCAACGGGATCAGGCCCAAAGTCGGGAAGATCGGTATCCATCCATAGAGGTTTGAAGATGCTCGTGCAAGGCGCGGATGTCCCTGTGACAAAGATGGTCGGTCTTTTCGGATCCAGATGAACCACCATCGAGGATGTGCTCTGATCGCTGCGAATAGGACCAAACCCTGCGTGCATGCAAACATCGATCGTAGCAAGTCCGTTTTGAGGTCGGAAGGAGTCGCCCTGATTTGGCGCATGTGTGCGCAGATAGTTCATCATATTTGTGATGGCGATTTTGCCTTGCGCTTCTTCCATTTCGCCAAATGTAGTAGCGCGGCGGATGCGTCCACGCCCGAAGGTGGTATATGTGAAGTCTGAATAATTTTTTGCATAATCGAAATTTTGTGGCGATGAAGCCCAGCCTTTTTCAATAGCTTGTGCGACAAGGTCTTTGGATGCCATGTCCCATTGGTTACCGATTGTCAGGCAGTTGGAGATGGAATACACCTGTTTGATCTGGCGGGCAGCCCATTGCTTGGACACAGTTTCAAGCACCCATGTGTCATTCGGGTCGGCGATGATAAACGAGTTGTGATAATACATTTCATGTGCAAAACCACAGTTGCCACCCTGACCAAATTCCTCCAGCAAGGCAATGATCGTTTCCATGGCTTCTTTTGCAGTGGAGCCGCGTTCGAGGCCCAAACGGAGCAGATCCATGCCGATTAACTTGCCTTCTTTTTCCGCAGGGACCTTGGAAAAGATGGCTTCATTGCCGATCACGACGTGATGCTCATTCACACCCATCTCTGCTCCCCAGATCCAAAACGGCTTGGAGAGCAAAACTTTATATGTATGTTTTGCCTGTGGGATTTCGATATAGGTGCACTTTACTTTGCTGCCCTTGGGATAATCTGCGGCAGGGAGAAGTGTTAGATATTGCCCCTCGTTTGGTTGCCGATCAGAATTCTTGGCAAAGATGGCAATACCGTCGGCTGTGGCTTGTCTGGTCGCGATTAAGGTGTCGCACATGATCGTCTGATCCTTTTCTGGTCCCCATATTTTACTTCCAACATGATTGTCCCTGTCACACTTTCCTCCAGCGTGTAATCAACATTTTCAGCCTTACGCGGACTTGAGCATCTGCATCTCCAAGCGCCCATGCAGAACGTGTAGCTCTCTTAGTTTCTTCATTCAACCCAATAAAATCATGCCATTCCGTTTCTTTCCATTCTTCCATCTCACTTGGCGCATCCCATGAATAGTAAAACGGAAAGAATTCCTCCTGCTCGCGGACGAACCAGCCATTTTCAGCCGCAAGCGCAATGGAGTGGTTCGCAGCTTCATCATCCACAACCCCAATCGGAAAATCCTGAACGCGGCCCGTTTCTTGAATCCCGCGCGCGGATGCCACTTCGATGGGCCATTGATCCAAAATAGGTCGTAGATCAATCAGGATTCCATCTGGTACAAGCACTCTTCGAATTTCACGCAGGGCATGGACCATGCCCTCATGTTCAATTCATCAGAATGACCATGCCATCACAGCCATATCGAATGTCTCTTTTCTAAATGGCAAATATTCCGATTCCGCCTGTGAAAATAGAACCTTGTTATTCAGGTCAGATGGGCGATCAATGCTTGCAACGCGCAGTGCATTTGCATCGAGATCAATGGCGATTGTCAAATCAGTTACTTTTGCATATTGCCATGTCAATCTTCCCTCACCACAGCCGATCTCTAAAACGCGCCTGCCCGCGAAGTCCGCAAACTTGTGGAGATATTTTCTCTCACTGCCTTCCGGGTCTGTTTGAAGGCTCATCCTTGTTTCTTCATGAACTTGATGGATTCACTTATTAATTCCTTCAGTACGTCCACGTCCACATCATCCAGTCTCTTAATATATAGACAGGATTTTCCCGTGGAATGTTTGCCAAGTTTTTTCATCAACCCCTGATATCGTTCAAAACCAGGCATGATGTACAGTGTGATGTTCTGTTTGCGCGGCGAAAAGCCAATCTGCATCCAGTCACCTTCGCGCCCGCTCGCGCCCTTGTAATGATACGAACCAAACCCAACGATGCTCGATCCCCACATCTTCGGTTCCTCTTGCGTGGATTCTTTCATGATTTTTAAGATCTCAAAAGAGTCTTTTCGTTTTTGCTCGTCTGCGACGCTATTCAGAAAACCTGTCACACTTGCATCATTCACTTTGGTCTTAAGTTCAGCTGTTTTTGCCATTTCTGCCTCCAATCAGTTGATACGTAAAACTTTCGCTCCTCGAATTTTACCCTGCTTCATTTCAAGCAACGCCTGATTTGCATCCTTCAATTCATATTCCTGAAATTCAGGTTTGATATTCGTCTCTGCCGCCAGTTGCAGAAACTCGCGTACGTCTGCACGTGTCACATTGGCGACAGACTTGATCTCCTTCTCCATCCATAATTGCGACGGATAATCCAATTTCAACAGAACTTCCTTATCGGATTCTTCTTTTCGGATCGCGTTGATAACCAGTCTTCCACCTGGACTCAAGAACTTCAACGCCTCACTTACCGGACCCCAAACTGGTGTCGTGTCAATAATCGCATCCAACCCCTCAGGCGGACTCTGATCAATCGCGCCCGCCCAAACTGCTCCCAGCGAAAATGCAAATTCCCGTTCACTAGGATTTCTACTAAAGACGAGAATTGGAGAATTGGGGAATTTATGTTTTGCGGTTTTCAACACGATATGATTTGATCCACCAAATCCCATGAGTCCCAAACTTTGACCATCCTGCAAATTACACAGCTTCAAGGCGCGATAGCCAACTGCCCCCGCACACAACAACGGCGCGGCTTCAGAATCAGATATCGAATCAGGGATCGGATGCACAAAATCCGCGCGGACTTTCATGTACTCTGCATAGCCCCCATTGATGTCGCGCCCCGTGGCTTTGAATTCCGCGCATAAATTTTCCCGACTCGATTTGCAGTAGTTACACTTGCCACACGCGGATGCAATCCACGCCATGCCAACGCGTTGACCCTTCTGGAGTGCAGGACGCCCCTTCAGGGTGTGCTCCTGCATACCCGACAGCAAGCTGTGGGACTCCAGAGTGCCAACAACCTGATGTCCCAACACAACAGGCAAATGCGGAGGGGGAGTCCGCCCTTCGATTTCATCCAACTCCGTGTGACATACTCCACATCTTGTCACGCGCAGCAGGACTTCGCCTTCACCAATTTTCGGCTCAGGTATATCTGCAAACGAAAGTGGAGTCTGGTTTTGGGCAAGAGGTGTGATCTCGCGCAGGAGCATGGCTTTCATAGCCTTACCTGATGATCTTTGCCTTTGCGCGGATGAGATCGAGTTTGATCGCCCGGCTTACAGGCAATGAAAGCGCCTCACCGATCAATTGTTTTATTGCCACCTCATTGATTTCATCAATAGTAGTAATGGGAATGTAGCGAGTTTGTTTGCCCTCACCCTGCAAAACTTGATGAGGGTCAGGGAGCAGAATCCCAAACTCAAAGACCAGGTCAACAGAATCCTTATGCGGAAAGATCCCGCACACATAACCTGCCTTCGGATGCCGATAGCCGATGCTGTGCCAGGTGGGATGTCCGCTTTCAGCAGCTTCGGGCATGGACTCGCGGCTGAGTCTTCTCAGTCCCTCCGCGATCGCGCGGATTTCCATTGTATGGTCATCCAAAATGGATTCTGGTGGGACGACCTTTCTTGATTTGTTTGCTGATCTGGTTTTCATAGTTACTTTTAAGGAGTTATTTCGAATAATATTTTGTTTTCAGCATGCTAGGCCTACAGGCAATCCATAAGTAAAAACAAGGGGCAAAGAGAGATGCCAGTACTCATAACGGATTGTGGGAGAAGTTGTGGGTCGAATAGTGGAAATCCAAACTACTACTGCTCCGATGATAACGGTGACGACAAAATTTAGAGCCTTGATAACAGGAGGAAGCTTGTCAAGCCCAAGTAACCCCATATATGGTTTTTCCTGGTTGTCTCCATTCATAAGCACCGCCTCTCACAGTTTTTATATAAGCAGACTGATTACCTTACAGAATGAAAAAAGGCTACTGTTCACCAGGTGCGGCATAATTGGGTTGCTTGAGAACCAAAGGAGGCTGCGGATGAGCAGTAGTCAGGAATTGTACAACCGATTGAACGAAACGTTGAGAGAGTTGGTGGATGTAAAAAATGGAAAAATTGAACAAAGTGTCCGCGAGGACAAATCGGGTGGCTTCGATCTGGAACATACCCGCTTGCAACCTGCCCAGCGGATTGACCATCCGTTATTGGCAATCGCC
>JAKEFL010000147.1 GCA_022616105.1 Anaerolineae bacterium | reverse complement strand
TATATAATTTGATGTGTTGAATGGCAATTGCTAGTTGATTAGCCACATCGTGGGCAATTGCGGCGTCCTGGGTAGTAAATGAGTTTCCGACCCCACGGCCAAGATTGAGCGCGCCGATCAATTGTCCCTGATACATAAGCGGAAGGCAGAGCCAGGCATGGATGCCGCTCTGCTCAGCCAATCTCTGATCCAACTCCGTGGCTTGTGGATCAATCAGTATATCGCTTACAGACCAGGGCTTATTCTACTTAAGCTCGTTTATAACGTTTAGTCCGAATTCTTCCAATGGAATGGGAGTATCTGGAATAGGAATTGGATTATCGAAATCGGCGGCAAGAAATCTGGCTTCATTTTTACTGAGATCAAACAAAGATACACTAGCGCGCGGACAGGGAATTAATTTGCGGATGCGGACAAGTGCTCCCATGGCAATCTCGTAGGGAGAGCGGGCGGAGAGCAGAGATCGGTCAATTTCGTGCAATATTTCCAGCCGCGCGGTGAATTGTTCCAATGCTGTTTCAGCTTGCCTGCGAATATTGATCTCGTTTTGCAGTTCGTGCTCTCGCTCAAGCGCAGCGTTCAATGCAGTGCGAAGTGTGACGCCAAACTGGCCGAGAAACACGCTCATTAGACCGTGGAGCAAAATAAAGTTCAGAGCAATCGTAATACCATCGCCACCCAAGCCTGCACTTTGCTCCCGATAAGCCCCGAAGCTGACTACGCCTGCAGCTAAAAAATAAGTCAACATGAGCGCGCGCCGGCCCAACAGCAAACCTGCCAGTATGATCCCCAGCGTAAAAAAGGATAATGTTTCGGCAACCTCACGGAGACTAACCGACAGCACAGCAAAGGTCTCGATGAGAAAGAAGATGGCAATGACGATCAACACCGAAGTACGAAAGTATCCGCGCCGAAGCAGGACGAGCAGAATTCCGATGATAACGCTGAAAATAACACCGCGGATGAGGGCAATTTGCGGTGAAGCGCTGGAGGGAGAGATTACGAGATTTAGAATCAAAGCGATAATAATGATGGAGATGAACCCAATCAGCGTGACCTGAAGGAGAGCAGCCATGCGACGATTCACAGGCTCTTGAATGGGAAGATTATTCAGCCATGTACTCAGGCGGGAAAAAAAGGTTTTGTTTTTCATTTGCTGGGTGCTTAGTAAATTCTATCACCCCGCTCCCTGTTCTGTCTAAAGGTGACAGTCATCTTTGCGAAGCACTCCCGAAGTGCAGCGTAGGGAGCAAGATGACTGTCACCTAATAATTATTACAGCTCAAGAATTTCGCAGCCCGCCACATAACAGCGCGGATGTTGGCCATAGGTGAAGATTAATATCTCGTCATCAGTCTCAAAATACTCTTCGTACAAATTAACTTCGTTGGTTGATGAGTCTGACACAAGATTAAGAAAATTTCTACTGTCATACAGTGTATATTTAATAGGGACAGGATCGCAAGACTTGTAGCTCAAATTGCATTCAAATAATGTATAGGTTAAACTTCCGCATGTTGACGGAACCCAATCATTGCATTCTCTAGATAAAAAGTACTGGTGGTTTCCCAATATCGCACCGTTATACTCGTCATAAATGCGCGAATTTTCCCCATCCGTATAAGCCAGTACATCATTGGAGATATTAATTATGTTTGCCTCCTTTTTATCTTCATCGCAAACAATCTCATAGGAGCTGCTTGAATAACCAAAGAAAAACGATTCGTATTTGACGCCTTTCCAGATCGTTACATTATTGAATATCCACTGATAATCACCGAATGGGTGCATCCAAGTGATGTAATATGTTTTTCCATTGCATTTTGAGGCGAACTCCAAGGAAGGGAAAAAAGCATTTGCATGCGTAATATTTCCTAGGAGGAATATAGCTGTGGGGAAAAAGAGAAATCTTTTTAAAAACCGACGGTTCTTAGAAAGCTTAATCAAAAACGCAAATAAACTATATAAACCTAACAGGATTAAACCTACTATGTAAGCTCCATCAGGATCATTGTAAAACATCAGTGGGGTAAGTCGAAACCATCGCAAGTAAATGCCAATGAAGATTGCGATGGTGATGAAAAAGAGATTACTAATGATCCATTTAATAGCACCGGTAACTTTACCCATGCGCGTCACTCCAATAACCTAGAACTATAAAATAACAGGGAGTAGGATAAATTCAATCATCCAACTCCCAACTATAAAGCTACCTAAACTATCCAACTACCAAACTATTTCTTCCCAAACTTCCCCATCAACAACTCCTGCAACGTCGGCTGACCGATCTCCTGCAATTCATAACGCACGCGCTGCGAAGGTTTATTGATGTTGATGATCCTCTTCAAATCGATTGGCGTGCCGACGATGACCATATCCACATCCGATTTGTTGATGGTCTCTTCCAGGTCTTTCATCTGTGCATCGCCGTATCCCATGGCGGGGAGGATGGGTCCAGTTTTCGGGTATTTCTCATACGTTGCAGCAATGGAGTTCACCGCAAACGGACGCGGATCAATAATTGCCTCGGCACCAAAGCGACGCGCTGCTACATAACCCGCACCGTAAGCCATGTCACCATGTGTCAATGTAGGTCCATCTTCCACAACAAGCACGCGTTTGCCGCGGATCGCTTCGGGGTCTTCCACAAACAATGGGGAGGCGGCTTCAATTTGAACAGCATTTGGATTCAGTTTACGAAGTGCTTCGCGCACCCGAATCACTTTTTCGGGTTCGGCCGTGTCCACTTTGTTGATTACAAACACATCCGCCAGCCGCGCGTTCGTCTCACCGGGATGATAGCTCGACTCATGTCCGGGGCGATGCGGGTCAGCCACCACAATTTGAAAATCAGAAACAAAAAACGGGAAGTCGTTGTTGCCGCCATCCCATAACACAATATCCACTTCCTGCTCAGCCTTGCGTAAAATCTTTTCATAATCTATGCCTGCATAAACGATCACACCATTCGCGAGATGCGGCTCATATTCCTCACGCTCCTCAATCGTACATTCGGCTTCATCCAAATCCTCATACTCGGCAAAGCGCTGCACTTCCTGACGGATCAAATTTCCATAAGGCATTGGGTGACGGACCGCCGCGACTTTGTATCCCATATCTCTCAGGATGAGAGAAACCCGCCTCGTTGTCTGACTTTTGCCTGATCCCGTCCGAACCGCGCAGACCGAAACGACAGGCTTGCTCGACTTGACCTGAGTGTAGCGCGTGCCCATCAAGCGGAAGTCCGCGCCCGCGGCAGTGACCAGCGCGGCTTTGTGCATCACATATTCATGAGGTACATCACTATAGGCAAAGACAACCTGATCCACACTATGTTTCTTGATGAGGTCAACAAGCTCCTCCTCCGCGTGGATGGGGATTCCGCCTGGGTACAAGTCACCAGCCAGTTCGGTCGGGTAGAGTCGTCCTTCGATGTCAGGAATCTGAGTCGCAGTAAAAGCCGCCACTTCGTAATCCTGATTGCCACGAAAGAACATGTTGATGTTGTGGAAGTCACGTCCCGCCGCGCCCATGATGATGGTTTTGGTTGGCATAAGGCAATCTCCTTCGTTAATATATTCGGTGGTCGAGTAAGGCTGAGTGCAAGTCGAAGCCTGTATCGAGACCACGTGTTTGCATATAACCTCATGGTCTCGATACGTCCCGCGAGGATCATGCGGGACTACTCGACCATCGGTGGCTTTTGAAATCAAAATAAAAAACAGGCTAAACGTTAGTACTGCGTTTAGCCTGTTTGTTACATCACCTCTGGTGCTTGAATATCAAGCAATCGCAGCGCGTTCGCGATGGTCTGCTTTGCCGCAGCGACCAGACGCAAGCGCGCGTTCCGCACATTTTCATCTTCGCTTTGCAACACGGGTACCGCGTGATAGAACGAATGGAACGCGTTCGCCAGGTCATATACATATTGCGCCATCACCAGCGGACGATATTCACTGGCGGCTTGTTGCACCGCGTTGGGGAAGCGCGAGATCTGCTCAATGAGCTCAATTTCATGTTTATCCAACTCATAATCAAAATGACTATCAGTTGATAAAGCGCCAGCCTTTTTCAAAATGCTATTTGCCCTCACATGCGCATTCTGAATATAAGGTCCCGTTCGGCCATCAAATGATAAGGCTTCGTTGACATCAAAGACGATGTCTTTGTTATTGTCTACAGATAAGATCGAATATGCCAGCGCGCCTAAACCAATTTGTGTCGCGATTTTCTCGCGTTCCGCTTCGGGAATGTTTCCGCTTTTCTCTGATTCGACAGCCAGCACACGCTTCACAGCTTCGTCCGCAACATCTTTGAATAAGACGACTCGTCCACGCCGCGCAGACATGGCCCCCTCGGGCAAAGTTACGTAGCCATACGATAAGTGATAACACTTTGCCGCCTGCGGGAAGCCCCACAATTCCAATATCTTGAATACCTGCTGAAAGTGGAGACTCTGCCGAAAGTCAACTACATAAATCGAGCGGTCAACATGATACTTTTCAAATTTCTGTTTTGCCAGCGCCAGATCGTTTGTGCTATACAGCGCGCTGCCGTCGCTGCGCAGGATCACCATCGTGCGATATTTTTCCCTGGTCAATCCCAATTTCTCGTCAATCTTAACGATGACGGGTCCGCCATTTGCGCGTTCATCTTCCGCAATGCCTTTGGCGATCAACTCATCCACGATTTCCTTGCCCAACTTGTTGGCTTCACTCTCGAAGAACCAGACATCCATTTTTACATCGAGTATGCCCAGGACGTCCCGAAATTCATCAAGAGCCCATTCGCGCATCACGCGCCATAGCTCATACACATACGGATCGCCTGCTTCCCATTTTCGGAGCATTTCGCGCCGCTCGGCATCATAGGTTTCGCGCCGGGCAGTTTCTTCCGGCGTCTCGTTTTCTTTTTTTTCCAGCAAGGCAGTCGCTTCAATATAAATCTTCAGCAGCCACTGTCCGCGTTCGTGAATTCCATCAGGTTCCTGTCCTTTATGGAATTTATCATAAGCCCACATAACCGTGATAACGCCTAAACCCATATCGCCGGGGTACGTGGCACGGATCGTGTCAAAACCTGCAAATTCCACAATCCGCGCCAGTGATTCTCCTAAAAGCGTTGTCCGTGCGTGGCCAATATGAAAGGAATGAAGCATGTTTGGCTGGGCATACTCGACCATGACACGTTCATTTTTTGGCGCGCCCCGCCCAAAGTCCGCGCGGGAGGCGAGCACTTCATCCACAACTCGACGAGCAAATTCAGATGTCCTGAAATAAAGATTGAGATAACCTTTGACCGCTTCGACTCGGCTGATTCCCTCCAGGCTTCCGATCTCCTCCTTCGACACGGCTTCGCCAGTCAGGACGGCGGCCTTGACCTGTTCGGCGATTTCCTGGGCTCTTTGCGGCACTGGGATCTTTTTTCCTTTTCCCGCGCGGGCTTCATCTGCTGCGGTTTGAAAGAAGGATGTTGCCATGCCCCATTCACCCGAAAATGGAATGGCTGTCCACTTGAGCGGTGCAAGCGGAATATCATTTGCCGCGAAATACGCCTTGATCTTCTCTTCGATACGGCTTCGCCATTGTTGTTCTTTTTCAAACATGGTGTTGGGATTATATCATTTGGGTTTCGTAGGGCGGATTGGTAATCCGCCATTTTGTGCGGGATGATATTCCGCACCACGTTGTTTACGTGAATGAGAAACATCATCGTGATTAAGTTAAATAAAAACGGGAACACCATCGGCGTTCCCGCGTTAATGATTTGCGCGATGTATTAATTACTCTGTCTTCTTCTTCTTCGGAGCGTCTTCTTTCGTTGCAGCAGGTGCAGAATTGAACGCGGCGAGGCGCTTCATCAGGCGGCCCTTACGACGGGCAGCGTTATTCTTATGGATTACGCCTCTTTCAGCAGCCTGGTCGAGCGCGCTGATCGCCTTGAGGACAGCTTCTTTTGTATCAGGAGCATTTTCGGTAAAAGCCGCGCGTGCCTGATTCACAGCTGTGCGGGCATAGCCGCGGAAATTACGATTTCGGACGCGGCGTTTCTCGTTCTGCCTGTTTCGTTTGATCTGAGACTTAATATTAGCCAAGGTCTTCCTCCAGAAAATTTCTTACATTCTTTTATGACGGCGATGTACGTGTGCCGCCGTAAGAGCGGTATTTTACATGAGGGTCCTTGATTTGTCCAGCAATCGCACAGTACGTGCACGCAAAACATGTCAGGCAATTGCTCCCTGCGCCGTCCTCGGCGCAGGATTTACCTACGAAAAACGCCGCCGAGGACGGCGGCTTGAGCTTAGGTTCTGACAACCTTTGCGTGCACACCAAAGTACACATTAAAAAGTCACACCGGGCTGGGAAGGGGAGGGCGCATACCCAGGGAAATATGGGGTCGTTGGTAAGGACACTAGTGCAACCAATCTGCGACTGGCAAGGTGAGCTGTGGGATTTGGGCAGGTTTGTATTTTGCCCAACCCAGGCACTCCTTACGTAAACTGCGGTTGCAACTCTCACGACCGG
>JAKEFL010000146.1 GCA_022616105.1 Anaerolineae bacterium | reverse complement strand
TGATCACTTCGACAAGCTCAGTGCAGGCTTCGCGGGACGTATCGAGACCACCCGTAAGCAAAGCAATTCTTGTTACAAAATTTTTCCTGCAGCCTGTTGGTCTCGATACAGCGGCGGAGGCTTGGCAACTTGCAGAGACAAATTGACTCCCGCCGCCTACTCGACCAACGGATTAGTCTTGAAACAAATTTTTAGATGACGAAACCCCGCTTCATGCTTCGTGTTAGCCGACGCTTGTTCGCCGTTAAATCAACCCTCGCTCCCTCGCCATGCGGATGGCGGCGTCGCGGGATTTGACGCCGAGTTTGTCGTAGATCGAACGCAGGTGCGCATCCACCGTGCGGCGGCTGACGACGAGCTGCTCGGCAATTTGCGGGTTGCTCAGGTCCTGGGCGAGCAGGCGGAGGACTTCGATTTCGCGCGCTGTCAGAGATTCGCTGGAGGCGGAGGATGATGCGGGCTGCCCTGAGCTTGTCGAAGGGGGAGCAGTTTCCAGCGGGTGAGGAATCGTCCGCAGGTCTTCCATCCTCAGCCGATGTCCAGCCGCGATCTCTCGTTCAAACGCCTCGTCACCCAACTGGGCGCGCACCTGGGCGCGAGCGTCGCTGATGTGGAAGCGCTGTTTGAAGGCTGCTGCGTACGCGCGCAATTGGATGGTCTCGGGCAAGGTATCCGCCAAGCCAAAGACCCGCGCCGACCACACATCCAGACCTTGCCCATGCAGAACGGCAGCCAGGATTGGCAGCCAGAAGGGCACCTGATGGTTGCCTCGATTGACGGACTGCTGGAGGGAATCTAAAAGGCGAAGGCGCATGGCGGCGAAATCGCCTTCCTGCACAGCATGAAGCACGCGGATGCCTGCCAGGCGGCCCAAGATGCGCTCGTCGCCGAGTTCCAGCGCCAGGCGCTCGGCTTCATCCAACCGGGACGCCATCAGAGTGAACTCGCCTTCGAATAAGGCGCCACTGGCTTGACGGGTGAGAGCCAACGCCAACCCGGTTGGGTTGTTTAGCGCGCGCTGGATGCGTTCGCTTTCAGCCAGATATCGGGCGGTCTCGGGAGGGTATTGGCTGGCGCCAAGATCCTCCATGATCAGAGCCAGATCCGAGTAGGCACTCGCTTTCACGACAGTATCGGGCAGGGTTTCAAGCAGGGAGGCGGCTTCAGCCAGAAAGGCTTTCTTTGCCGTTTGATCATCTTGATAGGCGGTGATGCGACTCAGTTCCACGAGCGCCATGAGCACCCCGGTTTTGCCGGCGAGGGCACGATACAACGTCAGACTTGCTTCTAACAACATCCGCGCTCGGGCAAACTCAAAGCGAGTCAGCATGCCCGCCGCGTACAGCGTCTTGGCACGGACAGCCGGAGCCAGCGTGGCACCTGAATCCATCGCCAACGATTCTTCCAACCAACGGCGTCCCTCGCTCCAGTGTCCGCGTGTGAGCCAGAACGGCTGCAGCGCGCCAGCCATACGTTGAGCCATTTCGCCCTCGTGATGTTCGA
Source organism: Anaerolineae bacterium (assembly GCA_022616105.1). GTDB lineage: Bacteria > Chloroflexota > Anaerolineae > Anaerolineales > Villigracilaceae > Defluviilinea. The sequence goes on along the minus strand of JAKEFL010000146.1, from coordinate 17,435 downwards.
GCGCCCATTGAAGCGCGGCGCGCAGATTATCCTGCTCACGGTTCAGCCGTTTCAGCCAAGTCTTTTGGTCAGCGCCCGTCAGGTATGTCTCGGCTTCTTCAACGAATGATAAATAGTAGTTGGCATGAGTGCGGCGCGCGTCTTCCAATTCATGTGTGCGAGTCAACTGCTCCCACCCAAACTCGCGGATGGTTTCCAGCATAGTCAAACGCGGCTCGCTGTCGGTTTCGCTCTGACGCAGGAGACTCTTGTTTACGAGCGATGTAACGAGATCCAAAGTGATCAGTGACCAGTGATCAGTGGCTTGCTCTTTATCACCGATCACTGTTGACTGATCACTGGTCGCTATTGACGCCGCTTCCAAAGCGCACCCACCCACGAACACCGACAACCAGCGGAAGGCGCGCTGCTCATCGGCGTTCAACAAGTCATAACTCCATTGGATCGTGCTGTGCAAAGTTTGCTGGCGGACGGGCAGGTCGCGCGCTCCGCTGGTGAGCAATCCAAGGGATGAATCTTTCAGTCGCACAAGCATCGCTTGTGGAGAAAGCAACTTGATCCGCGCGGCGGCCAGTTCAATTGCCAGCGGCAGACCATCAAGCCGCGCGCATATTTCAGCTACTGCGGGCGCGTTCCCATGAGCCAATTGGAATTCAGGCTGAATGGCTTGGGCGCGCTGAATGAACAACGCGATGCCCGGATATTGCAACAGCGCTTCGACTGATGACTGATCGGGCAATGCGAGCGGGGAGAGGGGAAACTCATGCTCACCGCGTAAGCGTAATGCCTCACGGCTGGTGACCAACATCCGCAAGTCGGCGCACGCCGACAACAACTCTGTCAGCAACGGCGCGGCGGAGATAATCTGTTCAAAATTGTCGAGCAGCAACAATGCCTGCCGTTCTCGCAGAAATTCCTTGAGGCTATCCAGCAACAAGCGATTCGGGGATTCGATAACACCGAGGGTCTGCGCGATCGTAGGAATAATCAGGGTTGAGTCGGTAATCGCGGCAAGAGAAATAAAGAAGACGCCGTCAACAAAGGCGTCTTGTACATCAAAGGCGACTTGCAACGCCAGGCTCGTCTTGCCCACGCCGCCGGGGCCGGTGATGGTGACCAGGCGAACCTCTGGCTGGCACAAGAGTTTGTGCAGAATCGCCGTCTCCTGTTCGCGTCCGAGGAGTGAGGTCAATTGCATGGGCAGGTTATCGTTATGCATTTCGAATATTATATGCCGATTCAACTCACACTGTTGAATCCTGTTTCCTTTGTCTGAGTACAAGGAGATCAGGGACGCTTCGTGGTAAACTGAATTTATGTCCACGGCAACTGCCCAAAGTCATCCTAATATTGCCTTCATCAAGTATTGGGGCAATCGCGACAACACTTTGCGCCTCCCCATGAATGGCTCCATTTCGATGAACCTGGATGGACTCTACACGCGTACGACGGTCAGCTTTCAGCCGTCGTTGCCTTTTGATGAGCTCATCATCAACGGACATGAGATCGCAGGTGCGGGTCGGGATCGTGTTTCATATATTCTCGATATTGTGCGTGGCATGGCGAATATTCATGAGCGTGCAGAGGTGATGAGCGAAAATAATTTTCCATCAGGCGCAGGGATTGCATCCTCTGCCTCCGCATTTGCAGCGCTGGCATTGGCCGGAAGCAAAGCTGCGGGATTGAATTTGAGTGACCAGGAGCTCTCGCGTCTCGCGCGGCGTGGGTCGGGTTCTGCTTCACGATCGATCCCTGGCGGATATGTCGAATGGCAAGTTGGGACAAGTGACGAAGACTCGTTCGCATTTTCGATTGCTGAACCCAATCACTGGAACCTGGTGGATTGCATTGCGATCGTCAGCACCTCTCATAAAAAGACGGGTTCTACGGAAGGACATTCCATTGCAGGGACAAGCCCATTGCAAGCCGCGCGGGTGGCAGATGCGCCGCGCCGTCTGGAAATATGCCGCGACGCAATCCTCAACAGAGACTTCAACACCTTTGCATCCATCCTAGAACTTGACTCAGATATGATGCACGCGGTGATGATGACCTCAACACCCGCGTTGCATTACTGGAAACTGGCATCCCTTGAAGTGATGAACTGTGTGCGCCAATGGCGTAGTGAAGGGATTCAGGTCTGTTACACGGTGGACGCGGGAGCGAATGTGCACGTCATTTGTCATCAGACTGAAGTGCTTTCTATAAATAAACGTTTACGTGAAATCAGGGGAGTTGAAGATTTGCTCCTTGCCCACGTGGGAGGACCAGCAAAGATCGTTGAGAATGGGGATTAGAATTATTTCGCGCTGAGCGGAGTGAGCGCTGGTTGAGTAGCCCTGAGCGTTCATTGCGAAGGGCGTATCGAAACCAGGCGAACGAAGACGAAGCGCATATTGCATACTTATCGTGGATAACTTGAGATGCGCTTCGTCTACGATGCACCAACCGCATCTCCGCTCAGCGCGAATATACTATTCAACCGAAATAATAAACTGATAATGAGGCTGGCCGCCCTCCTGCACCTCAATTTCCTGATCAGAATATTTATCCCGGATCACATCTGCAATACGGTTGGCTTCCGCATGGGGCATTTCCTGACCATAAAACAAAGTGATGAGTTCATGTTCATCGGCTTTGGCTTTTTCCAGCAATTGCAAACAACCTTTTTCAACAGAACTGGCTGAAGCCACGAGCTTGCCATCCAGCAACGCGATGACCTGTCCCTCTTTTACATTAACCCCATCGATCTCAACGGTACGGGTCGCGACTGTGATCTCACCGGTCTTGACCGCGCTCAGGGCTTTGATCATCTTCTCGGCAACGGAATCAAGATCCCCGTCGGGTTGAAGCGAGAGCATTGCGGCGAGTCCCTGCGGGACAGTACGGCTTGGCACCACAGCCACCTGTTTGACAGTCACTTCCTTGGCCTGATTTGCCGCCAGGATAATATTCTTATTATTGGGAAGAATAATAACTTTATCTGTTGGAAAATTCTCGAATGAATTCAAAATGTCCTGCGTGGATGGGTTCATCGTCTGCCCGCCTTCCACCACCGCGGCAACGCCCAGGCTTGCGAAGATGCGGCTCAGCCCCGCGCCGGGTGAAACCACCACCACCGCGATCTGCCCCGGCTCCACGGGAGCAAAAGAGATTCGAGCGGCTTTGCTCTTCTCGATATCATCCATTTGGGCAAGCAGATTTTCCATCGCCACTTTGGTAATCGTACCAATGCCCATAATGTAATCGATCGGTTCGTAACGCTTCTCAAGCGGAACGTGGATATGCATGCGGTACATGCCTTCGCCCTCGCCCACTTGAATGGATGTTCCCATCTCTTCCAGCCGCCCATAAAATTTTTGCAATTCAAAATTATTCGCAGGCATGAAGTCCACAACCACTTCATAATCCTGTCCCTCTTCCACATCTTCCATTGCGCTATTCAACTGCATACTTGAAATAGGCTGCACGCTCATCAGAGGCGTCTCAAGTGATTCGCCGTACACATGCCGAAGCATTCCTTCAAGGATAAAGAAAAATCCCTTGCCTCCCGAATCCACCACACCCGCCTGCTTAAGGACAGGCAATAGATCAGGCGTCTTCTGGACTGACTCATCCGCAGCCTTTACTGCGATTTCAAGGATATCGATCGCGTCCTGCGTGGACTTTAGGCCTGCTTCCGTTGCCTCAGCCACTTCGCGGGCGACGGTTAGTATCGTCCCCTCCACCGGGCGGACGACTCCTCGATAAGCCGTATCACGCGCCTCTGCAAACGCCTTTGCAAAGGTGGGTCCATCCATCACATCCTTGCCCTGAACACCGCGCGCAAAACCACGCCACAACTGCGAAAGGATCACACCTGAATTACCGCGCGCGCCCATCAATGCACCTTTTGATACCGCATTCGCCATATCACTGATGCTGCGATAACCAAGGTCTTTGACTTCATTCCATGCGGACTGCATCGTCAACACCATGTTCGTGCCAGTATCCCCATCCGGCACAGGGAAGACGTTCAACGCGTTGACTGTCTGTTGGTTGGTGCGAAGCCAGGTCATGCCTGCCTCCACCAGCCGCTTCATGGATTGACCATTGATCTGCTTCTTGCGCAATTTTTCAACGCGTGAGGTGTCTACAGCCATGGCCATTCTCCTTTAATCAGTATTGCTCACGCGTAATCCCGCCACATGTACATTGATGGTGTTTACTTTCAGCCCCAAGGCCTTCTCCACCTGAAAACGGACTGTGTTTGCCACACTCTCAGCTACCGAGTTAATCCGTGTGCCATATTCGACGATGACATGGATCTCAATATCAAGAAGTTCACCATTATAGTTAACAAAGACCCCGCGCGAAGGATCGCGCGTAATTGACTTTACAATGCCATCCGCGAGATTCCTAGGTGCCAGTCCCACCACACCATAAGATTGCAGAGTGGCATGATATGCAATGGTTGCGATCGCGTTCGGGGAGATATGGATCCCGCCCAGAGATGTGGTTTCTTCGCCCATAGACTCCTTGTCTACGTCATTGCGAGCCCGTGATTTGCTTAGCAAATCAGGCGAAGCCGCGGAGCGTCCAACACGATTAGGGGATTGCTTCGTCGGGTCTTCGACCCTCCTCGCAATGACGAGAATTTTGTGTTTATTTTATCACTTGCCTTGAGAAAGGTAGAGATGTATGGTAAAATGCCGTGCTTTCGTAACGGTATAGGCAATCGGAATTATAGCAAGAAAGGAAATTTATAAGATGGCTAAATGCGCAAACTGCGGCAAGACCACAACTTTCGGACACAATCGTTCATTCTCACAGCGCGCCACCAATCGCACCTTCAAGCCCAACCTGCAAAAGACGTTGGTGATGGAGAAGGGTCGTGTTGTGCATAAGGTGCTCTGCACCAAGTGCATCAAAGCGATGAGCAAGTCCGCGGCGTAAGGTTCAATCACACGCAACAAAGGTCACGGCACGCTTTGCGGCCGTGATTTTTGTTTTAACGCCGAACGCGTGGTATTCAACATGTAATACGTAATACGCAGTACAAATATTACGTATTGCGTACTGCATCTCTCAACGACTTTATTCCCATCTCTGTCCCGCGCGGATGTTTGAAGACCGCAGTCGCCGCCACAAAAGCAGTTGCGCCGGCATTTTTTACACTCTGCACATTTTCAACACTGATCCCGCCATCTACTTCAATCCATGCAGGTGAAAGCAGTGCATCTAATTTTTTGCGGATATCTGCCACCTTTGCAATCGTCCCTGGAATGAATTCCTGGCCCGAAAAACCCGGATATACGCTCATCACCAATATCAGATCTGCTTCACTCATAACAGACACTATATTTCCCACAGGCGTATCAGGGTTTAGCGCCACTCCTGCTTTGCATCCCAATGATTTGATTTGCTGCAACGTGTCATGTAACTGTGGACTTGTTTCCACGTGAACATTTATCCTGCTCGCGCCGGCTTTGGCAAACGATTCAAGATGCCTTTCTGGCTTTTCGATCATCAAATGGACATCCAGCGGAAGTTGTGTGACGCGCCGGCACGCTTCCACAATAAAGGGACCCATCGTAATGTTCGGAACGAAATGTCCATCCATCACATCGATGTGAAGCCAGTCTGCGCCGGCAGATTCACACGCGGTGATCTCTTCGCCCAGACGCGTGAAATCAGCAGAGAGAATGGATGGGGCAATGATATATTTTTGGAGCATTTCAATAATTGCAATTGCTTCGCGCTGAGCGGAGCCGCATGCTTCTGCGGCGTAGTCGAAGCGCATCCTTCGACTGCGGGCTTCACCACGAACACTTAGCCCTCCGCTTAGGATGTTGTTATCTCGGGTTATACAGAAAGAAGATATAAATCCAGAATGGAATTAATCCACCTACTGCCAGGAGTGCTGCCAAGCCAAGCCCAACGGATGCCCAGTCAATTTCGGGGACGTAGATCTCGGGAAGAGTAATCTCAGGAATGGAAATTGAAGGCTGAGGCGTCTGCGAAGCAGGAGGCGGTTCCGGCTGTTGATAGGAATTTGCAGCTTCAGGGGTCAGGTTCAGGGCTGGAGTGGGAGCTGTATCACGCTGCGTCCCAAAACGGAGGAGGACTCGCCCAAGCTGATCGGCAGTGCGATAACGCGCGGCAGGTTCCTTGGAAAGAACCTTTAGCATGATCTCTTCCAATGCAGATGGAATATCAGGAACGTATTCGCTGGGAGAGATCGGATCTGACTCCAAATGCATGCGTGCAAGTTCGTCGCTTGACGGGGCCGTGAACGGCAGCGCGCCTGTGAGCACTTCATAAAGGACAACGCCAAGTGAATACACATCAGATGCCGGTGAAGGCGCTTCACCGACTGCCTGTTCGGGAGAGAAGTATTGCGGCGAACCCCAGACCACATCTGCACGCTCATCGGGCAGGATGGTGGAGAGGGCACGGGCGATGCCAAAGTCTGTTACTTTGAGGCGCGCATCCGGTGTGACGATCATGTTGTGCGGCTTGACATCGCAATGAACCAGTCCCGCACGATGGGCATAACCAATCCCCGCGCAGGCTTGCACAATCAATGGAATCGCGTCATCCACCGAATAGCGCCCGCGTTGACGAAGGAGAGTCTTCAAGTCCTTGCCAGGAATGTGCTCCATGACGATAAACAATTGACCGTGATCGAATCCGAAGTCATGGACCGTAACAATGTTGGGGTGTGAAAGGTTTGCCGCAGCGCGCGCTTCCTGACGAAAACGATCCTGAAAAGCTTGATCATCCGAATATGTTTCATGCAGGATTTTGATCGCTACTGAACGTTCGAGCATCAAGTCACGCGCGCGAAATACATCTGACATGCCGCCTGTGCCCAGGCGTTCAAGCAGTTGATAACGATTGTTGAGCAGCATTCCTTCGTTCATCTATGAAAGAATTATATCATTTTGCTCTCACCGCGACACTTGCACCCGATTTGCCAAGCAAATCGTGCGTTCGGTGCAGTGCAAGTGAGACGCGGAGAGCGCGAAGATTCTCTTCTTGTTCGCGAAGAATTCTTTGCGATCTTCCTTTCTTCGCGGTTCAAAAAACAGGAGGTTATAATGTCTCCATGCGCAGCGCAATTATTGTTTATAACCCCATGGCAGGGCGCTTTCCGGTAAAGCCATTTATCAAATCTGCTGTACGCGAATTGCAATCCGCAGGCTGGCAGGTGGAGTCCGCAGAGACTCAAAGCGGTGAACATACGATCGAACTGGCGAAACAGGCTGCGGCAGAGAAAAAAGATGCGGTCTTTGCCGTCGGCGGGGACGGAACGATTGGCAACGTGGTCAACGGTCTGATCGATTCAGACACGGCATTAGGAGTCCTGCCCGCTGGCACTGCAAATGTTTGGAGCATCGAGCTGGGATTGAGTCCGTTTGCTTGGACCCGACCATGGGTTCTGCGAAAGAACGCGGCCATTCTTGCAAATGCTCCAACTCATGCCGTAGATGTAGGGATATGCAATCAGCTTTCTTTTATGATGTGGGCAGGCATTGGGCTGGACGCCATGACCATCCATTCCATTGAACCACGCATACGCCTGGAAAAGTTTTTCTCAATGCCCGAATATACAGCAAAGACCATCTGGAATGCCGCGCAATGGAGTGGAATCCGTTTGCGGTTATGGGTGGACGATCACGAAGTGGAGGGGCATTTCCTTCTTGCGGTCGCGACGAACATCCGTCATTATTTGGGCGGTCTTTCCAATCTTTCTCCTGATGCATATATCGATGATGGTTTACTCGATCTTTGGCTGTTCGCCGGAAGCAACCTTGGCGATGCGTTGCGTCATGCTTATGATCTATGGCGTGGCAATCATGTGACCTCAGGTGCAGCACATCGCATCACATTCCATAGTCTGCGCGTAGAAGCTGATTCTCCATATTGGATTCAAACCGACGGCGAACCACGCGGCTCAGCCCAACATACCGAGATCACAATCAAATCGCGCGCGCTAAAAATGCTTACCCCTCCGCGCGCCTTGGAATTATTGAAGAATGTATCTCCATCTTGAGAGAACTTGATGACTGTACAGCAACTTTTTAATAAATGGGTAATCCTTGGTGCTCTCCTATTGACAGGATTCCTACTTCTCATTACTGCGATTTCCATCGGTGTGACTGGCGCGCGTCAGACATCAGACGTTGGATTTGCTCCCGCGGATGTGACTGTGATCCCAGCCCCAACGCTTACCTCCGGCGCGCCGCCCACACCGACTATTGACCCCTTCGCACCCACCCCAGCCCCAACCGGGATCGCGCTTGGCAATTACGTCCAGATCTCAGGCACAAATGGAGAAGGCCTGCGCATCCGCTCAGAGCCAGGCTTGAACGGCAATCCTGAATTCCTCGGTTTTGACTCGGAAGTATTTATCGTGCAGGACGGTCCGCGCAGTGTGGATGGATATACCTGGTGGTATCTTGTTGCTCCTTACGATCAGTCGCGCGCCGGCTGGGCTGCCGCAGATTTTCTGACTTATATTCCTGCACCATAAAAAGATTCACCGCGAAGGAACGAAGGACGCTAAGAAGTAAAGAAGAAAAAAGAATCTTCGCGTTCTTAGCGCCTTCGCGGTTCAAAAAAGAGAGTAAACATGAACGAAAAACCAACTGGCATTACAGCAAATAAAAAGACAAGAGAACTGACCATCACGTGGAACGATAATCACACGAGTGTCTATCCGTTTGGTTTATTACGCGCGGCTTGTCCGTGTGCGTCCTGCCGCGGCGGGCATGAGAACATGAAGTCCGAACCGGATGCGGATGTGTTCAATATAAAATTGGAAGACTCGCCTTCGACGCGAATCGCAAATGTCGTTGCGGTGGGTTCCTACGCGCTGACCATCGTCTGGGAGGATGGACATGATTACGGCATCTTCAACTGGCATTACCTGCGCGCGTTGTGTCCGTGTGAGGAAGATCGCGCGAAGTATGGGAAGGGATAAGCTTCTCTTTTATGTTACTAACAATTACATCTACTACAGCCCCAGCTACCGATTTAGGTTATCTGCTTCACAAAAATCCCGCACGGATTCAATCCTTTGATCTCAGCTTTGGAAAGGCTCATGTCTTTTATCCTGAAGCAAAATCTGAACAGTGCACTGCTGCTCTTCTGCTTGACATTGATCCGGTGCATCTGGTGCGCGGACAACACGGCCTGTTGGATCAATATGTTAATGACCGACCCTACGTAGCATCATCGTTTATGAGCGTGGCGCTCGCACAGGTTTTTGGAAGCGCACTCGCTGGGCAAAGCAAAGAACGTCAGGCGTTGGCTGAGACTGCCTTGCCTCTCACCGTTTGTTTGGCAGTGGTTCAATGCCGTGGTGGTGAATCAATTTTGCGTCGGCTATTTGAACCGCTGGGTTATACTGTTAACGCCAAACAGCACCTATTAGATGAGAAATATCCTGAATGGGGCCAGAGCGATTATTTCACTGTGACACTTACAGCTACGATTCGCTTGAGCGAACTATTGGCACACCTGTACGTTTTGATCCCGGTGTTGGATACTGAAAAGCATTATTGGGTGGGTGATGATGAAGTGGAAAAACTTCTCAGGCGCGGAGAAGGTTGGCTGGCTGGACATCCAGACCGTGAATTCATTGCCCGACGCTATCTCAAACACAGGCGATTGTTTCATGCTGCGCTTGCAAGATTAACCGAAGAAGATCAACCAGATCCAGATCTGACGGATGAATTGCATGCGCAGGAAGAAGCCCAAATTGAACAAGACCTAAGTTTACATGAGCAACGGTTGGGCGCAGTACTGGCAGTGTTAAAAAATTCCGGCGCTCACCGGGTATTGGATTTGGGATGTGGAGAGGGCCGTCTTCTGGAATTGTTGTTGGCTGAAAAGTCCTTCACTCAAATTACAGGAATGGACGTTTCTTATCGTGCGTTGGAAATCGCCGGAGAACGCTTGTATCTTGAACGAATGCCTCCAAAGCAGAGGGAACGTATCCAGCTGATTCATGGCGCACTAACCTATCGTGACACACGATTATCTGGTTATGATGCTGCCGCTGTAGTTGAAGTAATCGAACATCTTGACCCATCTCGCCTGTCCGTCTTTGAGCGCGTACTATTCGAGTTTGCGAAGCCCGGCCTTGTTGTTATCACAACTCCCAATGTTGAGTACAATGTCAAATTTGAGACTCTTCCCGCTGGGAAGTTTCGGCACAAAGACCATCGCTTTGAGTGGTCCCGCGGGGAATTCCAGATGTGGGCAAACCAAATAACAGATCGTTTTGGGTATACTGTGCGTTTTCTCTCCATCGGTCAGGAAGATCCAATTGTGGGATCACCAACACAAATGGGGATATTCACACGATGACAAACCTTAACATCCCCGAACTCTCGCTCGTCGTTCTTATTGGGGCATCTGGCTCCGGAAAGTCCTCTTTTGCGCGCAAGCATTTCAGGCCGACCGAAGTAATGTCATCTGATTTTTGTCGAGGTCTGGTCTCTGACGATGAGAATGACCAGACTGCAACCAAGGATGCTTTTGAGATTTTGCACTTCATCACAGCCAAGCGCCTGGCCGCGGGGCGACTCACTGTGGTAGATGCGACAAACGTTCAGTCGGAATCACGCAAGCCACTTATCGAATTGGCTCGCAAGTATCATGTGCTTCCCATTGCCATTGTCTTTAACATACCTGAAAAAGTGTGCCAGGAACGCAACCGAAATCGTCCAGACCGCGATTTTGGTCCACATGTCATTCGTCAGCAAACGCAACAACTTCGCCGCTCCCTGCGCGATCTAAAGTATGAAGGCTTTCGACAGATCTACATTTTGGATTCTGTGGAGAGTATTGACTCTGCTGTCATTTCACGTCAGCCTTTATGGAATAACCTCAAGCACCTGCACGGGCCTTTTGACATCATTGGTGATGTGCATGGATGCTTTGATGAGCTGGTTAAACTCCTTGAACAATTGGGATACAACCCTGTTGAAAAGAACAGTGTATATCATGTTCAGCCACCAACAGGCCGGCATGCAATCTTTCTCGGTGACCTGGTAGACAGAGGACCAAAGATTCCCGATGTTCTAAAACTGGTCATGGGGATGGTAACCGATGGAATAGCCTTGTGTATTCCCGGCAATCACGACTTAAAACTAGTGCGAGCACTTAAAGGTAAACAGGTACAAATTACGCATGGTCTCGCTGATTCTTTGGAACAATTGAAAAGTGAACCTCCAGAATTCAGTACAAAAGTCATGGAATTCTTGGATGGTCTAATAAGCCACTATGTTTTGGATGATGGCAAACTTGTTGTAGCCCATGCGGGCATGAAAGAGGAGATGCAGGGACGCGGCTCTGGCAAAGTACGAGACTTTGCACTCTATGGCGAAACTACTGGTGAAACCGATGAATTTGGTCTCCCCATTCGCTACAATTGGACTGCCGAATATCGCGGGCGTGCAATAGTAGTCTATGGTCACACACCTGTGCCTGAACCTGAATGGCTCAACCGTACCATCAATATTGACACAGGCTGTGTTTTTGGCGGAAGGCTCACGGCTCTGAGATATCCTGAGCGGGAATTAATCTCTGTTCCGGCAGCTCAAACCTATGCTCAACCCTTACGATCTTTCCTTGCACCTGAGGATCAAGCACCTGTTCTCTCTGCTCAACACCAGCACGACGATATGTTGAACATTGATGACGTGCTTGGCAAACGCATCATTTCCACGAGATTGCATCACAACGTTACCATCCGTGAGGAAAATGCTACTGCGGCCTTGGAAGTGATGAGCCGATTTGCCACCAACCCAAAGTGGCTCATATACCTGCCACCGACTATGTCACCTTCAGAAACCACACAGCAACCAGGCTTGCTTGAACATCCGGCAGAGGCTTTCGCTTATTATCGGCACGAGGGTGTAAACAAAGTTGTGTGTGAGGAAAAGCATATGGGCTCACGGGCAGTGGTCATCATTTGCCGAGATGAGAATGTGGCGCGTGAACGTTTTGGTGTAACAAATGAAGGAATTGGCGTTTGCTACACGCGTACTGGCCGTCGGTTCTTCAACGATCCAACTTTGGAAACAGAATTTATTGAAAGAATACATGCTGTGGTTGAAAAGTCTGGACTATGGGAAGAATTGAAGACTGATTGGCTGTGTCTTGACTGTGAATTAATGCCCTGGTCTGCCAAAGCAATAGAACTAGTCCGCCAGCAATATGCATCAGTCGGTGTGTCCGCGCGAGCTGGGCTGACAGAATCAGTGAGTGTGCTAGAGAACACAGGTAAAAGAGATAGGGACATAATTCCTCTGTTAGAGCGGTATCGTGAGCGCGTAATGATGGCAGATCAATTTGTGGATGCCTATCGCCGTTACTGTTGGCCTGTGCAATCCATAGAGGATTTCAAACTCGCACCGTTCCATCTGCTTGCGAGCGAAGGGATCGTGCATGTTGACAAGGATCACATCTGGCACATGATGATGCTATCTCGTCTATCCAGCGATTCATTAATTTTTCCCACTCCTTATAAACTCATTGATGTGACTGATACAGTAAGCCAAGCCGAAGGTATTACATGGTGGGATGAACTGACAGGGCGTGGTGGTGAAGGAATGGTGGTGAAGCCTTTCACTTTTGTGGCGAAAGGGCAACGCGGTTTGATTCAACCAGCTATTAAATGCCGAGGACGCGAATATCTTCGCATCATCTACGGTCCCGAATATACTATGCCAGAAAACCTGGAACGACTACGTACGCGCGGCACTGCCAGAAAACGCTCACTGGCTCTGCGCGAATTCGCATTGGGCGTGGAGGCATTGGAGCGCTTTGTTCGCCATGAACCACTCTATCGTATGCATGAATGTGTGTTCGGAGTATTGGCACTAGAGAGCGAACCCGTGGACATAAGGCTTTAGGTTAGGTGCGCTCATAACTTTATATAAAGGTGCACGGCACCTAATTAGTCTTCAAATGAAGCAGGAAAAACTTGACCCACAGATAAAAAATAAGTATAGTGGGCATATTCACCATTATTCATTCGATGTGGGACAATGACACTCTACCAAATCACCTTCACGATTAACTTTGTAGCTCTCATCGCGTCTCTGTGGCTGGGAATGTATCTCGTCACGCGCAACCCACGCGTGCCCACAGCCTGGCTGACCGCACTCACCCTCTGGTCATTGGGTGGTCTTTTCATTAACGTGTTGCTGGCTCTGAGCCCGCCTCCCGACCCTGCCTTTCGCCCACCGGGATTACGCTTTCTCTTTCCGTTTTGGCCGTCAGGGATGCCGGAAGAGGGCGCCACTGCCTGGTTACAAGGCTGGTCTGTCGCGCCTTCGATTGCATTCTGGCATCATGCCACATTGCTGATGAGGCCCGGGAAAATGAACCTTTGGCGCTGGTCACGCGTCATCTTCGCATACCTCATTGCTATTGTTGCGATCGAACTGCAGGCATTTACACAGATCCTCTTTTCAGTGGAAGGCGGCGATCCACTCTATCTCAACAGCCTGCGCGCGGGACCACTTTATTCCGTTTTCGGCATTGCGCTGATCGGACTCACCATAATGAGCATCATTAACCTTGCGCGCTCTGCCTATGTTGCACCTACCGAAATCGTCCGCCGCCAATTGATGACTCTTCTCGGAGCCACTGTTTTTACGGGGCTTATTGGGCCAGTATCTCTTGTCTCATCAGGGCTTGATCTTTTTCCCATGCCAATGGTCGTCATGTCTGGTGTACTGGCTGTCTTTGTCGGCATCGTTGGGTATGGAGTTGCGCGTTATAGCGCGTTGGTTGAAAAACGCACCATTGACCGTGACTTCTTCTACAACCTGATCGGCATCGTTGTCATGGTCAGCATTTACACATTTGCGGCCTGGATTCTGGTCTTTGCTTATCAAGCCCCAAATGTCATAGTTATTTTCTTTCCTCTGTTGGGTGTCCTTACTCACACGGGCTTGAATGCTGCCTCAATTTTTCTGGACTGGTTCTTTTATCGTGGAGAAACGCGCCGCTTGCGCGCCAATCTGCATGATCTGAGACGGCTCGCCGGCGAAAGCGAGAATATGAAGATCCTGCTCGAACAAATACTTGGCGCCTTATGTGTGCCGATCAAAGCGACTTATGGATTAATTCTTACGTTCGAAGACGGGACCGCCCGCCAGACGGCAGGTTTCCACTGGAAAAGCCCTCGCCTCGAACTACCCTCCAGCATGCTCAGCGCGGACGATTTTCTTCATCTCACCCCCAACCACTTCCCCGCGCCGCTTGAAGATGCTGCACTGCTTATCCCTCTCTACATCGAGTCAGAACAGATCGGCGCGCTCGTGTTGGGACGCCCCACAAACGGACTCCGTTATGCACATGCAGACCTGGAACGTTTACTATATCCCTCTGATCAAATCGCCGAAGCCTTGTTCTTAAGTCGACAAAATACTGAGCGCCTTGAGAAGGTTGCGCTTCTTGCCAATGAGCCGCCTGTTGTTCCTACACGCGATTTTAGCATTCCGGTCAATGTAGTGGAAAACGCATTGCGCAATCTCTTTGATTACGCTTACCTGGCAGATACCCCAATGGCTGAAATGGAACTGGTGCGGACGCGCATGGCGGGAGGGAAGAAAACACATCTCGAACGCGGGAAAACGGTACAAGCCATCATGTTGGAAGCGCTCGAACAAATGAGGCCAGGCAGTGATGTCCCGCGTGACCCGCCGCCGCGTGAGTGGTATCCGTATGTGATCCTGCATGATGCCTACGTGAACGGGAAACAGAATCGAGATGTCATGAGCCGGTTATACATCTCCGAAGGCACGTTCAACCGCACACGCCGAGCCGCGATCAGTTCACTGGCGCGCGCACTGGTTGAGATGGAACATCCGAGTTAAGCAAAATTCCTCGCGTTGAGCGGAGCAACCCCGAGTGTAAGTCGAGGGGTCGCGCAGTCGAAACGCGGAGATTTACGAGAAAACCTCTTTCTTCACGTAACTATGAAGAACACACATTTTCTTGTTTAGCTCAAGAGAGTTTTAAGATAGACCCTAAATGTCATTCGATTTAGGGTCTTTTCGATTTAATTAACTCACCGTACGCACGGACGAATTCCTCACAGCACATCTTTAACGCGAAGGCGCAAGGACGCGAAGATTTGCCCCTCACCTGCACTGCACCGAACGCACGATTTGCTTGGCAATCGGGTGCAAGTGTCGTGTTGAGCCTTTTGACGAGGGAACGATATCTGCCGGACATAGATTGCATAAAGTGACTTATTTAATGGCAGTTTTTGGCAGTTCTTTCTCTGGTATTGGCAGTCGCGAAATGCGATAGTGGGGAGGACAAAGGAGACAGCCATGAAAAAGGATCTTTTATTCAAATTCATTTTATTCGTTGTTGCCCTGCTCGCACTCTGGATATCGCGCGAGCCGATCTCCGCCATGTGGACATGGATCAGCGACCTGGAAACTGTTACAGCATCCGTGGAGCGGATTGGCATCTGGGGACCGCTTGTGTTGTGCATTCTTTTCATTCTACCTACAAGTCTTCCTGGCTTTCATTCCCGGGCAAGCATTGATGGTGGCATGTGGATATCTATATGGCTTCTCGGGTGGATTCCTGCTCTCATGGCTCAGCCTGGCAGTTGGAGGAGAAGTTGCCTTTATACTTGCCCGCCGCTGCGGGCGCTCCTTCGCCGAAAAATGGATATCAGCAAACGTGCTGGCACGCTGGGACAAATCCGCGGAGGGCGTTGGTTTCTTCACATTATCCCTTGTCATGTCGCTTGTTCCCAATGATGCAATGTGCTACGCGGCGGGGCTGGGGAAAATTTCCCACTTGGAGGCTGCTGCCAGCGGACTGCCTCTTGTAGGTGTACATGCCACCTGCATTCCCGAAATCGTTTATGATGGGGTAAATGGATACCTGACAAAAGCAGGTGATGTCTATGCGATGAGTCAGTCCATGATTAGAATCTTGAATGACCCTCATAGGGCAGCATCCATGGGAAGAGTCAGCCGCACCCTGGCAGAGGGGCATCCCAACCAGGAAACATTCGATGAACATGAACGTATATATCATCAAATGGTCAGAGAGCAGGGAACTCAAAAGATTCCAGCGAGAGTAAGAGCATACTTTCAGTGGAAACAATTCAAGGAGAGATTTATTTGGGTGCGTATTGATCGTTTTTGGTAGGAGAGAGATTCGCTCGAGCCGCCGTCCACCTTCGGCACCTCCGGCAAGGCGGCGGCGAGGCTTGTACTGAGCCTGTCGAAGTGACGACGCCGAGAGCGAGCAAATGATAGTTTTTTCCTGATAAATTCACATTATTCTTAAAATAACCATGTAAGATTTGGCGCAAAACCATCAAAGAGGTCTTTAATGCTTAATCATCTCAACAAAAGAAACGATACCATACTGAATATTCCTTCGTGGATTGTAATCTTGGTGATGGGATGCATCATTGTGGTTGAGGCATTTGTTTTCCTTTTACCCGCACCTCTCGAATTCCCAATGGATGACACATATATCCATTTCGTTTATGCGGATAATCTGGTCTCACATGGAAAGCTGTTTTTTAGCGACATCAACGAAAAAGGAGTCGGTGCTACCAGTCCACTCTGGGTATTTTTGCTGGCTGGCTTAAAGCTACTAGGCATACCATTGGCAGTTTCTGCAAAAGCGCTGGGAATAACCGGGTTGGTCGTTGTGAACGGGGGCATATATATTTTATTCCGCCCTATTTGGAAATCGCCGTTTCTACTCCCGGCTGTGATCCTGTTATCCATCTCCGGGAATTTGATCTGGTTCTCCCTCAGCGGCATGGAAACCATGCTCTTCTTGGCAACAGGAGTTCTTGCCCTGATTGCCTATCGAGCTGAAAAATGGAATACCTTTGGCATTTTCCTTGGTCTGCTGATTCTGACAAGACCCGAGGGGGTTATTCTGGCGGCAGCCGTCCTATTTGTTGACTGGTGGGCACATCGTTATTTCAGGCGCGAATTACTTGTCGCCATGTTCATCTGTGTTGTTATTTCAGCCCCATGGTTCATATATCTTTATTGGCGCACTGAGCACTTCCTGCCTACCAGCGCCATCGGAAAACGCTTTACATTTATGCTTGGTCTGGATTACGTCGCCGCGCAAAACCCTTACCTATCATCTTTTGTTCAACTTCGTCCCTTGGTTTATCCAATCGCCTGGTTCGCCTACCTGCTGGTCTTTGCCCTTGGTGGAAAGTCATTACCCGCCCCATATATCCTTGAAGACGGTAACTTCGGAATTTTCAGTTACAGCCCGTCCTATTGGGCAATGCCTGCCTGGTTGCTCGTTATTTTTCCTTTATTACTGGCATCAGGCCGGTGGATCATTGCGCGCCGTGAATGGGCACAGTGGGTTGAAGAATCAAAAGCACGACCTTTAATGGTATTTGCCGTTTGGTTTAT
>JAKEFL010000145.1 GCA_022616105.1 Anaerolineae bacterium | reverse complement strand
GTGAAATCTCCGAATAGTGAAATAGATATCTCTGGCAAAATCATTTTGATCGCCACCGGCTCCTCTCCGCGCCATCCTCCTGAAATCCCATTCGACGGTAAACTGATCTATGACTCCGATACCATCCTGGATATGCATCATATCCCTAAAACAATGGTGGTGGTGGGTGGCGGAGTGATCGGCACGGAATACGCGTCCATTTTTACAGCGCTTGACATAAAGGTCACGTTGATCGAGCCGCGTGATCGAATCGTTTCCTTCGTGGATTCAGAGATTGCCAAACGTCTCATGGATCAGCTTGAGAAGCTTGGTCTCAATTTTATTTTCAATGACCGCATGACTTCGATAGAACCGCAGGGGGACCATGTACATGTGACGCTTGAGAAGGGAGGCTCGCATAATTATGAAGTCGCATTGATCGCGGCAGGCAGGCAGAGTAATGTTGAGGGATTAGGATTGGAACAGATGGGAATAAAAATGGGAGAGCGCGGGTTGATCCTTGTAGATGAAAACTTCCAAACCAACGTTCCAAATATATTCGCTGTAGGTGATGTGATTGGTTTTCCTGCATTAGCTTCCACTTCCATGGAGCAGGCGCGCGCGGCAATTGTGCATGCATTCAATCTGGAATATAAAGAGCGATTGGCTGCGTTCCTGCCGCTGGCAATCTATGCCATCCCTGAGATTTCATCCATTGGCTTAACTGAGGATGAATGTAAGGAAAAGAATATTCCCTATCTTATTGGTCGTGCATATTATGAGGAGAATGCGCGCGGCCAGATCATTGGCGATATGTGCGGGATGATCAAACTCGTTTTTTCACCGACAGATAAAAAACTGCTCGGCGCGCATATCATCGGCGAACAGGCTTCTGAGTTAATTCATGTCGCCTCGCATGTCATGTTAACGCACGGCGCAATTGATGAGTTCATTGAGGCTGTTTATAACTATCCTACTTTGTCAGATTCATATCAGTATGCCGCGTACGATGGACTGAAAAATTATGATAAATGGCTTGAGTCAACGAAGAATGGTGTACGAAGTTCTTGATTTGGGTTTAATCGAATACGAACAAACCTGGAAATTGCAAGATCAATACGCGGCAGAAATTGCAGAGGGGAAACGCCCGCCGACTTTGTTGTTGCTCGAACATCCTCACGTTTACACGTTTGGTCGTCGCGGCAAACAGGAGAACCTGCTGTGGGGCGAATCTCAATTGAAAGAGAAGGGCATTGCGATTCATTGGGTGGATCGCGGCGGAGATGTCACCTATCACGGGCCTGGCCAGTTGGTCGGGTATCCGTTGATTCCATTACAACTCCCTTCTCCCATTCGCGCTGAACGGACATTGAGCGAGCGACAGCGAGACGAAGTGGAAGACGAAGCGGGGAGAAAGGCTGGGGGCGAGGGAGAATCGCGCATCCCTCAAGCCGATTACGTCGGCTATATCCGCAAGCTGGAAAAAACGCTGATCACTGCATTGGCGCGGCTTGGACTCGCGGCAGGTCAAAGGTCCGGTTTGACCGGTGTATGGATCCAGGCAGATGTCCATTCGCGCTGCCCGCGTTGCAAGCCTGAGGACCGCAAAAAGCCAGCCAAGATCGCGGCGATCGGCGTCAAAGTGGATGCGCGCGGAGTCTCGCGTCATGGCTTCGCTTTGAATGTGAATCCAAACATGGAATATTGGGACGGCATTATCGCCTGTGGGTTGCAGGATGAACCCATCGTTTCACTTGCAGATTTATTTTCAGAACCGCCTTCGATGGAACGTGTAAAGCAGGAGGTAATCACAGCATTTAGTGAGGTGTTTGGGTATGAAATGAATCCTTCGCGCTGAGCGGCATCCCACTGATTGAGTAACCTCCTCCCCACAGAATTCTCAACGCCAAGACGCGAAGGCGCAAAGTGAATCAAATCTTTGCGTCTTTGCGCCTTGGCGTTAAGGCACTTCGTATGGAATTCGTCTGTGCGTAAGGTGAGTTAGAAAGTATCTCGGGAACCCGTACTTCGACTGTATTCGGACAGAATCCGATCTTCATGTCCTCAGCGCGAGTGGTATAACCGATGGGTGATGTGACGGGGGAGAAAAATCAGGTAGAGTTTGCCGAGTTTTAGAGGAGATGCCATGACTCAAAAATCAAACATCAATCGCAGGGATTTTTTGAAGTTAATGGGTGCATTCGCGGCAACGTCCGCCGCGGTGACGGCTTGTGCTCCTGAATTAGTTCCACTTCCAGATCCTACTCAAGTTGTTCCTGTCAACCCAACGGGTGTGCCGCCTGAACCGGTTCTTCCGCCTGTCCCGCTGGGAATCATCGCATTGAATCGCATGGCATTTGGTCCGCGCCCGGGTGATATCGAAGCATTCAATGCTCTGGGTTCAACAGACGATGAACGTTTACGCGCTTATGTTGCTGGACAACTCAATCCCGAATCAATTGATGACAGCGAATTTGAATCCCGTTATAACGCGGCTGGGTTTGAGACATTGCATAAGTCACAGGATGAACTTTATTTCGATCATATTGCCAACAACCAGTATGATCCAAATAATGATGATTACTGGCAATGGTATGCCAAGCCCGCGTATGAACTTGTCGACGCGACCTTCCTGCGCGCGGTTTATAGCAAAAAGCATCTCGTCGAGGTATTGGCGGATTTCTGGCATAACCATTTCAATGTCTATTTTTGGCAGGACGATGGCGTGCCGCTGCTCGTCTCATACAACCGCGATGTGCTGCGCCCGCACATGCTGGGCAATTTCCGTCAGATGATCGAAGCGGTTGCCACGCATCCATCCATGTTGTATTACCTGAATCAAAACAACAGTTCAGATGCGGGTCCCAATGAAAACTTTGCGCGCGAATTGTTCGAACTGCATACACTCGGGGCCGAGAATTATTTGGGGGTGATGGATCCGGCACAAGTCCAGAAAGATGCGAATGGAATCGCAATCGGCTATGTGGATAACGATGTCTATGAAGCCGCGCGTGCCCTCACCGGCTGGCGCGTCGACGATGACATTTACGAATACGAAGACGGCGTCGAAAAGACAGGTCGGTTCATCTATTACAAACCCTGGCATGATCGTTTCAACAAGCTTGTACTGGGAAGATATATCCCGCCTGACCAGCCCGATATGCAGGATGGACGTGATGTGCTGGATCTGCTCGCGAATCATTCCGGCACCGCGCGTCATATCTCGCGCAAACTTGCCCGCCGCTTCATTTCGGACACTCCGCCTGATTCCGTTGTGGCAGCCGCCGCGGCCACTTTTATGGAGCACCGCAACGCGCCTGACCAACTCAAGCGCGTGGTCGAAACGATTTTGCTTTCGCCTGAATTCAGCCAGACTTGGGGACAGAAAATCAAGCGCCCAATTGAAGCCGCGATCTCGATGATGCGCGCGTTGAATACCGATTTCACCCGCCTGCCCGATGGCATCCCTTGGATGTGCTCTTTGATGGGACAGCCTCTCTTCGAGCGCCGCTCACCGGATGGTTACCCTGATGTGAAGGAGGCATGGGCAAATTCCATGTCTTTGCTGTATCGCTGGAACTTCGCAGTGGGTATTTCCGAAAACTGGCTGAGCAGCGAAGAACAACAGAGATTTATCACCTCTGACATCCTAGGGCAGACACCTGCAGATATTCGCACTGCCGAATCCCTCGCAGATTTTTGGATCAATCGTTTGCTCAATAGGCCAATGGCAGAACAAGATCGTCAGGCAGTCATCACAGTGATAGCGCAGGAGTATAGGACACAGGAAATATTACCTGAAGACCATGTTCAATACGTTCTGCCCGGTATGGTCGAAGTAATTCTGATGAGCCCGGACTTTCAGTGGAAATAAAATATTAGTCCGCTAATCTACACTAATCTTCACGAAATGAAAAAAAGTAACTGTTCACGCACGAACTGGTTGAAGCAAGAAAGGCAAAACCGGCGTACCCATCAATTGCGTCAATTTTTGAAAAGCGCTTTGGCCGTTG
>JAKEFL010000144.1 GCA_022616105.1 Anaerolineae bacterium | reverse complement strand
GTTGTGTTTGCTAGACATGCCTCAATTTTGCCACTGGGCGGCTTGTCCTGACAAGTCGCCCTTTCATCTGCCATAACAGAAAATAGTCTAAACTCTAATAATTAGGCAGAGCAATAAAAAAGGAAAAGGAGTCGCCTTTCCTAAACACATGAAAGGAGTTTAGGAAATGGCAAAAATACGCGCACATAACGAAGGAAGCATTTACCAACGTTCCAACGGCAAATAGCGGGCTCAAGTCAGCATCGATGGCCGTCGCTTGAGTTTTACATCCAATACGAAGAAAGAAGGTTTGGCTTGGATCCTTGAAACCAAAAACCAGATAGACAAAAGTTTGACGTTTGAAGGAGCTGGCAAGACACTCGGAGAATTCCTTGCACAGTGGCTGAAAACAATTTCATCATCAAGTTCCAAAGGCACATCTACCACTTACAGCTGGACTGTTGAAAAGCGTATCCTTCCATACATCGGAAACGCAAACCTGATGGATTTGAGACCCGACCGAATACAGCGTTTTTACATTCACCTGCAAAAGAAGGTTTAAGCAACCACGCCGTTGCCGTCACCTACAAAACCCTCAGAGTGGCTATGAACCATGCCATCAAACTTGGACTCATAGGCAGAAATCCCTGCTCTGGTACAACCCCGCCAAAGCCTGAACAGACCGAGACGAAATTCTATGATGATCGTCAGGTCAAATCTTTGCTGAAAACCGCCAAGGACATTGAAGACAGGTTCTACCCCTCTACTACCTTGCAATCCATACCGGCATGAGACAGTCTGAGCTTATTGGTTTAAAGTGGGAAGATGTCGATTGGAACTTGAGCACCATCCGAGTCAAACGGCAGGTCAGGCATTTCAAGGGAGCAAGCTACACTTTCTTGGAGCCCAAATCAAAAAGTGGAGCCCGGACCATCATCCTGGGGAAGCAAGCTCTTGAGCATTTACGAAACCACAAAAGAGAACAAGAGATGTTGATAAATTCTGCCGGCGAAGATTGGACCTGTTTGGATCTTGTTTTCCCTTCCGGTGCCGGTACACCCATCACTGCAAGCAATATCCGGAGAGCTTTCAGAAAACTTCTTGCGGCCTCAGGATTACCCAAAATCCGCTTTCACGATTTGAGACATACGGCAGCCTCTTTGATGTTGAACCACGGAATTCCAGTTTTGATTGTTTCAAAAAGACTTGGGCATTCAAAACCAAGTATTACCATCGACGTTTACGGCCATCTGATACCGAGCAGACAAGAGGAAGCCGCTCAATTGATGGATAACCTGATGTTCGATGGTTGATAGCAACTGCACCCAAACTGCACCAGAATCCAATAGGAGCAATAAAAAAGACCCAAGATATAGCCATATCTGGGTCTTTGCCGGGAAAATATCCCTATATTGGCTCCTCGCCGAGGACTTGAACCTCGAACCTAGCGGTTAACAGCCGCCCGCTCTGCCAATTGAGCTAGCGAGGAAAGCGACGGGGATTATACCCTATGAGATAAGGGTGTCAAGCAGCCCTAGATCATATGTCATGGCTTTCTCAACGTCCAATTTATATCACCCTGAGGGAGCGCTTTCCAGCGACCGAAGGGTCTCTTGTACCGTAGGGGAGATGCTTCGCTCCGCTCAGCATGACATGATTCAATTTTGTCAAGCGACTTTGAGAAGACTATACGTCATATATATGTCAATCAGGCAAATCTGGCATCCTCTGGCTAAAGAGCCATTGATCAAAGAACCCTTTGAGGTCCTGCCTGCTTACCTCTTCAGCCAGTGCGATAAACTCATCTGTGCCTGCATTCCCATAGCGATACCGTTCGGCATAAGTCTTTAAGAGTTCGAGAAAAGCCTCATCGCCGATTTGCAAACGCAATGCCTGGAGGACCAGCGCGCCTCCCCTGTACGTCTCATCCGAATAAAGACCATCCGGCGGAGGTTCGCCCACGGATGCAGGGGAATCAAAAAATCCGCTTCTATGCAATTTTGCGATCCTTGCCAGGGCAGCGGGATCGTTCTTTGATTCCCACAGCCACTCTGAATAGACTGCAAGTCCCTCCTTAAGCCAGATGTCCTTCCAATTCTCAAGGCTGATACTGTCACCGAACCACTGGTGCGCCAATTCATGGATGATGACTCTTTCAGAAGCCATGACCTCGCTTGGGCAATGAATGGACAAGGACTGGACCTCCAAAGCCGTGTCTACAGTATTGCACGGCGCTGTGTTATCAGAAATAACCACGCCATATTCATCGAAGGGATATGGACCGAACAAGTCATCGAAAAAATCGATCGCACTCGGAAGAATATTGAACCCAATTCTCAATGTTTCAGGATAATCAGGTGGGAAATAACTCCTGATCGTCATCCCACCTGGTCCTTTCTGTGTAAATAATTCGTATTGGTCAATATTGATGGACGCCAGGTAGGATGCCATAGGTTGTTCCATTTCCCATACAAAAAGAGTCTTATCTCCATCCTGCTTTGTCTCTTTTAGTGAACCAGACGCCGCGACGATCCAGGGCTTTGGCACAGTGATTTCGAAACGGTATGAAGCTTTATCGCGCGGATGATTGTTATTCGGGAACCAGGTATAGGCTGCATTCGGTTCACCCCACACATTGATCGTTCCATCCTGCGCATGAGACCAGCCCATTTCAATGGGGAAGGCATCGAACGTGATTAGTTCAGGCGTGCCATGATAATTAACAACAACTGTAAAGGGTCTGTTCAATGCTAATGGCTTCGACGGTGTGACCGTCATTTCATCCTCGTCGCGTGAGAACTCAGCAGGGATGTTATCGACCAGGACTGAGTTAACCGTGAGGGCATGAAAATCAAGATTGAATGAGCCTAGATGTTCTGTTGCGTTTGCAAGGATGGTCGTTGACCCGTTGATAGTATTGGCATGCGGATCCACATCCAGCGCAATTGTGTAGTTCTGAACGTCATACCCTCCGTTTCCCATTTGTGGATAGTATGGATCTCCGATTCCCGAGGCTCCATCCACAACTGGTTCTGTTTGAGTTTGGCAGCCCCAGCTGCTCAAAAGAATTAGGCACAATAGCATAAACCAAAATTGGATCTTTTTCATATCATTCCTTTGGCTTGTAACTCACCTTATTTGATAGTCGAGGCGACCCGCCAACAAGATCGAATACATCGACGAACCTGACGGGTCGTCCTTACAATGGGTAACATGAGGCTTGTAAATTATATACTTACTGTCTACATCAAGGAACAAATTTCAGCGTTCATCGTCAATCATATTGAAACCATATCTATGAGGTTAAACATGAGAAAACTGTATCTCTATCTAATTACCCTGTTCTTGCTGTCTGGCGTGATGCTTGCTGCCTGCTCCGGCGGCGCTTCAAATTCCCTGATAGGAACATGGAGACTTGTCTCTTACGGATCACCAGCCAACCCTGCCCCCGCTGCGGCCGATGTTGACACATCCATTACATTTGGCGAAGATGGAAAAATCAATGGCAATGTGGGCTGCAATGGCTTTGGTGGCGATTATACTGTGGAGGGAAACACGATCACCTTTGGACCGATCGTCTCAACCCTTATGTTTTGCGAGGGTCCTGTCGGCGATCAGGAAACAACGACGCTCAATGTTCTCGTCGAGTCAGCGACCTTCGCGCTGGAGAGCGATACTCTTACGATCACATCTGCTGATGGTAGTGCGGTCATAGTGCTTGCACGAAAATAAAAATGATTTCCCGTCATTGCGAGGAGGGCGTAGCCCGACGAAGCAATCTCCACCATCACTTGCAAAGCCTGATTTTCCAGGAGATTGCTTCGCCGCGATGCGGCTCGCAATGACGGATGGTGCGGGCATTTAGAGCCAGAGATTGTAGTCTCCGGCTCTAATCTTATTTACGTATTCCCGAATTCTGATACTCGATACCAGACTTCCAAATTTACATGGATCGTCTTGCTATGCTGGATATCCATTTCCAGGCTTGGCGCATCAGCCATTTCTGCGCGTGACTTCATCATCATGGCTTGCATCGGCATGGGGACTGGCCTTTCTTCATCGTATGCATTTTCAATGAAGTCATACACACCCAAAAGTTTTACGCCCAACGCGGCTGCGACTTTATTGGCTTTACCTTTCGCCTGGGCAATCGCGGCTTCCAATCCGTGCTCACGGGCCGATTCTTCGGGGTATTTCCACTCGATCCGTTCGAGCGTCGCGTTCTTTTGTGATGCTATGATATCCAGCAGTGCTGCGAGTTGATCCAGCTTCTCACAGCGGATTTTCAAATGATAGATCGCACTGGATGACTTGAGCAACGCGCCGCTCGCCGTCTCAATGCGGACTCCCTGTAAATGGACCGCGTCTGGACTCAGCCCAAAGCCGGTTAGCGCTTCGACGAGTTGATTCACCTCTTTGGCTTTCTGCATCGCCTCGTTGCCGCTGATCAGAGACGAACCTTTGACAGTCACAAATAGATTCGCGTGATTTGCATATATCTCTTCACGATAATTAGCTGATACTTTGATTGTGTCGGGTTTGGATTCCATGAATTGATACTCCAATCATATTTTCAATCCTAAAGGGACAACATGATTATAGACGGAACGCCAGTCAAATTGCAAATCCCAAAGGGATGACATAATTTTCCACCGAAAACCCATGACATCCCTTCGGGATTGTAAACGTCATTTTCAAATCTATAAAAATGCTACCCTTCGGGGTTATTTATGTCACCATTAACTTTTGTTTCGGATATTTCTCGTATCGCTTTTCTTCCATCACGCGTCTAATTCTATCAAAGCCCTCCCAAATATCAGCGAATGAAAGATACAACGGCGCGAAGCCTAGACGAATATTATCGGGCGCGCGGAAATCCGGGATGACGTTCATCTCCTCGATCATGGCGCGATTGATACGGTAGCCGTCCGGGTGGCGGATGCTGATGTGGGAGCCGCGCTTGGCGGAGTCACGCGGGGAGCCGAGAGAAAAGCCCAATGGTGCGAGCAGGTGGTCGGTCAGGTATGAAGCGTAGTCTGTCATCAAAATAGATTTGGCGCGAAGCGAATCCATGCCTGCGTCGATTAAAGGAGTCAACGCTTCTTCCATCGCGAGCATCGAAAGCATAGGTGCTGTGCCTGCTAAAAATCTTTGGACACCTGGCGCAGGTTGATAATCTAAATCAAAAGCAAACGGATTGCTTTGCCCCCACCATCCCCAAATGGGAGAGGTGGCATCATTTTGCAAAGACTTGTTGACGTAGAGGAACGCGGGCGCGCCTGGTCCGCCGTTGAGATATTTATAGGTGCAGCCAATGGCGAAATCCACATTGCATTTATCGAGTTCAATGGGCAGCGCGCCGGCGGAATGACTCAAATCCCACAATACGAGCGCGCCTTTGCGATGTGCGAGTTCGGTGATGTGTGCCATGTCATAAAGATAACCGCTTTTGAACGTGACATGCGAAAGCGTGACAAGCGCGGTGTCTTCGTTGATTGCGTTTTCTAGCGCGGTGAGATCAGGCGTAATGTCATCATCTTGCGCGCCAATGCGGATGATTTCGTGGTCTCGATACAGCGGCGATGGTCGAGTAGGACGATAGTCCGTATCGAGACCATCGCCGCCTACTCGACCACCAGAATAAGACAGAATTTTTACAATTCCTTGTAGGATATAAAGATCAGAGGGGAAATTGAAAGTATCTGTGATGATGCGTTTCTTTTCTGGCTTCAGCGTTAACACGGCGGTAGCGAGTTTGAACAGGTTGATGGATGTCTGATCTCCGACAATCACTTGACCTTCTGCCGCGCCAAGCAATGACGCGATTTTCTCACCGATACGTGACGGCGCTTCCCACCAGCCTTTGTTCCAGCCGCGGATGAGGTCTGTGCCCCATTCTTCTTCCACGGCTTTTTGCATCCGTTCGACAACGGATTTGGGCATGCGTCCTAATGAATTGCCATTCAGATAAATAAGGTCGGGTTCGTTGACAACGAATTGATCCCGGTATGAGGCGAGAGAGTCTTGTGAGTCGAGTTGTATTGCAAAGTCACGGGAGGGGGAGAAGTTTGTCATAATTTTTAGCCACGAATTGCACGGATTATCACTGATTTTCTTTTTGATTTATTTGATGATTCTACGATGTTCGAGAGAGCCTGTGCCGAAGTTGAGCAGGAGAGCAAGGCGAAGTCCGGTCGCGGCAAGATAATGCATAGCTTGAGCTTGATGGCTGGCATTGAATTTTGAAACAGCTTTGATCTCTACGACAAATTTTTGGTCAATGACAAGGTCTGCTTCATATTCTCCAACGAGAACATCTTTATATGTTACTGGCAGTTTAACTTTGTGTTCAAAAGGAATCCCGCGCAGGGTTAATTCTCTTTCCAATGCAACTTGATACACAGCTTCAAGAAAACCTGGTCCTAGAATTGTGTGTACTTCCATCGCCGCGCCAATGACAGCGAACGTCAACTCTTTGTAAAGCAACTCAACCATAGTGCCTCCCAAATATAAACCAATCCGTGTGAATCCGTGTAATCCGTGGCTGAAATTTTCTTATTGTCAATCCAATCGTCGCACCTCTTTGCCCGCGCGGATTTCTTTTTCATAAGTGAATTCGCTGCGATATGGCTTCATACCCAGACCTCTGTATAACTTCGTCGAATCTGTCAAGCTGTTTGCATCTGTATCCGTAATCACGCGCCGGAAGCCGTTTTTCCAAAATGCGTCGAAAGCCGTGAGCATCAAGGTTTGCGCGATACCGCGCCTGCGATAAACCAGCCTCACGAAGATACTGCCAACGCGCCCTGTGTCTGTTCGCTCAACAAGTTTTGAGTTGCATAATATTCCGCCCGCAACAGTTTCGCCATCCAAAACAATAAAGCAATAGCCCGGCGCGTTGGAATAGGAGTCATCTGTGGGTTGTTCTGTTGACTCTTCTTCGTGGTTTTCTTCGCTTTCACTTTCAAGGAACTCAGCCGGGATGCTTCCCCAGTGATCTATGAAGGCTTCGTCCATGGCGGGACCGACAATATCCCAATCATTATCAAGATCCATTTCTCGTAGAGTCAGGTTGGGTGGCAGAGGAGGGATAAATGGCTGTGCATCCATCTCCAGGACCAAATGTACCCACTCTCGAACGGGCGAATAACCATGATCTTTAAATAGTGCAATGGCATCACGTTCTGATTCATAGATGCTGGTTTGCAAAACGGTTTTGACGCCTGCTGGCGCGTGATGGGACGACTCCCTGGCTTTTTCCTCCGCCCAATGGATCAGGGTTGAGCCGATCCCTTTTCCCCAATAATCAGGGTGAACAGATCCGCCGATCTCTGATGCAATATGGTCATCTTCACTGGTGAAATAAGCGTAGCCAATGACCTGGTTATCATGATTGACCGCGACAATTTTCTCGCTTGAGAAAGGCACAAAACGATAAGCCCAAATATTCCCAACCGCATCAACGATGGCACGAGGAAATCCAACAGTCCGCATGGAGGAAGCATTGATGATTTCTGCGACAGCCTGTGCATCAAGTGAAGTATATGGACGAAGGTTAAATCCATCCGGTCTTTTTTCCATGTTTACCTGTCTACTTTATTGTCAATTTTGCTCATCGCATACTCTGCCAATGCAGTAATTGTAAGAGATGGGTTGACGCCTGGATTCGCAGGCATGATCGAGCCATCGATAATGTATAGCCCTTCGTAATTATGGACTTCAAAATTTTCGTTTACCACACCTTCCTCTGCGTTGCGACCTATCGGCGCACCGCCCAGGATGTGCGCGGTGGTGGGAAGACCAAGCAAATTTTCACCGAGTGAACCAAGCGCTACACCGTTCGTGCGTTTTGCAAAATCACGAGTCAATTCGTGTGAGCCTTTAACATGCGCGTGGATTTCATAGCCCGGCTCCTTCTCGGCGATCATGCCGCGTCGAAACAGTGTGAATAAACTGCGTCCCATGCGGAAGCGCATACGATTATCTGCGTGCTGCATGACAAGCAGGATGGTCGCATTATGAGCCCAGCCTGGCAAAACCAGAGCCTTCAAAAAATCAAATGGATGCGTCAACGCCCAGGTGAAGAATCTCAAAAGGCGCATAGGGATGCTTACATCGGTATCAATCATCGGCGCGGCAAGGAAACGCATAAGTGACGATCCACCAGGGTAGCGGACAGGCTCGACGCGCGTGATCTCGTCATGATTATAGATGGATGAAATGGACACGCCCTCCGAATAATTAATATCGGACTTTCGAGCCACGCTTCCCAACAAAGCCTCAGAGTTGGTCCTCACCATGTGGCCGAGTCTCCCCGACAGTTTCGGCAGAGACCGTTTCACATCCCTCAAATTGAGAAGAAGCTTTATCGTTCCGATTACTCCTGCTGAGAAGATAACGTTTCTCGCGTACACCTTGTTTTCCGAATTGACAAAAGAAGTTGACGAACGATACCGCACTTCATAACGCGCGATGTCTTTCCCCTCTCCCTCAGGGAGAGGGGCGGGGGTGAGGGAACGAACATCAATCACTTCCGACTCAGCCAAAACCTCCGCTCTATGCTTCTCCGCGAAGTATAAATAATTTTTTGGCAGCGTGTTCTTGGCGTTGTAACGACACCCAACCATGCACCCGCCGCAATGGATACATCCCGCGCGTGCGGGTCCTTCGCCGCCGAAAAACGGATCGGGTACGGTGACACCCTCTTCTCCGAAATACGCGCCGACATCTGTCGCGCGGAATGTGTATCCCATGCCGCGTTCTTCGGCGATCTGTTTGAGCGTGTTATCGGCTTTCCACAACTTGGGATTGCGCGCAACACCAAGCATTTTCTTTGCCGTCTCATAATGTGGACGCAGCACCTCGCCCCATTTTACAATTCCATTCCACGCTGGTGTCCCAAAGGTTTCATCGCTGGGCACTTCGAGCACGTTGGCATAACCCAAACTCCCGCCGCCTACACCTGCTCCGTGTAAGACCATCACACCTTTGAGAATACTGACCTGCAAAATTCCGTGTGCGCGTATTGCCGGTAACCAGAGATATTTCCAATACTGCCAGTTGGTTTTCGCGAAATCTTTATCTTCATAGCGTTTGCCTTTTTCGAGAATGAGGACAGAATAACCTTTTTCAGTTAATCGCATTGCCGAAACACTTCCCCCGAAACCTGAGCCGATGATGATGTAATCATAAGTTTGTTGCATTCAAACATCCACTGTGACGAAGTGGTTTTATTATAACAATGGCACCCTCCCAGCCTCCCCCAAATCCGACGATTTAATCGCTGAATCCGCATACAAAATTTTCATCGTCGTATTTGGGGGAGGTGCCTGATAGGGCGGTGGGGGTCAATTACCTGAACGGACAGACATCCTCTGGCTTGTAAATCTTCGATTGCGAACCGTGATAGTCGCTCCCCAGCGGAATCAATATTTCGGGATGCTCCACCGCATATTCGATTGCCGCCGCGCAGCCATCGTACATTTTGTATGTAGATTGATAAGCATTGCAAAACGCCGTTGCCATTTCTACATAGGGACGACCGTATGGGTCACTACCGAACTTCTGTTGCAGGGCGTTGTAGGTTATGGTTGCTTCTGAATCATTTCCCTGCACGAAGTGCAGGAGCATAATGCGATAGTAAGCATAGGCGGCAAGGCGGGGATATTCGGATAGGTCAGATTGCAAAGATGGCGAAGCAGTTGGTGTAGGTTCTTGAAAATAATTTGAGTGATATACCCAGAAATCATGCAAGCGTTTTTCCTGTGTGAACCATTCCAAATCCTTGTTATCTATGGTTTGTTGTAAAAATCAAGCGCTCTGCGAAAATCATCTGATTGCATTGCTCTCTCGGCATCTTGTAATGCTTGAAATCGGTAGTCAGGGTTATCGAAGTAGATTTGATATAAAACAATATTTTTGCCATTCCACGTGCAAATGCGAGTCTCTTTTCGGTAAGGAAAATCTAAGTCATCTGGCCAAGGATTCCCTGTATTTTGAAAAATTATTTCACTTGTTCCATTGTTGTCAATGTCTTGAATTTCGACTTGAAAAGGCGCAATGCCCATGTAACTGCACCCTTCAATAGAGGAAAAAGGATTTTCGATCAGGCTTTGGAATTGCTCCCCATCCCACCCAAGTATTTCTATGGATGGACATCGCGATCCCATGCATCCATCAAAATATGAAATCATTTCTGCCAGTCCATCCAGATTGATGTCAACTACATCAATTATTTTGGAGCCCTGTGCGGCATCTTTTGTTGAGGCGGTTAATAACTGATAATCGCCATTAATGCACCCAAAAATGTCAATCCAAATTCCGTAAGCGAAAATTACCTCACCAATCCCGTCACCTGTTAGGTCCTCTTTTCGAACAATTTCATCAGGATGTGCATAATTCATTCTAATGGATTGTGGTGACCCACCAGAATTCAAATAATCAAGTGTGTAATCGATAAATTGCTGATTGTAGTCATTGCCCGAACCTTTGAGGTTGTTCGAGTCAAATACTAAATCAGATATTTCCTTTGGGCACTCCGCCTGCGGCGCGGGCGTGACGGTGAGGATCGTTGAAGCATCAAATGTCGGTGTGAAGGTGGGGATAGTGGGTAGGGGAGTGATGGTTGCGGTCGCTGTGGCGGTTGGGAGAGGGGATGATGTAGCAGTTGCAGAGTCAATGACGGGAACAGATGTTATTTGATTTGCAGGCGTGCAGGCTGTGAGAATCAAAAGCAATGTAGTTACAAAGGAGATGACTCGATGTTTCATAGTGTTCTCCCCAAAATAATTTTCTTATCTAGCAAGATACTCTTCAGGAGTTAATACGCTTAATTTTGTTTTTCCTTTGAAGTGCTTTGCATTCCAGGTCACAAAGTATTCAACATCAAGTGTGCGTTCTGCTGACGACAAAATCAACGCGTCCATAAATGCCATGTGAACCGACTGCATTTTCTGAAAAGGGCGTTCATAAATAATTTCACGCCAGTTTTCTGGGCTGGAATTCTCATCTACATCCCAAATTACAGTCAAGTTATGAGCATTCACCAGCCAGTCCTGCCATTGATTCAATTCATCTGCTGAAAGATTAAAAGATAACTGCCCAAGCACTTCCATTAAGTTGTAGATCGTAGTGGTGGGTTGGGCAGTTTGCACGACTTCAAGAAATTTTTGATTTGTCTTCTGGCGTTCATCGTTTGGATAAGCAAACGCCAAGAGTAAAACATCAGAATCAATTATGACCATGAACGACCCCGTAATTGACGCATCACATCATCTAGGGATTGTTTCTTGGTTGCACGCTGTACTTTTTTTTGAATATCCTTTGCCAACAAACGCGCCGAATGAATCACCTTGGGATCACGAGAAGGAGGAACCAGTTTCACACCAGAAAGTTTTGCCAGTTCTTCACGTAGACGTCGCTGATCTCTACGTGGTAACTGGCGTGCATATTCCAGGACTTCGCGGTAAGTAGGATGTTTGCGAGAATATGTAGTCATAAGATGATTATACACTTTTTCATGTGAGCCAACTGCCTCCGCCTCCTGCCCACCACTTGCCGATTATAGCGAAGCATCCCTTTGGGACAAATTACTATTCTCCCCTCCCAAAACTCAGTAAGACAAATTATATTGAAACTGTTACTATTAGCCATGTCAAATTGAGAATAAAATGAATTATCAAGCTCAAAGTAGAGCGAGGATTTTAGCCCTGAGTTTTCTCTCGGGTATCGCGATTACAATTCTTTCTGTCATCGTTGGCACAATACTAGATTACATTTTGGTGCAAATACTATCTCAATATTTCTTAGCTGGCTGTTCTGAGGATTGTTATTTCGCTTATTTCAACGCGATATTTTTTGTAGTCGCCCTATTAAGTCTCGTTGTTGGGCTTGTGGGTGGAAGGCGAACTTACAGGCGACTATCTGAAAGATCACAATAAGATGGAACTCTCTGCGGCAATTCATATATTGGGTGATATTCTTGGAGAGGTGATCGGCGAACTTGAATCGCCAGAACTTTTCGCCATTGAAGAACGCATCCGTATTGCCGCGAAAGATCGTCGGGGTGGGAGTGTTGAAGCGGCGAAGCAACTTGAGGCTGAGGTGGAGTCGCTGGATGTGGATAGTGCGCGCGGCGTCTCTGCTGCCTTCACCACTTACTTTGAACTGGTCAACCTGGCTGAAGAGCATCACCGCGTGGCACAGTTGCGGGAAAGGATTCTTTCTCCCAAGCCCCTCGGCGAATCGGTCGTGGATGCAATTGCGTTGCTGAAAAAAGAAGGCCTTAATTCCGAGCAAATGCAGTCCCTGCTCAATGAGCTTTCAATCGAACTTGTGCTTACTGCACATCCAACGGAGGCTCGGCGGCGGACTGTCCTTTCGAAACTTCAACGGCTTACGCGTCTGCTCGATGGACTTTCAAAGGATCATCTTTCGGCTCATGAACAGAAAGAAATTCGTTTGAGCATCCACGCTGAAGTTGCTTCGTTGTGGCTTACAGACTCACACCGCACAGAGCGCCCCGCAGTAACCGATGAGGTCCGTACAGGATTGCAATTCGTTGAATCCGTTTTTTGGGATACGCTTCCTGCGATCTATGATGATCTCAACGACGCACTCGCTTCATACTACCCCGAAGTTGCCTCGCCTTCGAACTGGCTTCGCCTCGCCTCATGGATGGGCGGTGATCGGGATGGCAACCCAAATGTGGATCACAAGGTTACGGCTGAGACTCTTCGCCTTCATCGCGGTCTGGCAGTAGAAAGCCATCGCCGCACATTACAGGACCTGGCGCGCCGCCTCAGCATGAGCAGTCGCCGCCTGCCGCCTCTGCCCGAACTTACCGCGTGGATCGAATCGCGTCGTCCGCTTCCGCCGCATGTTGCTTACATTGAGGAACGTTATGCAACAGAGCCTTATCGCCTCGTGCTTTCCCTGCTCGCGGATGATCTCGCAGATGCCTCAAGTGACGATATGACTGCGCGCCTGCTCGAACGTAAACCGCATCAGGCTCGCATGAAATTACATGACCTGCTCGAACCGCTTGATATCATTTCAGCGAGTCTGCCTGCTTCCATTGCGCAGGATGAAATCCAAAAAGTGCGCCATCAGTTGCAGATCTTTGGACTGCACTCGATGCGTCTGGATATTCGCGAAGAGTCGTCTCGATATAACTTTGCGCTTGGAGAAACGCTGCGCGCGCTGAATATAACTTCTGACTTCACAGAGATGCCTGACGAAGAACGACTCATTCTTTTAACCAAAATGTTGTCCTCCTCTTTGCCCGATCTTTCGGAACATCCGGGAGTTACTTCTGCCACAGCCGAGACCTGGGCACTGTTTCAACTGATCAGGCGCGTTCGTGATGTCTACGGGGCAGAGTTGCTGGGGCCAATCGTTATCTCCATGTGTCGTTCTGCGTCAGATGTATTGAGCGTATTGCTGCTTGCTCGTTGGGCAGGTTGCGATGACGGTCTGCAAATTGTTCCGCTTTTTGAAACGATAGATGATTTGCAGGTTGCCTCGTCCATTTTTGAAAATCTATTTACTCTGCATATCTATCGCGAACATCTTGCCAGATGTGGAAATGCACAGATGGTGATGATCGGATATTCAGATAGCAACAAAGATGGCGGGTACGTGATGGCGAACTGGGCGTTATACCAGGGACAGGAGAACATTACAAAGGTTGCGCAAAAGCACAATGTCACGCTGACGATCTTTCATGGCCGCGGTGGGACAATCGCCCGCGGAGGAGGACCAGCTAATCGCGCCATCCGTGCCCAACCGATTGGAAGCATCAATGGCCGTTTCCGCCTCACCGAGCAGGGTGAGACCATTGCCTCGCGTTACTCCAACCCCGAGCTTGCTCATCGCCACCTTGAGCAGATTGTTCATGCAGTGCTGGTCGCTTCCTCACCAGTAAAAACTCAAGCAGAGATTCCCAGTGCATGGCGTGCTGGTATGGATGAAATGTCCACTGCTGCGTTTCAGGCATATCGCGGCCTGGTCTATGAAACTCCCGCGTTTATTGATTTCTGGCAGGCAGCGACTCCGTTGGATGAGATCAAACGTCTGCATATTGGGTCACGACCCGCGGTGCGAACACAGAGTAGTGAAGTTTCCAAAATTCGCGCCATCCCCTGGGTATTTTCCTGGATGCAGAGCCGCTTCAACCTGCCTGGATGGTTTGGACTTGGTACAGCGCTCGCATCCATAAAAGATTCTGCACTTCTTCGGGATATGTATCAGGACTGGGCTTTCTTCAAGACCATGCTCGATAACACAGAAATGTCTCTGCTAAAGGCCGATATGGACATTGCCTCTCTCTATGTAGATCTCGTCCCTGATAAAACAATGGCAACAGAGATTTTTGGTCTCGTCAAAACAGAGTATCAGAGGACGCGCGATGCCGTTCTATCTATTAGTGGTCATCAAAATCTACTGGATGAAGAACCAATCACACAACATGCAGTCCAGTTGCGTAACCCTTACGTGGATCCATTGAATTATGTCCAAGTGGAAATGCTGCGTCGTTTGCGCGATCTGCCAAACCCCGAAAGTGTTGAGGCTCAGTCCTTGCGTGAGGTCATTGGGCTGACGATTAATGGTATTGCTGCGGGATTAAGAAATACGGGATAAAAGAAACTCCAGCCCAAGCTGGAGTCCCTTCGATATTCTCTAGACCCCCTCCTGAGGATCCGCCCTGATTGACCCGGAAATTGAACCGGGAGCAATTTCCTCATCACCCCTGCAGATTGAATAATTATCAGACATTTAACTTTCAAAG
>JAKEFL010000143.1 GCA_022616105.1 Anaerolineae bacterium | reverse complement strand
GGCTTTTTGCTAATTCAAAATGAATCTGCTCGCCAAATAGGTCTGCATAAGAGTCGCTTTCTAAATTTAGAGCCGTCTCTTTGGCTGTTTCAAATACTCTAATAATTTCCGATATAGCTTCCTGTTTGTCAAATGCGGTACATAATCTTTTTGCATTTCCCCCAGTGGGAGCCATTGGTTCATCTATATCGCTTTCAAAATAATCTGGAGCAGAATTATATTTGTCAACAAGTTTACCTTTTTCATAAAGCCAATAATAAAACACGTCACCATCATGCACTAAAGATGCAAAGGTATTACAACGAAAAGTTTTGGACAGTTTGCTTGCAAGGTCCATAAGTATTCTTTGATCTTGGTCTTCTGTCTCTTTGTCAAAAACGACAACAAAATTTCCTTGCTGTGGTGAAACGTAAGCGGTTCGTTTTTCTTTTTGCAAGAATTCCAAAACTTGGTTATGTTCAACCTTGAACAAGGTAATGTTGGTGTAAAAAATTCCCATATAACTGCTCTTTCAGCGAATCCAATCCTTCGACCAACCTCTTGAACGCGCCTTCATTTTTCTGGCCAAGTGGTTTTCTCCAACGTTTACTTTATCCATATTTGAGAACCAACAGGAACATCCTCTTCTTTTGTATTTGGAATTAAGATGGAATAATCGTCCGTAGGTGGTCGAGCAAAAGGAATAGAAACCTCAACTTTCATCTCAACAACTTGACCATCAGGCTTCACAAGTTTTATCGTATCAAAACCAACTAAATAATACTTCTCTGCTGGCAAGAATGGAAGAATCAATAAGTCTTCACCAGCTTGAATCACATTCTCAATTGTCATTAGAAAAGTTCCGTCCATTTTACACTCTCTGTAAATGAACAACTTTACTTCAGCGAATTTAATCCTTCCATCAATCTCTTCACGCACCTTCCGTTCGCGCCAATCGTCGCATGGCAACGATCTGGTGGAGGTGATCCACTTCATGCGCAAGCAGAAGCAGCATCCATGTGCGGTAGTTGCATAATCCAAAGAACTCATTGGCTTCTGTCTTTTCTATATCATGATTGTGCCGCGTCCCCTCGATGGCAGTCCTGACCTGCTCGGTGGCAAAAACCAACCGCTTGCGAAGTTGATCCGCAGAGATTCCCATTTGAGCGCCCTCGCCGAATCCGCGCGCGGCTTCAACGATATGTGGCATGGTGCTGGTGGAAACGTCCAACAGCTTGTTGATATAAAAACCCTGAGTATAGATCAAATGCGTGATACTCTCGCTGACCGACCAGATAGAGTGAGCCAGGCTTGCGAAAGCCACTTGTGCATCGGTCATCCCCTCCAGTGACTCGTGGCTCCGTTTGCGCATGTTGTAAAAGGTCTCGATAAACTCATCCAGCGTATGACGGTCGGAAGCCTCCAGCCATGTGATTTCCCGTTTAAAGGCAGTATTGAGAAGAGGGTTGAGGATATCAGATGAAAGCATGAACCAATTATAAACGCGACATGTTCAACGATCTTTTCTGTGGGAAATTAATGCCCCTCAAAGCCTTGCGACTTTGAGGGGCTTCCCGTTTTGTCTTGTCCTCCCTACCAACACAATATTGACTATCTTATTCCCAAACACTAGGTCCGGTCTCTCGATAGTTCTTAGCCAGGACTTCCAGATCAAGCACGTTGATAATCCCATCGTTGTTCAAATCTGCGGCTGCTGGTGTTGATGCGTTGTAGTTCATACCAATGGTCAGGGCGTCAAACTGATCGATCACAGTGTTGTTGTCAATATCGCCTGCCAGCAAACTGACAGTTGGCATTGTGCTGGTGCTTCCACCAATAAGTGTGGCAGAACCCTCAGCACTGAGGAAGCCACTGGCTGTGGCGCTCACGGTGTAAGTCCCGGCAGGAGCTGACAGGCTGAACGTCCCATCTACATTGGCAGTCACGGATGTAACAAGCGAATCGGTCGCATCGTACAAACTCACAGTCACGGGTTTGCTCGCAAGCACTTGTCCAGTGAGCGTCCCGGAAGTGGAAGGTGGGAGCGTTGCAGTGGGCGATTCGATTGGCGTAGATGTCTGAGTTTGCGAAGGCGAAGCAGTTGGTGTATGCGATTCGACCGGTGTGGATGCCGTAGGTGTCGGAGTCGATGTAGGTGGCAATGCCAACCATGTATACGTTGAAACAATCTGGCCAAAGACAGCCGACTCAGCCGCGAAGTCAAAGACAGGTGGCGGGGTAGGGAAATTACCCGGGTTGAGCGAGTGCAGGATAAAGTCCAGACTCACGCAGGCATTATCTCTGAACGTGGAATACGCGACCCACTGATGCACGTTTCCCGCTCCGGCATCTCCTCCTGTCTGTTTTAGGAAAGTGATGCCATTGATATCCACAGTTTCGGATGTTTCCAATATTGAACTGGTTGCTAATGGGCTTTGGCAGGGATTGGCATTCTCCACTACGATCACTTCCAGATATTTCTCACGCAGATTCGTACCTGCAACAAAGGGCAGATCGATGCGGGCGAAATTATCAGTTCTGCCGTCAGAGATTACTCCCTGTGGAGGATATTTGAACTCGAATCCATATGTGGAGTTGGTGAAGGTCAGCCAGTCTACGGGTATTGTGGGCGTTGCGGTTTGCGAAGCAGGCGGTGGAGGTGGGACATCAGACGTAGATGTCTGGGTTTGCGAAGGCGTAGCCGCAGCAGTCGGTGTAGATGTAAGATCAACGATGGTAAGACTGGTTCCAATCGATGGAAGATCCGTGAGAACGTTGTTTCCTGTTGATACACGCGCCGTACATTCAAGCGCGGTTTGTCCTGCTTGTAAAGCAGTCACGTTAAAAGTAAACGCAGTTCCACTCGTAGTGGCTTTATTTCCATTACTGCCTGCAATCGCAACAATAAAACTACCGTTTTGTGGATCATTGATCGCTGTGGCTGGATCGCTGCCAAACAAACCAGCGATAACGATGTTATTCGACTCAACTAAAGTTGGGTTATAGGTACAGGTGAATTCAGCGCTTGTATAACCTTCCGCAGGCACGTTGTTCAAACTTACATTAACTAATGCCGTCTCATCAATGTTGATACCTGACGGAGTAACTGTTGTAGATACGAAAGGTCCAGATGGCATAGTAGCCGTAGCCGTTGGTCCGATATCTGGTGTGGCTGTTGGCTGGGATGTTTGCGACGCAGTCGGTGTGGGCTGAGAATCAAACACATTCAAGAGCGGTTTGAATAATCCCAAGGTCTGACCATTCTTTGTAAAAGTTGTTTTGTTTAGAATTGGGAGATACCCCACTACCCAGCCCGCAAATGTCGCGCCGACAATGGTAGGTCGCAGCATAAAATGCAAATGCGGCACATTCGGCTCCAGGCTCCCGGAACAAAATTTATTTCGCACGCCATCGGCGATGATTCCAAGGCGCTGGTTGCGATCCACATTATCGCCTAGTTGCACTTGAATGTTCGCAAGGAATTGATATTGTGTGATCCATCCATTGCGGTGATCAAGGATGATATGACATTTCGAAATTCCGACCACAGTCCCAGCCGCGGCTGCAGCCGTCCAAAAATTGGAGGTGTCTTCTCCCTTGACCATATTGCCCCGCGGAGCAAAATCAATTGCACCACCGACCGTGAAATGATGTGAGCTGTTTAAAGGACGTTTCGTGCCATTATCAATCCCGTCAATTGCAACCCAGGCAATTCCCTGATCCCAGGGCAGTTGGAACATATCCACTGGAGGAAGCGGAGGTGCGGCAAGCGCGCCGGCATGATTCATCGGAAACAACGATGCCAGCAAAATCAACAGACTCACAGTCCGAAGCAAATTTTTGAATTTCATGGGTATCTCTCCTCGCGTCCTTCTACGGGGCTAGCTGATCCTCACCATTTGGCTTTCTCTTCGCGGATACAATTCCAGCAATGTCATGCTGAGTGAAACGAAGCATCTCTACTACTGTCTCAGAGACCCTTCGCTTTCGCTCAGGGTGACATACCTGAATACAACAATCTGTGTAATGCCTCTCATTAAAATCACTACTCACCCAAATACAAACAAGGCACTCTTTCCCAGGCGCACCACATCGCCCGGCTTGAGGACAGCAGAACTCTTCCTAACTGCCTGACCATTGATAAACGTCTCACCGCCCAAATCCATCAAGTAATAGCCATTGTTTGTAGTAAAGATTTTCGCGTGTCGGCTGATGACATGTGGATCATTAATACATATATCGTTAACCGAGTCGCGCCCAATCAGGCAGGGCAGTTTATTTAGTTCAAAACTTTTCCCGGCCTGCGGACCATGTTTCACTTGCAAGGTGGGAGTCTGAGAGGCAGCCGAAACTTTTCGAGCGTTGTCATTTCGTTTTCGGAGCAGTTTGAAACCACCAAAAACCATGCCAGCGATCAATAGAATTCCGAGTAAACCGATTGCCCAGCCAGGGATTTTCGGGTAGGTCGGTGGTGGCGGGTCAAGTGGAAGGATCGATCCTGATATCGATTGGGAGGATTGAGATACACCTATCTCTTTGTCAATATTCAAAGCAATATTTCTTTCGCCAATCGTCACACCGGGGAGCGGCGCTGCAAACCCTTCTGCATTGCGGATGGCAAGTGCCGCGCTTTCCAGCATAAGATCCGTTTGGCAGCCGCCCAGGGTTACAAATCGGATTTCAGCCAACACGCCATTAACGGTCTGAGGCGTAGTACTGGCATACGAACCATCCACCTGGCCTCTGAGTTGAGGCAGAGGTAACCCATTCATGCCAGGGATAGGACTGACAGCGTTTACTGGTCTCAGGCAGTCCGGATCATAGCGAATTTGAAAAGTAAATCCCTGAATGGGCGTGGTAGAGGCTGCATTGAGGGTGACCGAGACAGTTTCTCCGGTTTTATACGCCGTTGTATTCGCGGTAAGCCAGATGCTTTCAGCAGCCTGGGCACTGACATTCATCACGACCGCGAAGGTGAAAACGATCGCAAGAACACACGCAGTAAAAGATTTCATAGTCACTCCAATAACTTGCTCAAGCCGCCGTCACTCACCTGCACTTGCGCCAGGTGCAAGTGTCGACAGGCTCAGTACGGGCCTCGGCGGCGATGACGCCGCCGAGAGCGACCTATTTATTGCGATGTTATTCCCAAACAGTTGGACCAGTCTCTCGATAGTTGCTGGCAAGCACCTCCAGGTCCAGAACGTTGATAACACCATCGTTGTTCAAATCTGCTGCGGCTGGTGTGGATGTGTTGTAGTTCATCCCGATCGTCATCGCATCGAATTGATCGATCACATCGTTGTTGTCAATGTCACCTGCCAGCAGACTGATCGTCGGCATCGTAGTCGTGCTTCCACCTGTAAGTGTGGCAGAGCCCTCAGCGCTGAGGAAACCATCAGCAGTGGCGCGCACAGTGTAAGTCCCGGCAGGAGCCGTGAGGCTGAAGGTGCCATCCACATTGGTAGTCACAGAGGTAACCAGCAGATTAAGTCCATCGTACAAACTCACAGTCACTGGTTTGCTCGCCAGCACTTGTCCGTTGAGGGTTCCATCAGGCAAGGCTGTAGCTGTAGGTGTGGGCGATTCAACGGGCGTGGAGGTAGCTGTTTCTGACCCGTCTGGTGTTGAGGTTGCCGTCACCGTTCCATCCGGTGTTTGCGTAGCAGTCGCTGTTTCTGACCCATCAGGCGTGGAGGTAGCTGTTTCTGAACCATCTGGTGTTGAGGTCGCTGTCGCCGATCCATCTGGCGTGGAAGTGGCGGTCTCTGATCCGTCTGGTGTTTGCGTAGCAGTTGCTGTCGCCGATCCGTCAGGCGTTTGCGTAGCAGTTTCCGAAGGCGCAGCTGTCTGCGTAGCGGTCGATGTAGGTGCGGTTCCGGTAACGGTCAGGCTGGTGCCGGTCGATGGAAGAGTCGTGAGTACGTTGTCTCCTTTTGAGACACGCGCTGTACATTCAATCGCAGTCTGACCCGCCTGCAAGCCTGTGACACTGAAAGTGAAAGCTGTTCCGCTCGTTGTGGCTTTATTGCCATTACTCCCTGCAATGGCAAAGATAAAGCTGCCATTTTGTGTGCTATTGAACGCTGTGGCCGGATCAGCGCCAAACAAACTTGCAGCGACTATATTACTTACTGCGACCAAACTTGCATCATAGGTACAGGTGAATTCTGCACTGGTGTAACCCTCCGCAGGCACATTGTTCAAATTGACTGTTACAACAGCACTCTCACCCAAATTTATGCTCGATGGTGTGACAGAGGTAGTTACAGATGCGGATGGTGGCGGGGTGATGATGTTTTCCCGAATGGTTAGAACATAAAAGCCACTGCCTGATTCAGGTTGAACTTGAATCGAATAATTTCCAGCCGACTGAGTGCTGGTTAATGAGCCTGTGCCGCGAGTCAGTTCGCTGCCATTTGAATCCTGCAGAATGAGCAGAGGAACCAGGTCACCTGCAACCGTGTTCACAGTGACAGTGAAATTGTGAGACTCGGTGAACTCGACGTGCCATTGTTCGTAAATACCGGAACTCACGAAACCGATGAAGGTCGCATCCCAGATGGATAAATTGCGGGTGATAATGATGGGGTCATTGGTCTGAGCTTTTACAGGCTGGCTGCTTCCAAAGGTACTCAACAACAATACAAACAAAACAAAGATTTGGAACAGGTGTTTGGATTTCATGGTCACACTCTCCTTTTGAAACTTGAATTTTGCAGGACAAAATTACAGGCAATAAAATTCAGGTCTTTATGACCTCATTTCATGCTCGAACAAAATTTGCTTTCCCTCCTGAGTTATGTAAAGTTGGATATGTTAGCCAAAGTGCATCTTTATCTGGAACAAATGCTGGAGTTTCATAACCACTTTCTCACCTTTAATGAGAAGGGAATTCTCGATTTCCATTGTATGACTATGTTATCGTTTGTGACGTTGCAGTAGAGTTGCCGCCATGTTGCAAAATGATTGCGAAAATAAAAAACTAGTACCTTGGTATGATGCGCCGATTAACAAAAAAGATGGACTCTC
Organism: Anaerolineae bacterium; assembly: GCA_022616105.1. Lineage (GTDB taxonomy): Bacteria > Chloroflexota > Anaerolineae > Anaerolineales > Villigracilaceae > Defluviilinea. Next base: position 3,176 of record JAKEFL010000143.1, on the reverse strand, counting down.
GTTTCCGAGAGTCCATCGCTTTACCTGCTGTTCTTATTGAAGCAGAATTTACAACACAATACTCACCAATCTCTTCTGAGCCACAATCACTTTCTTTGGCTCACTGCCTTCCAGATATTTCTTCACTACTTCACTTGCCAGCGCGGCGGACTTGATCTCATCTTCGCTGGCATCAGCCGCGACAGTGATTCGGTCCCGCACCTTGCCGTTGATCTGCACGGGGATTTCGACCACATCTTCTTTCGCGGCGGCTTCATCCACTTGGGGCCACATTTGTTGATGGATTGAATACGGCTTGCCCAAATGATTCGTCCACAGTTCTTCGGTGATATGCGGCGCAACCGGAGCCAGCATCTTCAGATAGATTTCAGTGGCTTCATCCCATTCGGGGGTTCCAACTGCGCCCGCTTCACGCGCCCTATACATTTCGTTCATCAGTTCCATCAACGAGGAGATGATCGTATTGAACTCGAAGTTCTCAAAGTCATGTGTGACGCGCTTCAAAGTTTGGTGGACTTTTCTACGTAAGACCCTTAGGGTCTCCGAAGACCCTAAGGGTCTATTCTCGGGAGTATCAGTAAATAACGTCCACACGCGGCGCATCCAGCGTGCGGTCCCTTCAATGCCATGCGAATCCCACGGCGCGCCTTGTTGCCATCTTGCAAAGAACATCAAGTAGGCGCGCACAGTATCCGCGCCATAACGCTGCACCAACACATCGGGCGCGACCACATTGCCGCGGCTCTTGGACATCTTGCTGTTGTCTTCTGCCAGCACCATACCCTGGTTACGCAACTGCATTACCGGCTCGCCACCTTCCGTGATGCCCATATCGCGCAACGCTTTGTGGAAAAAACGAAAGTACAGCAAATGCATATTGGCGTGTTCGCTTCCGCCGGTGTATGTGTCGACAGGCATCCAGTAGTTGTACTCGGCATCATCGAACGGACCTTTGTCATAATGCGGACTCAGGTAACGCAGGTGATACCACGACGAACACATGAACGTGTCCATCGTATCCGTTTCGCGGATGGCTGGTTCGCCGCCAATCGGACAAGTCGTATGCTTCCATGTCGGGTGAAATTTCAATGGGCTTTCACCGGTTGGTTTCCATTCGACATCATCGGGCAACAGCACAGGCAATTGATCCTCGGGCACGGGATTCCATCCGTGCGTTTCGCAATAGACCATTGGGATCGGCGCGCCCCAATATCGCTGCCGCGAGATCAGCCAATCGCGATAACGATAATTCACATCGAACTTTCCGATGCCTCTTTCCTCCAGCCATTCGATCACCGCTTTGATGGCAGGGTTCTTCAAACCTTTATCATTTGTCGCACGCGTACCATTGAACGGACCTGAGTTAATCATCACACCTTCATGCTCATGGGCAGTTTCCATCGTCTCACCGTTTAGTTCAATGCCCTCAGGCTGGATCACTGGAATCACTTTCAATCCAAACTTGCGCGCAAACTCAAAGTCACGTTGATCGTGCGCGGGGACAGCCATGATCGCGCCCGTGCCATAGGACATCAACACATAATCTGCAACCCAGATCGGAATCCGTTCATTGTTGACCGGATTGATGGCATAACCACCTGTGAACACACCAGTCGTTTCTCTGTCTTTCGCTTCGCGCTGGATGTCGGTCTGCTTCTCCGCCTGAGCCTTATACTCGCTGACAGCTTCTTTGTTTTCCGGCGTAGTGATTTTATCCACCAGTGGATGTTCAGGTGACATCACCATAAATGTCGCACCCCATAATGTATCTGGGCGAGTTGTAAATATTTCTATCTTATCGCCCCCCCCTTGATCCCCCCCCATTTTCTCCGAAAATGGGGGGGGCGTGGGGGGGGCTGTTTTAAAGATAACTGACGCGCCTTCACTCCGACCAATCCAATTGGTCTGTGATACTTTGATGAAGTCGGGCCAGTCAATGCCTTCATATTGCAGCAACTCATCCGCATACTTTGTCGCTTTGAAGAACCATTGCTCCAACTCTTTTTTAATTACAGGCGTGCCGCAGCGGTCACAGACGCGGTCTTCACCTTTTACCTGTTCGCGCGCCAGCGTCGTATTATCTTTCGGGCACCAATCCACGGTCGCTTTTTTGCGATACGCCAGCCCGTGTTTGTATAACTGAATGAAGAACCATTCAGTCCACTTATAGTATTCCGGGTCGGAAGAAACTGCCTCACGCTCCCAATCGAACATCGCACCCATCGAACGCATTTGTTTGCGCATACGGTCGATGTTTTCATATGTATATTTCTTCGGGTGGATGTTGTGCTTGATAGCCGCGCCCTCCGCGGGGAGTCCGAACGCGTCGAATCCCATCGGGAACAGGACGTTATATCCCTGCATCCGCTTGAAACGCGCCCGCGCGTCAGGGGGAGTCATCGAAAACCAATGACCGATGTGCAGGTCGCCGCTGGGATAGGGCAGCATCGTCAATGCGTAATGCTTGGGTTTGCTCTCGTCTATCACAGAGCGATACAGCTTATCTGCTTCCCATTTTGCCTGCCACTTCAGTTCGAAGTCTTGAGGGTTGAAAGCTTTGTCTTTTGTCACGCTCTTTTTGACGTTCACAGCTTTTGTTGATTTCTTTCTGGTTTTAGGTTTCTCTTTTGTTGTCACCATTCGTTCCTCACGAAATAATATTTCATTTATTGACGGCTGATCTTGAGCACTTGATATTTGACCTGTAGAGGAGGCGTGGAAGAAGAGGCCCCCGTTTCCAGAAGATATAGTTGATCCGAATTTTCATACGAGCCTCCTTTTTCTAGCGTCATTGCGAGCCGCCGGAGGCGGCGTGGCAATCTCGACTCACCTTTATTGATATACTTTCAGGTGAGTCGAGATTGCTTCGGGCTAGCGCCCTCGCAATGACGTATTAGAATAATTAAACAAAAACTCCTCATCCTCACAGGGACGAAGAGTTTTCTCCGCGGTACCACCCGGTTTGTAAAGCGAGATTAATCTCGCTCTACCACTTTAACGCTGTAACGGGCAAAACCGTCGCTGACTACTCTGCGGTGCAACCGCGTTCACCAGGGAAGTCTCTCTTTCGAGATAACAGGCGAGTTCAGTCTTGATCGGCGTTCCCGTTGAATACCATTGAAGGGCTTTCACCTCACTCTCCCTTCTCGCTGACGGGATGACCTACTACTCCTGTC
>JAKEFL010000142.1 GCA_022616105.1 Anaerolineae bacterium | reverse complement strand
TATATAGAAGCTCGGCAGCAACATAGACATGAGGAATCTGAGCCACGAAGTCTCGATGCCATAGCTGCGGTATATGTTGAAGCGCGGGTCTGGGATCAGATGAAATGGGTAATGTTGTTTGCCTGCATTGGCGCGAATGTTACGAGCTGGTGAATGGAATAGGGCAACGACTTCGATCCCACGCTGATTCAGCCTGGGATAGTGCGGCGCGAAGTCGCGCAACCGAAGATTGCACATCGGGCACAAGGCGTAACGGTAGAACATCAGCAAAAGGGGCTTCCCGGCAAATTGCTCCAGAGAGATCGTGTTGCCTTCTATTGTCTCAGCAGAAAAAGGGATGGCTCGATCACCAGGTTTGAGACGCATATTCAAGTTTCTTCCCATCTCTCTATCGCGTTTGGGAGAGGATCATGCCGAGCGCATTGATGCGTTGGAGTTCCTGTGCAGCTGGGGTGGAGTTGGGATTGAGTGTGGAAGCCCGCGTCAGGTCCTCGATTGCACCCTGCCGGTCGCCCAATGCTTCTTTTGCCATGCCGCGCCAATAGTAAGTTTCCTCCAGCACCGGCTTATCCACATTGACCAGGGCGGTCTGAGCGAGGTTGATCACATCCTGATAGCGCCCGGTATGATAGTAGGCTGCATAAGGACCGTCCTGATACCACAACAAGCGCCAGGGTCGTTCTTCAGCGGGCAGAGCCGCATAGAGCGTGAAGGCAGTGTCATAAGCCTGGGCAGCCCCGGCATAATCCTGAATGTAAACGAGGTTTGCACCACGGTTGAACCAGGCGAAGAACTGTTCGCGCCCGGTGAGACTGTTGGCTTCTGCCAATGCCAGTTCGGCGGCGTATCTAAAATTCTGCTGCGGGTCACTTTGTGTGTTGAGGATTGAATGTACCTCCGCTGCGCGCTCAGGCGGGAGGACAACCACATAGACAAAGTTGAAGTGCCGCCAGAACTGACCTATCAATTGATAGGGCACACCATACGCCTCAGGTGGACCTTCATAAGAGTCGTAGACAAGGAACTGACCCTTCGCGTCATCATAGCCGCTGATTGTCTGGTAGTGACCGAGCCAGGCATCATGTGAGGGGTGCAAGCCTTTTTCGATGAGCACTGGGAAGCCAGCCGCCACCAGTCGCTTAATTAGATTTAGGTCGCCGCCGACGCGCCAGAGGGCATCGTATTCGGTGGAGCTCTCGACGAAGTTCACGATCTCGAATGGGTTGACGTTCTTATCATCTATCTCGTGGCTCGGGCGAAGATAGGCGCGGGTCGCGAACTGGTCACCCTGCCAGCCCCAATAGGAGAGTACCATGGATAAGTTCGCAGGCGCGCAGTTGTTGAACTTTTGGTATTCGTGACGGATGCCGCTGAGCACGGCGTTTTGCGGAACGGGTGTGAAGGTGAGACTGGGAATGGGTGAGGGGAGCGGAGTTGCCGTCTGCTCTGGGAGAGGCGTTGAGGTCGGTGCAGCCAGAGCGGTGAGCGTCCCTTGCACAATGACTTCGATCTGCTCCTGGGGCATAAAGACCACCTGCTCAGGCGGGTTGAAGTAGCGCCGCACCGCAACGCGCAGATTATCCAACCGCCAGGCGAGCCGAGGCCAAAGTAGTACGGTCGCTGTAATACAGAGAGCAATGAACAAAAAGATGAGACTGTAGATTCCGAGGTTCTTGTACTGTCGCATTTGTTTTTCCGGGCGCTGTTGTGCAACTATCCAAGATGATTATAACCGCCCTAAAATCACGATTTGGGAGCGCTATATTCTCTCTAATAATGTATGCACATCATCGATTTTCTTTTAAATAACGGCACAGCGCATGGTCAAGTTCCCACGTGGTGATCGTCGAGCCAACACAGATTGCTGAATTTAATTCCAACCACCTGTCTGCTTACGATTTCGGATTGCATCCTGTAAAGCGGACAACATGTCGGTAAAAGATTCTCTGAAGGCTGGGCTTCCCTTCGCGGCTTCCGCCTCCAACTGCCCCAGCAAATAAACCATCCATGATTGCCATGTGCGTGGGTTGCTGGCAGTTTCAGAGATGATTTTCACTGCCTGATTTAGTGCATCACGGATATCATCTTCTTTGCTCATTGTATTTGCTCCTTATTTCGCTCGTGCAAAGCGGGGACTTTTGTGAGTTTAGTTCATCGTATCATAATTCTTCACTTGCTGTAATGCGTTATCATCAATACTGATATACTGCCTTCATCGAGCAAGTTTTTATAGCAGGAGAAACCTGTATGGCGCATTACATTGTCGCGGCACTCATTATCCAGTCCGATCGCATTTTGCTTGGACAGCGATCACCAGGGCGGGCATTTTACCCAAATGTATGGGATGTGTTTGGAGGGCATATCGAACCGGGCGAACAGCCAGAACAGACACTGATCCGTGAGATACAGGAAGAGTTAGGTATCACGCCAACTCAGTGGATGGAACTCGAAACAATTAGTGAATCCGTTCCTGAACATGATGATATCCCATCCGACCTTATTGTGCATTTGTATTGCATTACAGCCTGGTCGGGGACACCAGTCAACAAACAATCTCATGAACACTCCACCATCGAATGGTTTTCTTATGCTGAGGCAGTTAAGTTAGACCTCGCGCATCCGGCTTATCCCAGGCTCTTTGCACAGTGCCGGCAGCCGATAACCAATGACAAAAGATAGTTAGGTTGTTATTCGTGAATTACTTATTCCCATGAAAGCGCGCGGTTCGATTGCCCTGGTAATCAGTATAACGATGATCTCATGCATGGCGATCTCTGTGCCATCTGCGACACCGGCTGGACCTCAACCAACTAGAGATATTCCGGTAACGACACTGGAAGTTTCACCTACACCCATTCCTTCTCTAACAACCAGCGGGCCCGCACCCACAGCAGACTTGGAATCAGCAGCATCCTTCGAGTTGATCGGTCATTCACCCCTCCTCAATCGCGGCATGAACGCGGCTCTTGCCCTTTATGGGAATTATGCGTACGTGGGCAGCCGCACCGATGGCAGTCATGCGGATGCGGGTGTGCTCGTCCTCGATCTGTCCGACCCGGCGAGCCCGGTCGTTGTGCATCAGATTGGGCCACCTTATGAAGGGCTTCCCGGGCAGACTTCCAGAGAACTGCGCGTATGGCCAGATCAAGAATTACTCCTGGTGATGAACGTCGATTGTGGTGCGGTGTTGCATGATTGCGAGCAAAGCGGGATGCCAGCCAATATCAGTTTCTACGATATATCGGGTGCGAACGCAGCCGCACCCAGGTTCATCGCAATGTATTCGCCGGGACGCACTACGCATGAATTCTTCCTGTGGGATGACCCCAACGTTGAAGGTCGTGCGCTCCTGTATCTCTCCACTCCATGGAGATTTGGTGACAACCTGCTGGTGACCGATATATCTCAAGCGCGGGCAGGTGTGTTCGTCGAAGTGGGAACGTGGAGAGCGCCCTTCGGCGGGGTGAGAGGGGAACTCCACTCGTTGAGCGTTTCCGTTGATGGGAGACGTGCGTATCTTGCTCACCTGCGGGATGGTTTCATGATCCTGGATACCTCGGACCTGGCTGCGGGCATCGCAAACCCCCAAATTGACCTTCTTACTCCACCAGAAAACTGGGCACGGTCTGCCCCTGGCGCGCACAGTGCGGTGAAGCTGTTCGGCAAGCCTTATGCGTTGTTCACGGAGGAGGTGTATGGGCGGTGCCCGTGGGGCTGGGCACACCTGATCGACATCACAGACGAGACCCGCCCGCAGTTTGTAGCTGAATACAAGCTCAATCCCTATAACACGATTGAGCATTGCGCAGAAACGACCTTTGAACGTTATCGCTTTACGAGTTACTCCTCGCACAACCCCACCCTTACGAAGAATATGGCATTCATCACCTGGCATTCTGGAGGCTTGCAGGCAATCTCCATCGAAAACCCCTTGCAGCCAGTGAAAGTAGCTGAGTTCTTACCAGAGCCACTGCCTTCGGTAGGGACGGAAGACCCAGCTCTCAGCTCAGGACTCGATAAGATCGTGATGTGGAGTTACCCCATCATCAAGGATGGCTTGATCTATGTGGTGGATATCCGTAATGGGCTATATATTCTGAAATACCATGGACCCTTCGAAGATGAAATAGCCGCGATCCGTTTTCTGGAAGGTAACTCGAACCTTGGCAAAGCACGGCTGTGGGAGACGCCCTGATGGTTAGATCACTAGAAATGTGGCTCGTCAAGCAGATTGTTTTTCGGCTTCGAGTTTCTTGGAATGCTCCTCCATTCGAGAAGAATGGGATGCGAGCAGATGTTGCAGTTCATGTTCCGCCTGCGCCGGGGGTATGGACAGGGAAACGCTCCACTCGCCCAGCAGCATTTTCCGTGTCCGTTTCAGGAGTGCCTCATCATTGATGTTCAATGGCTGTAGGTGACGATGCGTGGATAAACTGCGTATCACTCGAAACAGCGATTCGGTACGGCCATCCTTCAACCATTCAAGCAGCAACTTTCTTCTCTCAAAGCGATCGGCTGGGAGCGGTTCGCCTGGATGAGACAGTATGTCCATTAGTCTTTTAAACTCGGGGGCATTTGTTGGCAGCCGCAGGCGCGTCTCCAACTGTTCATCTGCCGGGACCCAGATGGTCATATCGCCGATCTGGATTGCGTAGTATAGGATTTTCTCACCCGCTAAAGCCCTCTCTTCCACCTGAACAACCGTGCCGAGGCCATGTGTCCAGTGCATGACCGAATCACCTTTGTGGAAGTTCATACGTGCCTCCTATGTCAACTTGTGGGAAGAAAGAAGAAGCGCCAGCCTGACAAAAGGACTGGCGTTCTGAACCCGTCGATTCTGGGATGTGAATTGATTATATCACCAATGCTATCACTACTACTTTCCCCTTACTGATTACTGGCTGCTTATTGACTTCTGACTATGTCTACTGCCTGCGACTATTGTCTGAGGCTACTGCCTCACAAAACGGACCCACTTCTCATTCAGATTCACAATTTCCACCATCCAGCCTGCATCCATCCAGGCGATCGCTTCAACCTGTGTGCCCTGCCGTTGATTTCCCCACCATTCGCTATTCTGATATGCTAACGGTGGCAAAGTATCGTTCAATATCCCCTCGATGATCTCAAAGGTCAATGTGACTTCTTCCGTGCTTGCATGAAGCCCTCGTAAAAATTGTTCAAGTGGTGTGAATTTATCAGTCATGCATTCTTTCTTAGGACTCCATTGTATTCAATACCTCTTTCAATGCAAGCAATTTTCCCTCGAATAAGTTACAACTTTTTTATCCATTTTCTCACCATCAGACCCCTGAGCAGCAGCGCTTCGATACTCAGGCGTTCATTCGGCGTGGATAGGGCAGTTTGTGTGACGGCTTCCATGGTATCACCAGATGGATGGCTCTGACGACTCCATTTGTTCTGATAATGAGGTAGTATTAACGTAATCGATGTGGAGCAGCGAAATGATGAACGAAAATTATTCAGATAAAAAGCCAGTTTTGATTGTTGAGGATATCGCCGCGAATCGTGAGTTATTCTCTCTGCAGCTTTTTCAGTTTGGGCTTGCATCACGGCACGTTACGAACGGCAGAGATGCTCTTGAGTTGGTGCAGGCAAACCCACATGCGTTTTCCATGATCCTGATGGATCTACAAATGCCGGTCATGGATGGGTTTACGACCACACAATTAATACGGCAGCATGAAGCGCATACGGGTACACACATTATCATTGTTGCACTGACTGCCAATCGTGCAGAGAACATCCAGGAGCAATGCTTGCAGGCCGGCATGGATGATTTTGTCCACAAGCCTGTTACACTTGACAAGCTGGATAAGCTTCTTACAAAATGGCTCAAGGACTCTTGATATCCAAAGCCTGATTTGTACAGCGCCAGTAGAGGCAGTGGATGGATACGTATGTCAATTTGTGTGGCGATTTGCCCTTCTTTCACCAACGTTTTTCGCCAACAACGCTGGCGGCCGGCGTTTTGTGTTAGGCTGTTATTTCAATCGGGATTTTAATTCTTGAAGATGGTCAAGGATTTCGGGATTGAAATCGAATTTGCGAGCATGAACCAGTGCATTCTTTGTAAGGCTCTCAAGTTCTTCTAGAGCTATATATCTTCACCTCTTTTTGTATTCCAAACCCTTTTGCCAAACCTGCGCGGCATGTTGATTCTTGTTGATCGCAGTAAATGTACTTCCAGTTCCAAGACTTGCAATAAATGGCTCAATATACTTGAGATTGAAATACAAGAACTCTGAATTGATAGTTTGAGCACGAATTGCGCCAAGACCACGTCCTATGCAGGATTTTTCAGAGGCGTTATTTGTTGGTCCAACAGGCACCGCGAATCGAGCAGGCAGCGTCCCATAGCCATTGTTCGAGGGATTTATCGGTGTTGCTGTCGGAGTGATTATTGTTTTGGGCATGAATG
>JAKEFL010000141.1 GCA_022616105.1 Anaerolineae bacterium | reverse complement strand
GGCCGGGTATCCATTATATGGCTTTAGCAACTGGTCGGCTGAGACGTTTCCATATGCTCGCGAAAGATATGACTTTTTTGATCTGTTCGATGATATGGTCATTTCGGGCGCAGTGGGATTCGTCAAGCCGGAGCCTGAGATCTATCAGATCATGCTGGATAAAATCGGAAGACCCGCGCACGAATGTCTGTTCATTGACGACTCGTTGCCAAATATCCATCAGGCGAATAAAATAGGCTTCGCCACGATCCACTTTCAATCCCCTGCCCAACTTGAACAAGAGCTAAAACAACTAGGCTTACTATAAGTCCAATGACCCTCATCCACATCGAAGATCTCAGCAAACATTTCAAAATACTCAACCGCCGCGAGGGATTAAACAGCGCGTTCTATCCATCACAACTCTTCCTTCGACCTGAAGATGTTTCCCCACTAATTTACTTCTCCCCCATCGTCGGCATGAGTTTATTCGCGTTGACATATTGGATTTGGACAAACGGTGTTAACTCCTATACAGGAACAGGTGCGTAATGAAAACTGTCCATCGTACATTTCTATTCATTCTTTCCCTGATGCTGACAAATTGCGCAAGCCCTGCGCCTGCTATCTTTACACCTGTTGCAACGGACACAGCCATTCCAACCCAAACATCCACGCCCGAGCCGCTTACCCTGGGTGCTGGATTTCGCTTTTCGACCTATGGCATAAACGGTAACCCCGGACCAGAATATTGGCTGTCGGTCGGCGAACAAATGTCAGCCAGGTTTCCTGAATCGCATCCTGAAACGATATGGATCGTTGGGGAATTCTACGGAGGTGGTAAAACGTATCTCAGCTTTAACGCTGAAACAGAAGACCCGAACGTCGTATCTGGTTATGTAGATATGAATAAACAGACTCTTGATCTATTCGATCAAAACGGATTCAAGGTATGGCTTCAGGTGGAACCTGCCAACGCGGATATGATTACGTTGATCGATCTCGTCATGAATCAATATAAGCATCATCCCTCTGTGCTCGGATTCGGCGTTGACGTGGAATGGTATAAATCAGACGGTTCTCCTCTTGGCACGCCGATCACAGATGAAGAAGCCGAAGCCTGGGTCAAGGCAATCCGCGCGCATAATCCTAATTATTGGTTATTCCTGAAGCATTGGCAAACAGAATTCATGCCGCCTACATATCGCGATGGAATTGTCTTCATAGATGATGGTCAGCAATATGAATCATTCGAGGAAATTGTCAATGAATTTTCTGCATGGGGTGAACATTTCGCTCCCGCGCCAGTGGGCTTTCAATACGGCTATCAGTCCGACCAGATCTGGTGGAAGGAATTGCAAGACCCACCCAGCGATATTGGCAATGCCCTGCTTGAAAATATTCCGAACACAACTTCACTATTTTGGGTGGACTTCACGATAAAAGAAATCTTCCCACCATAATAAGGTTATATTTTTATGGATTTGAAGCCGCTTCTCTCTGACATTGAGCTGGAACTGCAAAAACAGGTTTCCCGCCTCGACGCGCCGCGTACGAAACAATTCCATGAGATGCTCACTTATCACATGGGTTGGACAGGTGAAGGTGCAGGACCTGACGCAGCGGGAAAACGGATTCGTCCATTGATGGTGCTACTGTCAACTGCGGCATCTGGTGGGAATTGGCAATCCGCCTTACCTGCCGCTGCCGCGATTGAATTAGTTCATAATTTTTCTCTCGTCCATGACGACATACAGGATAATTCGCCCAAACGACGCGGTCGCGATACTGCATGGGTGAAATGGGGCGCGCCCATGGCGATCAATGTCGGTGATGCGTTGTTTGTGATTTCAAATCAGGCGATCATTGACTTGAAAGAGAATTACCCCGCAGAGATTGTGGTCAGAGCAGCAGAAATTTTGAATAACACTTGTCTTGAGTTAACGCGCGGTCAATACCTTGATATATCCTATGAGGAAAGAACTGATCTTACTGTGGAAGATTACTGGCCCATGATCGCTGGCAAGACCGCGGCATTATTATCCGCATGTTGTCATATTGGGTCGCTGCTGGGCGGAGCAGATGATTCCAAACAAGAGGCTTATCGCTCATTTGGGCATTATCTCGGGCTCGCGTTTCAAGTGCAGGATGACATCCTCGGGATTTGGGGTGATGAAGCAGTGATAGGTAAATCTGCAGCGAGTGATTTAGTGGAAGGAAAAAATTCCCTGCCAGTGCTGGCTGGTTTGGGAAAAAAGGGTAAGTTTGCGGAACGATGGGCACAGGGACCGATTCAGCCTAAAGAAGTGGAAGAGGTAAAGCGTTCGCTCGCCAGCGAAGGTGGACTGATTGCCGCGCAGGATGCATCGAAGCAGATGACCGATCTGGCGTTGATGAGTCTGCGCGAGGCAGATCCGCAGGGTGAGGCTGGAGAGGCATTGTCCGAGTTGGCAGATAAGCTCCTTAAACGGGATCAGTGAACGGCTTAGATTCGACGCGTTCCATCCAAAATTGAAACGATGGTTATCTCATCATAAATGTATTGACATCCATCTTTTGGCTGGCTATAATCCTTTCATTATGCGGGTGTAGTTCAGTGGTAGAACGCTTGCTTCCCAAGCAAGATATCGTGGGTTCGAGTCCCATCACCCGCTCACCTGTGCTGCGCACGGTGCAGGCAAATGTCGAGGAGAGACTCCCTCGACATTTTTGTTTGGTAAATTGTAAGGTAGCTGTCATGCGTTCCCCCAAAGGTCATAAGTAGAATCGGGTCTGGAGGTACCGTTGAATGGCACAACCAGAGAAAAAAAGTACAATCTTGTGTGTTGAAGATAACCCCGATAATCGTATGCTTGTAAGGCGAATTTTACTTGCTGAAGGCTATAAGCTTCTTGAAGCCACAAATGCATTTGAAGCGATTGATTTATTAGAGACCACAACTCCAGATTTGATCCTGATGGACATCAACATGCCCGATATGGATGGTTATACATTGACCACGAAAATTAGATCCATGCCAGGTCTTGGGCGTGTCCCAATCCTCGCGTTAACCGCAAATGTGATGCGCGGTGATAAAGAGAAAACGCTCGAAGCAGGCTGTGACGGTTACATACAAAAACCACTTGATATTGATCAATTGACAAGGGAGATCGAAAGATTTCTTACGAGGAGAGCCAATGTCTGAAAATGTCATGGATACACAACCGATTAAGAAACCAACGATCCCGAAGGATGCAACAGTTCTTGTTGTTGAAGATAATGTCGCAAACTTCGTGTTGATCGCCCGAATGTTAGGCTATCTCGGCATTCACTGTGAATGGAAGACATCAGGCTATGAGGTGGTGGAGTATGCTGATACTCTGCAGCGATTGGACCTGATCCTGATGGATATCCGTCTCCCTTATGAAGATGGATATGGCGCGCTCAAAAAGATCCGCGCTTCTGAAAGACTCAAGTCCATTCCCATCATTGCCGTAACTGCTGAAGCAAGCACGGATCAAATGAACAAGGCAAAAGATTCCGGCTTTGATGGCTTTCTGGGTAAGCCGCTGGATCCCGATAAATTTCCCGACCAAATCCGTCGTATTTTAAGTGGAGAGGCCGTTTGGGAATTTAGTTAAGCCATTATCTGCGACCATGAGCGTAATTTCCATTAATAAGAATCATTTCTTTGTCACCGTTTACTTTACTGTGGATGGGGATCGTTTGCATCTCACACATTACTCAGACCCTCAAAGCCGGGATGCACAGATCACCGTTCCGCGCGCAGTTGAGCTTTCCCTCAGAGACATGGAGAGCCATCTGACAAACGGGCCTGTGCAATTGGATTTGCGAGACGCTTCTGCGCTTCCTCCACCTCTAACAGACTATCCACGTCAGTTAGGGTGTGATGCGGCCGCGTATATACCCGTTTTACAAAATGGGCATCTGCGCGGGCTCATTTTAATTGGCGCGCGAACAGGGCAGGACCTCAATGAAGATGTAGTCAATTCATTTGCCCGAACGATACAACTGACCACAAACGTCCTGGAACAAAACGCATCATCGATTCAGACGCTGGACGGCCGTCAATCAAAAGAGATGAGTGCACTGAATACACTCGCCGCCAGCGCTGCAACGGTCAACGATCTTCATACTTTTTATACAGCCATTCATGAACAAATCCGCCTGGTCGTGGGCGATTATGGAATTGTGATCGCTCTCTATGATCAAAAGACAAATTCCATCAATATTCCTTATCTTTGGGAGGAGGGAAAATATTCTTCGATTGATACGTTTCCATTGGGTGAAGGATTAACCTCCATTCTTATCCGCACACGCGAGCCTTTGATGTTGGTGGAGGATACTGAAAAACGCTCCATTGCCATGGGGGCCAAAGTCGCCGGGAGAGCGGCGAAATCCTGGCTGGGAGTGCCAATGGTCGCTCGAGGTGAAGCGATAGGTGCGATCATTATCCAGGATCTGGAGAAGGAACACAGCTTCGATGACAATGATCTGCGATTTGTGATGGCGGTTGCCAATCAAATTTCGGGGGCACTATATAACGTCCGCCTGCTGGATGAGAGCCGGAAGTCTGCGCTTCAATTTGAGACCGCGGCAGAAATTGCTCGCGACATTAGCAGTTCTCTGGACCTCGATGAACTCCTGCAAAAAGCAGTCAACCTGATCCGCTCACGATTCGAGTTTTATCATGCAAGTATCTTTCTTAAAGACCTGCCGGGCGAGTTTATTGTGATCCGTGAAGCCACGGGAGAGGCTGGAGCACAACTGAAACGGTCGGGCTACAAACTTGGGGTTGGATCAAAATCTGTGGTTGGCTTCGTGTCCGGCAAAGGTGAGGTATTGGTCGTCAATGATACAGCGCGGGATGCAACCTATCACTTCAATGCGCTATTGCCTGATACTCGATCCGAGGCTGCAATTCCACTAAAGATCGGTGAAAGGATTGTAGGAGTTTTGGATGTCCAAAGCACGGAGACCTATGCATTTGCAGAAGACAATCTCCGCACGCTGCAAATTCTCGCCGATCAGCTCGCGGTCGCAGTTGTCAATACCGAGTTGTTTGCTGAAACTCAGGAACATCTTGCACAACACCGTCTGCTACATCACATTACAACTACAGCTGCTTCAGGTACGACACTTGAAGAGGCTCTCCAATCAGCAGTCAACGGATTACAGGTCACGCTGGGTGGAGATCGTGTCTCCATTCTGCTGGTAGATCGGGAAAAGAAAGTGCTTGCTGTGAGAGCCGCAGTGGGATACGCAAATGAAGTTTTTGACTTGCGCATCCCCATAGGAAATGGGATTACTGGATGGGCTGCAGCCCATCGCAGGACATTACGTGTTAATAATGTCCTTCAGGATATCAGATATATCGAGGGAAGCTCAAACACCCGTTCGGAAATAGCAATTCCGCTTTTATATCGGAGCGAACTCCTGGGTGTTCTTAACGTCGAAAGCGAACAAGTATCAGCATATGCAGAAAATGATGAAGAGCTGCTGGGCACATTGGGTGGTAGCCTTGCTGCGATCATTGCAAATGCCAGGTTACTCGAGCAGATCCGTTCACAGGTCGAGCGGGAGCGCGTTCTATTCGAGATCACCGACAAAATCCGCCGGACAACCGATATGGAAACCATCCTTACAACAACGGTGAGCGAATTGACACGCGCGGTTGGCGCGAATAGAGCAAGGATCAAAGTTGGGGTGAAGCCACTTAATGCAAACCGGAAGAAGAGAGTAGATAATGAGTAGGCAATTCTCTTTTGATCAATTTCTATCTCGCACAGGCGGACGATATATCCTCATCGTGATTGCAATTGCCCAACTCATTGCATTGCTTGGAGCAATCCCCGGTATTCTATCCATTAATGTCAATGCGGAATTTGATGAACGGCAGCTTCAGATTTTTTCATGGACCGTGCCACTCCTAATTATATTAACCAATCTTATCCTGCTTGGCATTAGTTGGCTGATGACTCCAACAGCCCGTAAAAGATTGGACAATTGGGCTCAGGGATCACACAGCTCATCCTCTGAAGAAGAATATAGAGCATGGCGTGAGATCACAAGTCTTACCTGGCGCTATGGAATTATGGCCGGGTTTGTCATCCTTGTGATTAATATCCTCCCCGCTTTTTTCATTACGTTATCACAAAGCGAGGTGATCTCCTCCCCTTTCCAACCCACATCCATTAATTCGCCGGATCCGGCTTATGTGCTGCTCGGAGGAACGGTTTCGTTACTAGGTTCAGTAATTCTTGCCATATTGATGATTGAACGTCTTACGCTTCCTGCGCGTCTTGTTCTTGTTCCCAGCGACTTCGATGCTCAATTGGAAGGACGATTTGGCGCGCTTTTGATCGGGAAGTTCCAAATTCTGATTCTTGGCTTGATCGCGATCAGCGTCCTTTTGATCGCGCCAATTGGTTACCAACAAACCGTTCGCATCCTTTACTCGGAAATCAGTTCCTTTGAAAGATTCGGCGGACTACAGGCTCAATCCATTCTATTCAGCATATTGGCACTTCTTCTTGGAATTGGTTTTTCATACTATGTTTCCAAATCAGTTTCAGATCCCATTAAAGATCTGATTAATACCTTTCTAAAAATCGAACAAGGTGACCTTGCCACGCGAGCACCTGTCAGCGCGACGGATGAACTCGGAATTGTGACTATGCATTTCAATCGCATGGTCGCACAACTGGAAGGACTACAAAACACACTTGAGCAGCAGGTTATTGAACGCACGAAGCAGCTAACCGCAACCAATGAAGTTGGAAGAGTTGCCGCTTCCAGCCTTGACCCGGATGAATTGCTCAGCCGGGTGATCAAATTGTTTCCAGAGCAATTCGGTTATTACTATGCGGCAATCTATCTCCTTGACCCAACTGAGAAATGGGCTGAACTCAGAGAGGCAACCGGTGATGCAGGTCATGTGCTTAAACATAATCATCACCGCCTTGAAGTGGCAGGTAGAAATATGGTTGGCACGGCAATCCGCGAAAAGTCTGCGCGCATTGCGCAAATAGCATCCGAGGAAAAACAACGCTTTGAGAACCCGTTGCTTCCCTACACACGTTCTGAAATCGCACTCCCTTTGCTTGTTGGTGATCGGATACTGGGTGCCCTGGATGTGCAATCCACGAAGGAGTCAGATTTTGGTCCCGAGTTAATCCGAACAATGCAAAACATGACAGGACAGGTTGCGATTGCACTTGAAAATGCCCGCCTTTATCAGGAAGCGCAGCGGGTAATTAAGGAGATGCGAACCGTCCAGCAACAATACCTGCTGGAAGGTTGGAGCGGGTATTCGGCACAGCATGATGAACTGGAATATGGTGTTGGCGATGAGAGCCTCGAAAATGCCAGGCAAATGGAGGTTCCCATCAGCCTGCGTGATCAGCTGCTTGGGGAGATCATGCTCGAAGGGAACGATGAATGGACACAAGACCAGCGCAGCCTCGTGGATGCGGTAGCAACACAAGCAGCTATTGCCCTCGAAAATGCGAGACTGGTAAGTGAAAGTCGTCAGGTGGCAGTCCGCGAACGCATGCTGGCAGAGATCAACTCAAAGATCTGGTCCTCAGCCACAATTGATGGCGTATTGCAAACCGTTGCAAAAGAACTTGGGAGGCGGATGAATGCCTCTCAAGTTACAGTCGAACTGAAGCAGGAAGATGGTTCATAGACGGAAAATGCACAGATTATCAATTATGAATTTTTTGGATCAATGAAGAGCCATGGATACAAGAAAATACTTATCTCTTCGAACAAGACTCGCTATCGTGTTGATCATTCTGGCAGCATTATTTTCCGCGGGTGTAGCATCTGCGTTGTACGTCAACTTCCGCGCTGAATTGCGCAATAGTTTAAGTCATCGTCTTGAAAATATAACCGCTCTGGCAGGGTTGCAACAAAACGGCGACTTGTTGATCGATGTCAAAGCGGCACATGACGAATTTTTCGAAGCCATTCATGAAAAGAATGTAAAAATTAAACTATCTGACCCGGATTTAAGATTTGTCTACACCATGAGAAAAGATGAACAGGGAATTTACTTCGTCGTGGATGCGCGTATATCACCTGAGGAGCCTCTGATTTCAGAATTCGGGGATAGATACGAAGAGCCCAGCTCAACATTGGTTGAAAATTTCGATACCATGACCAGAGCAATCATAGAGCCAGATTTTTACACGGACGAGTTTGGTACATTCTTATCAGGATACACTCCTATTTTCACCTCAAGCGGCGAGAGAGTTGGCGTTCTGGGTGTGGATATCTCAGCCAATACTATTCTGGCACAAGAACGAGAATATCTTATAAGGCTAATTACAATTTTTCTTAGCGCACTGCCTTTGCTTATTATTGCCGGTATTATCTCTGCAAATTATCTGGCAAAACCCATTGTCGGGTTACGAGATGCGGCTGAAAAAATAAGCAAAGGGGACTTCGCATACAGGATCACCAAAATACCAGGTACGCGCGAACTGGCTGAACTTGCCATCGATTTCAACTCAATGACTGCGAATCTAAGCGACTTGATCAATGACCTGGAGCAGCGCGTGGCTGAACGGACGGCCGACATTGAAAGAAAAACAGATCAACTGCGCGCCGCGTCCTTCATTGCCCGTCAAACCGCCGAAGTTCATGACCTTGCATCACTTCTGGATATTGTCGTAAGGCTGGTAAGCGATCAATTTGGGTTCTATCACACAGGTATTTACCTGATCAATGAAGCGGGTGATGAAGCCGTTTTACAGGCTGCGTCTTCTGAAGGTGGCTTGCGGATGATCGAGAACGGTCATTCGATTGCCGTCGGGTCGCTGGGTATCGTTGGATATGCACTTGTGCAGAAGAAACCTCGCATCGTTTTTGACGTTGGGACGGATGCCATTTTATTTAACAATCCTGACCTTCCAATGACTCGTTCAGAAGCTGCCCTCCCACTGGTAGTCCGTAACAAAGTGCTGGGAGTATTGGATATTCACTCAGACAAACCGCAAGCATTCAGCACTGAAGATATCGATATTCTACAAACATTAGCTGACCAGGTCGCAGTAGCAATTGAAAACGCCCGTTTACTGGATGAATCTCAAGCGGCAGTCATGCAACTCGAAACCTTGACAGCTGACCGCACGGGCGAAGCGTGGAGTCAGGAATTGAAGAAAAAAGGACGCGTTTTCACGTATACACCCTTAGGCTTGCGGGCCGAAAAAGTATCCATAAAAGACGACAACGCGATCAACACAGCGATCACTTTGCGCGGAAATAAGATTGGAAACATTTCGATTTCGCGCAAGGAAGATACCGCATGGAATAAAACAGACGAGGACTTTATTTTGGAGGTGGCGAATCAGGTCGGACTGGCAATTGATAATATTCGCCTGCTTGAGGATGCCACACAACGGGCGAAACAGGAACAGACTGTGGGCAGGCTTGCAACACGCTTTGGTCAATCACTGGACATAGATGCTCTGATTCAAACTGCTGCACGTGAACTTGGGCAATTGCCTGAAGTTGAAGAGGCAACTGTTTTTATTAGTGAAACAGCCCGAGAAGAAAATATTCCCGGTATTGCATCCAATAAAAACCCGAGGGCGGCCTACTAAAAGGTATTATCCATCATGATTCTTACACGTAAATTGATCCTTCCAGCTTTGATCGTTTTTGCCGTTTTACTGGCGGGTATCTTCGCTTTTAGTTATATCAATCTACATAATACATATCATGATGCCGAGGAAGCCGATTTGGTTTCATATAGTGATGCTTTTGTAGCAGAGTTGGAAAATCAAAAGAACATTGCTCTGGCACTGGCATCGGCGGCGGCAGGCAACCCGGAAATACAGAAAGCTTTTGCAGAAAGAGACCGGCAAAGGTTGATTTCTCTCACGCTTCCCAGTTTCGAACTCACGAAATCATATAACATCACCCAATATCAATACTATCTTCCAAATGGAGAGCGATTCCTCAGCCTGAACGATATCGATGATCAGAAAGTTGGGGAAACATTATCAGTTGTGCTGTTAGCGAATTCTGAACAAAGTTCGGTGGCAGGATTAGAATCGGAAAATGGCATGTTGGGGGTTCGAGGCGCGGTCCCGATCTTTTATCAAGGAAATCATATCGGGGCAGTGGAATTCGGAATCGGATTTAACGATGCGCTGCTGGGTATCCTGAAGGAAAAGTATGGTGGCGAATGGCATATTCTCCTCCTGGAGGAACTGCTTATTGGCACTCCAACTGCCATTGAACCAGGACCTATTTCTGGATTAATTCCATATGCAACTACTCAGGATAATTCCCTCTTCAATGAATCATCCAGTTATGTTAAAGCTTTGGAAGGGGAGACATCCATCACCCATCCGAGTGTTGATGGAAGGGATTACGCGATCCTCACATCACCGCTGCATGACTTTTCAGGAAGAATCGTCGGTACTTTGGACATCGTTTATGATCACACACATATTTCGGCAACCCAAAATAGCCGGATGATCCTTGCCGGGCTGGTCAGCATTCTTGCACTCGTACTGGCAAGCCTAAGCCTTGTGATACTTACCAGCCGTACACTTAAGCCAATTCAAACACTGACGAGTGCAGCGGCATCCATTGCGGATGGGGATATGACAAGCATTGTAGATACAAAACCAAGCAATGATGAGATTGGAACCTTAACCACTGCATTCAACCGTATGACGATGCAGCTCAGCAACTCAATTACTGACCTGGAAAAACGCGTGGCTGACCGCACCCAGGATTTGGAGAAGCAAACCAGATGGCTGCGCCTGGCTGCTGAAATCGTTCGCGATGCGACCTACGCAAGAAACCTGGATGAGCTGTTGACTCGTTCCACAGGTCTCATTCTGGATCGCTTCAAGTTTTATCACACAGGGATTTTCCTTCTCGATAACAACAATGAATATGCAGTTCTCGTTGCTTCCTCAACAGAAGCCGGACAACGGATGATCTCCAACAATTACAGGGTGCGAGTGGGAGAAGTGGGGATTGTAGGACACGTTTCTGCAAGTGGAGAGCCACACATCATACTTAATAAAGGTATCGACGCGGTTCACTTTAATAATCCTTTTCTTCCAAACACTCGCTCTGAATTGGCTGTCCCATTAAAGTTGGAATCCAGGATCATAGGTGTCCTGGATGTACATAGCGATCAATCTCAGACATTTACTGCAGAGGAAGTCGCGATTATGCAGATCATGGCAGATCAACTTGCAAGCGCGATAGAACGCACCAGGTTATTGCAAACTGTAGAAAAGAGCCTTAATGAGCTTGAAGGTGCCTATGGCAAATACACGCTTGAAAGCTGGAAAGGGCTTGCTGAAGGTGTTCAGACAGGCAATAAGGGATACCGTTTCGACAATATCCGGATTCAAGCAATATCTGAATTGCCAGAGCTTGGAAAGCAGGCGCTCACAACAGGTACAACCACCAGTTCCAATGGCAATGATCAAAAATCAGAAAAACAAAATACAGTTGCCATACCCATAAAATTACGTGGGCAAACAATTGGAGTTGTCACGGTAAAACTTAAGGATGACTACAGCGCAAACACAATATCCACAATCGAATCTGCCGCCGAACGCCTCGCGCTGTCAATGGAAAGTGCACGCCTGTATGAGGAAGCCCGTCTGCGCGCAGACCGGGAGCAATCCATCTCACGCATTACAACAGCGATCAGCACACCAACCGAATATGAGGAAATCCTGCAAACAACAGTCAGGGAAATCGGTATGATGTTGGATCATACAGAGGTCGCCATTCAAATTGTCGGCGATCTCTCCGAGGGTGACCAGGATGAGTGAGGCTGGCAATATGCAATACTCACTTCGTAGGTTTTTTGCGCCGCCTGTCTTTCCAGAGGATGAAGAAAAGACGCGCGCTGCCGGCTTTATCAATGCGATTGTACTGACCAATATTCCAATCCTTGTGCTCTTCATCATTGTCCGCGTTGCTACAGGAGAAGGCGATTTATTTGGTGCTGCAAACATCATATTAGCTGGCATTATCACGATACTATTGGTTGTATGGTTTTTGATGAGGGCAGGGTGGGTAAAAGTTGCAGGATATTTGCACGTCACTACAATCTGGCTCGCCAGCACGATGATCGCGCTCATGGGCGGCGGGATTAACAGCACCACCTTTACAAGTTATTTCGTAGTTATGCTTATGGCAGGTCTGTTGCTCGGCTGGCGGCCTGCAGTTGGGTTTACTTTCCTCAGCATACTGGCAGCGTTCCGCCTTGCCAATCAGGAAACG
>JAKEFL010000140.1 GCA_022616105.1 Anaerolineae bacterium | reverse complement strand
GCGATTTAAAAACGAACATCAGGTCAACGACTATGCCACTCTGCTCCATCTTTCTTCTCGCCAACTGTCTGATGTTACCAAGCATATTATCGGTAAAACAGCAAAACAAATTATCGCCGACCGGCTGACGTTGGAGGCCAAACGAGATCTCCAATTTACGCCCCTCTCGGTCAAAGAGATTGCCTTTGCCCTCGGTTATGACACCCCCTTCTACTTTAGCCAAGCCTTCAAGAATTCCACCGGCTTATCTCCTTCCGCCTACAGAGAACAGTTGTAAAAAATCATAAATGTCACGCACATTTTAATATTCTCCTCACAGTCTTACTCTGATAATCTAGGAATGTCTCGCGGGACACAAGTCTAACGCGTTCCGTCCGCTTTATTAGTTCAAAGAAGGAGTAAGCAAATGAAATTCGCACATATTCACCTCGCAAGTGTCAGCGTCCTGAGCGTCCTTGCGCTCACGATTCTCGCCGCGTGTGCTCCCGTCACACCACCGCCGACAGCCCCGCCAGCCACTGAACCAGTCAGTCAAGCGCCGGTATACGAACTATTCGAGGTCGCTGACGGAATTTACAGTTACGGTAATGGGTTTATTTACAGCGGGATCGTGGTGACCGATGAAGGGGTGATCGTGATAGACCCCATGAGCTCCCAGCATGCGGCATTAACGTTAGAAGCGATCAGGGGCATCACCGAACAACCCATGAGATATGTGATTTATAGCCACAATCACTGGGATCATATCGGTGGCGGTCAGGTCCTCAAAGATGCCGGAGCAACCATTATTAGCCATGTCGATGCCAGAGACTGGCTAGTGGAACATCCCAATCCAGATGTTGTCGTTCCTGATGAAGTCTGGGAAGGTAACCGTCACGATATTTCGTTAGGCGGCAAGACCATAGAACTATACTTCTTTGGGCCCAGTCACGGCCAGGGCATGACAGTTACCCGATTTGCCGAAGATCGCATCGTCTTCTTAGCTGATATAGTTACACCCAATCGGGTCGGTTTTGGGAACCTGCCGGATTTCTTCCCGGCTGAGTGGGAACGCACGTTGACTGAAGTCGAGGCGCTTGACTTTGATACCGCGATGTTCACCCACCAGGAACCGTCTGGTCCCCGATCCGCCGTGACGCAACAGCGAGAGTATATTCAGGATTTGAGGAATGCCATTTTCGCCGAATTTCAAAAAGGAACACCGTTTCTTGAAATCCCAAACGTTATCGAACTGCCAAAGTATAAAGACTGGGCCGGATACGATGACTGGCTGGCGTTGAACGCCTGGCGTGTTCTGATGGAAATTGCCATTGGGTGGTAATCACTTCACCGATCAGGCTTGGCCGAGACATACCTAATACTCGGCCAGGCTGATCAATCGCTCAAGGAGAAATTTCTTACAATGGACATTATTGGCTATTGCTGAGCGATATTCGCACCCAACTCATAGTTGGGTGCTTCGTTCAGTTCAGGCCAATTCGGAGCATGATAGCTGGGCATGTCGTCACAAGCGAAATTCGGGCAAGTTGGAAACAGACTGATCGCCTCACACAATGCTGTAACGCTTCATGCTGACGGTGGAATTGTCAAGAGCGGCGGCGAAGCCTTGAGAGTTGGGATCGCCCATGAACTTATTCATTGAAGCATCAGCGTCTTGCTCGGTTTGCCAATGCACAACAACCAGCCACTCACCGTCATCGCCCTTGGCTGCCTCGCGGCTGATAAAGCCGGGTTGCTTGGGGATATACTCTCGCTCTACCTGCTCATTCTCACGTAGAAATGTTTGTTCATCAACTCCTGCCGCCAGCTTGAACCGAACTATCTCAATTATCGCCATTCCAGCCTCCTTATACCTCTCAAAAGAAAATCCGTTTTATGGTGACGTTAGCTCGCCGCCTAATCGTTTAGGATGTTAGGCGGCGAAAATTAATTCTTGCTGAATTCATTATACACCCCTGTCAAGCCCCCATTGATTTGCCCACTTACTAACTATTGCGTACTTCTTTTTATACTTCAAATCCTGTTCCAATTCAATAAGTTCCAGCGCTTTCTCTTTGATTTCGCTGGACATGGTCGCGCCGAAAAGTTCCTTTTATAAATTGTAGGGACACCGCAAAACAATTTATCGTGAGAATCCTGAATTGACTCGCTGTGTCCCCACGATGCACGAAAAATTTACTTCTTCACAGGCTGATAATGCAAAATGACAACGCCTGTGCTAAATGTTTTCGACTCTAGCAGTTTCATCGGTGTTTTCTCAAACTTCTCAAAAACATGTAATCCATTTCCAACTGCTACGGGAAAAACCATCAAACGGAATTCGTCAATCAATCCATGTTCCAAAAGGGTATGAGTCAACTCGCCGCTTCCATATTGCAAAATGTTCATGCCTTTTTGCTCTTTCAATTTGGCAACTTCCTTTACGACATCCCCTTTGATTAAGTTTGCATTCCATGTCAGCGGCTCTTTCAACGTTCGTGATGCCACATACTTTGGCAGGCTGTTCATTCTATCTGCAAATTCATCTGCCCCAGCACGAGATGACCAAGCCTCTGCAAAGCCTTGATATGTCACACGTCCCATAATCAAGGCGTCGCTTTCAAAAAGTTGTTCACGCGCATAACTCATAAACTCGTCGTTGACGTAATCGAACACAAAGTTTTGCGGGTTTTCAATAACCGAATTCATACTGACCTGGCTTGATACAATTACTTTTCTCATGTTGTTCTCTTTTGGTATCTGTGGAGCAGTTTCTATTTACTGCGATCAGGTTCATAAATAACAGCGGTTACGCCGTTACTGAACGTCTGTGAATTGATTAGTTTGAGCGGCATATTTGGAATGCCTTCCTGAAACAGTTTCATCCCTGTACCTAGCACAATTGGGTAGATGAGAAGACTATATTGGTCAGCAAGGTCGTTCTGCATCAATGTTTTCACCAGTGTGTTGCTACCATATAGCAAAAGGTTCTTGCCAGCCTGTTGCTTCAACTTCTTGATTTCATCTATAACGTTGCCACTGATAACATGCGAATTGTTCCACTCAGGGTTTCGTAATGTATTGGAAACCACGTATTTGGGAATACTGTTCATGCGGGCGCCGCCGCTCTCTTCATCGGTTCGGCTGGGCCATGCCTTTGAAAAGCCGTCGTAGGTCACACGCCCGATTAACACTGCATCAGTGACAAAATCCTCACCAGATTTGAACCGCGCAATTTCTTCATTCCAGTAAGGAAACGTCCACTTTGGTTCTTCCATCACGCCATCAAGTGACAGGAATTCGGATACGATTATTTTTCTCATGGTTGTTCTCCTTGTAATAATATATCCTTAGTATATTCCGGCTTCAATTTTATGTCTTGTATAAAAACGACAAAACGTCCCGCAGGTTTGGTGGATGATATTTTATTCTGCGATTAAACCTGCGGGACGGTTATTTTGAATCTCAGACGGAGTCTGCCCTGCAAACAATTTCAATGAACGAGTTAGATGTGGCTGGTCAAAATACCCCGCTTCATACACCACGTCCACAATTGGTTTGCCTTCCTGCAACATGGTCAACGCCTGACGCGCTCTATCGATTTGTTGAATCGTTTTATACGTCAGACCCGTCACATGCAAAAATCTTCTCTGCAAAGAACGCAGCGACAAATCCCGCGTTTGACCGCGCAACACATCATCCACGATTTGGTCATGCGTGAGCAATTCGTTTCGCATTAATCGGGTTACAAATGTATCTGCATTTTCAAAGGTTGGAATCTCAAACACTCCGCCTATTGCAGTGAAGGCATTTCTTGTGGATTGTGGCAAATGCAATGCTTCGTTGACCAGATATTTTTTCTGTAAATTCGGCATGAACACGGCACGCTTGAAAACGATGCCAAAAAATTCTACATGCCCTTCAGGGACAAGCGCAGGCGATGCCTTTGTTTCAGGTCCGCGGATGCTCAGGGTAAACTTCCCCATCTGCTTCGTAATCACCATCTCCCAGCGACTCTCCGCCGTAGATATGAACGAACCGCCGCCTGCCGTTTCCGTCCGCCAAACGGATTCGACAAACGGCGAATCGGAGGGTCGCGTGTCAAAGTCAAATTTCATACTTCTAAAACCTCAACAGAATTATAAACCCACCTGTATGAGCTTTTATTAATCCTCAAGCCAGTGAGTAATGAACTCCTTGTTGACGTGGATATCAATCTGCCTCAATTGTGCATCACTTGAATTCATGAACTTATGAGGCACGTCCGCTGGAACAATGACGATTTGCCCTGCATGTGCTTCCAGTGTAGTGGAGCCAACCATAAAAGTAGCCACACCTTCCTGTATGATAAAAATCTCCTTGTAGGGATGCTTATGCAATCGTACCGCGCCGCCTGGAGGCATATCCACCCAAATAAACGATACTTCGGTATCTTCATATTGAATACCTTCGAACTCATAAGTGTTTCCGTCGTAAGGAAGTTCATTCCGATTGAGAAGGGTGTAGTTCACACTTTATGTCTCCAGCAGCATTTCTCCGAGATGAGTAGGTAGGCGGTGTGTACGTATGCGAATGCTGTATTGTCCTTTGCGATTTTCGGACATACTCTTGTATCTGATTTATAGACTCTGCCGGGCGTATAAATTTCCACAATGCGAAATATACCATTAGGGTGCCTGCGACGGATCCAAGCCAGTCGCGCGAAAACCGTCGTGTAGGTTGTCGAGCACTGCCATGTCCGCGGGGGTGAGCACAAAGTCGAACACATCCGCGTTCTCTTCAATGCGATCCGGGTGTGTGGACTGTGGGATCACGATATAACCATGCTGGAGCGACCACCGGAGCATGATCTGCGCGGATGTCTTTCCATACTTCTGTGCGGTGGCGACGAGATTCGGATCGTTCATGCGCATCCCGCGCGCGAGCGGGCTGTATGCCTCGACAATGATGCCGCGCTGCTGACAGAACTCCGTGACTTCGCGCGGGTGGAGGAACGGACTGAGTTCGATCTGGTTGACTGCGGGGATAATGGGGCTCGCTCTTAGGACCTCCTGCAGGTGATGAGGGTAGTAGTTACTCACGCCAATCGCGCGAGCCTTGCCTCGGTCCTTCAGCTCGAGCATGGCGCGCCACGTATCCGCCCGTTTCTGCGGCACTGGCCAATGAACCAGGTAGAGATCCACGTATTCCATGCCAAGTCGTTCCAGGGAGGAGTCACAGGCGCGGAGCGTAGACTGGTATCCCTGATCCGAGATCCACACCTTTGTCGTCACGAAGAGTTCCTCCCGCGGAACACCACTCTCCCGGACCGCCAGGCCGACTTCTTTCTCATTCCCGTAGGCCTTGGCGGTGTCAATGAGGCGATAGCCAATGCGTAATGCGTGTTTCACCGCCTCCACGCACTTTCTCCCAGACGACTCCATGACGCCGAGGCCCAACACTGGCATGTCGCCGCCATGGTTGAGTAGGACGCGGGTGTCTAAACCGAGATTCATAGCTACATGACCACCAGAGTGAGACTTGAAGCTGGGGTTCTTCGAGGGCGGCGAAATGGCCACCGCGCCGGATCAATCACCTGTCGCCCCTCTTGGGCCGTCGATAGACAAATTTGCTCTCCTTGTAGTCAATATTGACAGTTGCCTTTCTGGCGATGACGATTAGGGTCGCATTCCCAGCAGTCTCATCTCGTGTTGCAGGGTCTCAGCCAACCCTTCTTGCAACGGGCGCGGGTTGTAGCCCAACTCGCGCCGCGCCTTGCTGTTGTCACCTATGTAGGTCACGCCCGCTATCCCGCGCAAACCTTCCCGGGTGTAGGCTTCAGGCAAAGGGACGATTTTTTCGATTAGGCCCATCACCACCGACATGGCTTTGAACATTCCGGCAGGGACCGCCCTTGGCGCGGGGATGACAAACACAAAAAGGAACACGAAGAAAGTCACAAACGGCGCGCCTGTAAGCGGAATGATGAACATATCCTGTAACTCGCGCAGGCTGTGCATGACGAAAGCAAAGGAGTAGAAACGCGCGTCCTGTCGGATGAGCGCGATTAGAGAGATGATCGCCATCAATGCGTTCCTGCCTGCGAGAACATAAAGCGCCTGTCTGGATGCGGCGTTCACAGCCGCCCCCGGATAAAACATTTCCGGGTTGATGTAGCAGGCATAGGTCTGGGAAGCCAGAACGAAAAAGATTTACAACTTGATAAAATTTATGAACGGCACGTACATTCATTAAAGCCCATGGAACAGGCCCTTGATTAACCCGATGTCGATCATCACAAATATCCCCAGCGCCGCGCTGAGCGTGCCTGCCGTGAATCGAATCGTATGATTGAGGGATGCAAATCGTTTTGACGACAAGGCAAACGGCAGACCGATCAATGTGCTGATCACCATCATCCCAAGTATGGAGCCAACTCCGAATACGAGGATGTAAACAACTCCTTCCACAGGTGACTGGATCGTGCTGAGCACCAGAAGCATCAACGCCGCGCTCCCTGCCAGGCCATGAATCATCCCAAGCAACAGAGACTTGTACTGGCGCGGAGGGAGATGCTGGACATCTTTCTCACCCTCGTTGCGAGGGTGAACATGTTCATGCGTGTGCATCTCATCGCCGTGATCGTGGATGTGGGTATGTTTCTTTTTAGGGAGGTATTGCCAACGGATCTGGACGCCCAGCGCAAATAGCACTACCCCGACCAGAAATTCCATCGAAAGGGCCAGTTGATCAGGAATGACAAGTTTGAAACCAATCACCGCTATTCCAACAAGTAAGAGTGTCGTTGTATGTCCAATACCCCAAAAGATACCCACCACAGTAGCCTTGAGTGGATTACGATATTGGCTGACTATGGTTGAGACAGCCACCACATGATCGGCATCCAGGGCGTGCTTAATTCCCAGAGCAAAGCCGAGTACCAGTATCGTTAATAATGTTGTATCCATACTGTCTCCTCATGCCTCTAAGCAAGTTAATCCAATGGAAGTCAACAAACCTTATAGACAAAGTGATTAGAATACGTACAATAGAGGCATGGCAAAGCGAAAATTCACACTAAGCAAAGAAGAACGGAAAGAACTGTTGCAAGCCTACCGAGTATGTAAAGAGGCAGGCGCCAGAACTCGTTACCAGGCAGTTCGTCTCTACGGAGAAGGCTATCCCGAAGCAGAAATCGAGCAAATCACCGGCATCCCCGCGCCGAGGGCAGCCCCGGCTGGAATCTTCAAACTGCCTGAAGCCTACACCCGAGCAAGCCAGACAAGTCGGCACGCTGGCGGATGGAGTCATTGTCGGCTCGGCGGGTGGGCAGAAAGACGCCCGCGTAACGGATTTGTGGGGCACCAGCGCCGTAATTATTGATTTGTGCTGATTGCAATAGTTAAAAATTAAACTTCCCGTTATCGTTCTTCCATTCCTCTTTGGGCGGAATGGCTTCAATCGTATCCCTTACAGCTTGCTCGCCGCCCAGTCCGCGATAGCCTTCCCCATCTCGTGGGGACGGTCTTCTTGCAAATCATGAAGACCCTCGCCGAGATAGACCATCTCGACGTTCCTCACGTTCGCCTCGACCCAAGGTTTCATCGC
>JAKEFL010000139.1 GCA_022616105.1 Anaerolineae bacterium | reverse complement strand
GCTTGTGCCGCACCTGCGGCAGCCGCTTTCGCAGCCTTGGCGGCTTCCTTTGCCTTGCGCGCTTCTTCTTCGCGGGCGAAGTTCTGCGGGCGGATACTTTGATAATAAGAGGATGGCTTGAGTAACATCTCCATGTTATACACATTGCGCGAGTATGAAGCGATCTCAAAATCATGATCCATTTTGATCGCATCGAACGGGCAATATTCCGAACAGAAGCCGCAGTTCATGCAGATGTCTGCGTCAATGTAGAATTCGGTTGGCTCGGGGATCGGGCGTCCAGTCTGCGGGTCGTTTGAACGAACGATCCAGATGCATTGTGGTGGACACACCTTTGCACAAATCCCACAGGAGGTGCAGAGTATTTCCCTCTTTCCATCCTCCTGCTCATTGTAAACAAGAAATGGAAGATAGCGGGCCTCCTCAGGCAGGATCAGCCTTTCTTCGGGATATTGAACTGTAAAGATTCCGCGCTGATCCTTGCTGGCGCGATGCTTGATGCCTTCCTCAGAATAATATCTCTTTTTGCCGCGCAACAACCATGAAATATCGTCAAGATACGTATCCCAGAATCGCTTCCAGGTAACACTGAGACCTTTAAGAATTCCTCTTCCGTACATGTTCATCTCCGTTTCCCGTCATTGCGAGGGCGAAGCCCGAAGCAATCTCCAACACAGTCGAGGAGATTACTTCGTCATCTGCGCTTCGACTGCGTTCGCAACAAGCGCTCACTCCGCTCAGCGCGATTGCTTCTCGCAATGACATCTGGTTATTTATCTATCGCACTCGCCCATCACAATATCGAACATGGCAAGCAATGCAACGAAATCCGCGATCTTGTTGCCGACGGAAATTTTCTCAAGCGCGGTGAGATTTACGAACGACGCGGGTCGCACGTGATAGCGCCAGGGATTCGGCTTGCCATTCGAAACAACGTAAAATGCCAATTCACCTTTGGGCGACTCAATGCGACCATACGCCTCACCGGCTGGGACCCGAACCTGATACACCGGTTTCTGGGAGTTGATCGGCCCCTCGGGGATCTGTTTGATGGCTTGTTTAAGAATCCGCAGGGATTGTCTGATCTCGTCAATGCGGATGAGGTAATTATCCATTAAGTCGCCATTGTGACGCACTGCCACGTCAAAATCGAAACGATCATAGATTCCGTAAGGGTCCGCGCGGCGAATATCATAGGGTACACCCGCGGCGCGTAGCACGGGACCTGTAATCGAGTATCGAATTGCATCCTCCGCGCCGATCATCCTCACGCCCTTCATGCGCGAGACGAGCACTTCATTTTCGGAGAGAAAGCGTTCCATCTCGTCCGTCTTGGCGGGCAGCCGTTCATGTACCAAACCCTTGATCTTTTGCATTACGTCATCGGGAATATCGCGTACCACACCACCAAAGCGGAAGTAGTTGCACATCATACGCGCGCCCGAAATGGCTTCGAAGATATCGAGGATGAGTTCGCGCTCCTCAAAGGCATAGAGTGACGGCGTGTACATCGCGCCGAGGTCATTCAACAATGTGCCGATAAAGATGAGATGGTTCTGCACGCGTGTCAATTCCGAAACAATGATGCGGATGTACTCCGCGCGTTCCGCTACAGGGATCTTCATCAACTTTTCGACGGTGATGGCATATCCAAAATTGTTCGTCATCGAGTTGAAGTAATCCAGGCGGTCGGTGAATGGCATATTCAATAGATATGTATTGCGCTCACCGATCTTATCGTGATTGCGATGCAAATACCCGAGCACAGGTTTGAGCCCAACGATGGTTTCGCCATCCAGGGTCATGACCGCGCGGAACACCCCATGCGTGGACGGGTGGTGCGGTCCCATGTTGATGACGATGCGATCAGTGTTTAATCCACTTTCGTTTTTCACCGTATAACGCGCCAGCGCGCCGTAGAGCAGGGCGTCGCCTTCGGGAATCCATTTCTCGGGGTCGAAGTTTTGTGGGAAAGTCAAATTATCCTTGAACGGATTTTTATCCTCCGCCATGTAGAATTGACCATCAGGCCAGCGGCTTTTGAAGGGCTTTGTATCCTCCTCATAAAAGCCCTCCTTCCAATCTTTGCGAAGCGGATGACCTTCAAATCCTTCCCACATCAAAATACGGCGCAGGTCTGGATGACCTGTAAACTTGATACCCATCAGATCCCAGGCTTCGCGTTCCTGCAAATCCACGCCGGGCCAGAGATCGATCAATGACGGGACTTCAACCGGATCAACACGCGGGACCTGGACCTTAAAGATCAAGCCAGGTCCACCAGTAGTTCTATAGGCACAATAGACCACTTCCATTTTGTTTTCGGGCAGGTAGTCAACCCCTGTCACAGCGGTGAGCAGATCGAAACCCATTTCATCGCGGATCGCAGTCGCCACTTCAACAAGGGAGTCTTTTTCTACGATGAAGCCGCTAAAGCCGGGACGCGCGTCAGGAGTGACAATGCCTGGGAAACGCGCAGCCAGGTCAACGATCGAAGTAAGAGCCGGTGTTGTCATCCCTCATTCTCCCTTTTTGCAGCGGCAATCCTGATTTCTTCATTTCGTCGTGGATCAATTAAATCAGGTCCGAGAATAGGAACAGGTACGTAATTTGCATCCTGTTTTTTCTTGTCATACCAGCGGCTTTTCTTATAACTTTGCTTGTCAATTTTCTCTTGCAGTTTGATCATGCCCGCGATGAGGGCTTGTGGAGTCGGTGGGCAGCCGGGAATATAAACATCAACCGGCAAAAATTTATCAATGCCTGCAACAACGTTGTATCCCTCTTTGAAGGGTCCGCCGCCGGACGCGCACGCGCCCATGGCTACAACATATTTTGGCTCGGGCATTTGGTTGTAAAGGCGCACAATGGCAGGAACCATTTTCTTTGTGACCGTGCCGGAGACAAGCAGCAGATCAGCCTGACGCGGGGTGGGGCGCATCACTTCCATGCCGAAGCGCGCCATATCATAACGCGCGGTCTGCGCGGCGATCATTTCGATGGCGCAGCATGCCAGCCCAAACATGAGCGGCCACACAGAAGAACGCCTGCCCCAGTTGTAAAGGCGGTCAAGCGTGGTTACCGCGATGGCATGCTGCATATCTTCGGGGATATCGTATTGAGGCAAACTTATTTTTTCATTGTCCATGCATGTTCTCCTCGAACCAATCTTGATAGATCACGTAAAGGATATCGTCATTCACAAGCGATAGGTCATCCTCGAAATCTGAAAGTTTTATCGTCCAGTCATAAATCTGTTGCAGCGTTACATCCTCGATGTTTACTTCTGGATGCTGCCTGCGCAATTCCAGGGCGATGGCGTAGGTGGATTCCCAGGTTAAAGTCATGAGTTATCAGTTATAAATGGTGGTCGAGTAGTGACGAGCGGTAGCGAGACACGTATCGAGACCACAGTATGTAATTTCATATTTACTTGTTATTGCTGGTTTCGACTGCCTGCGTCTCAACCAGCGAGGTTTTCCAATCATTCTTCTCGATTATCAATCTGCGCGCGTTGCAGCTTGCCTGAATAATCCACATAGATGGATTTCCATTCGGTGAAGACTTCAAGGGCTGCCTGGCCAGCTTCGCGATGTCCGTTGCCTGTACCGCGTACGCCGCCGAACGGGAACTGGATCTCTGCACCCGTTGTGCCGTGATTGATATACACCAATCCAGTTGCGATATCGCGCATGGCAGTGAAAGCGCGGTTGACATCCTGTGTAAAGATGGACGTGGATAATCCATATTGCGAACGATTGTTAACTTCAATGGCTTCTTCGAGTGAATTGACATCGATGATAGAAAGCACAGGACCAAAAATCTCCTCCGCCTCCAATGTGGACCCTGGGTTGACTCCGTCAAATAGGGTTGGGCTGTAGAAGAAGCCTTTTCCGTTAATATCTGCCACCGACGCGCCGACCAACGCCCGCGCGCCTTCTTTCTGTCCGATCTGCACATAGTTGTGGATTCTGTCCAACGCAGCTTTGTTGATCACGGGACCAACGTCTATCTTTGGATCGAGACCGTCGCCAAGTTTTAGCTTCTTTGTTCTTTCAACTAAAGACTCTTTAACTTTGCCCGCGATTCCTTTTTGCGCGATCAATCTGCTCGCGGCAGTGCAGCGTTGTCCGCTTGTGCCAAATGATGCCCAGAGAGTCGCGTCCGTGACGAGTTCCACATTAGCATCATCCATGACAATGATGGCATTCTTTCCGCCCATTTCAAGGGATAATTTTTTATTCAGCTTTGCTGCGGATTCTGCAATCGCGCGGCCAGTGGTTGTGGAACCAGTAAACGAAAGGACACGCACATCAGGATGTTCAACGAGCGCCTTGCCCACATCCGCGCCTGGAGCCATGATGAGGTTGAACACACCCGGTGGCAGGCCCGCTTCTTCAAATACTTTCACGAATGCAGCAGAGATAGCGGGGGTCTCTGGGGATGGTTTCCAAATTATCGTATTGCCAGCAACCAACGCAGGAAAGATTTTCCAGGATGGGACAGCAATTGGGAAATTCCAGGGGGTGATTAGTCCAACGATGCCAGCCGGGTCGCGGACCGCCATCCCGAATTTATTGGGCATTTCAACAGGAGCTGTGTACCCCAATAGGCGACGCCCCTCTCCGCCCATGTAGTATGCCATGTCTATGGCCTCCTGCACGTCACCGCGCGCTTCCGCGATCACTTTGCCCATATCACGCGTAAGAAGCTGCGAAAGTTCTTCTTTCTTTTGTTTGAGAATATCTCCCACTTTAAAGAGCATTTCACCGCGCAGTGGG
Organism: Anaerolineae bacterium; assembly: GCA_022616105.1. GTDB lineage: Bacteria > Chloroflexota > Anaerolineae > Anaerolineales > Villigracilaceae > Defluviilinea. The sequence goes on along the minus strand of JAKEFL010000139.1, from coordinate 13,225 downwards.
GCAGGGAGTAGCCGCCAGGATTTAGAGGCTTCGCTCGCGGCTTTCACTGCTGAATCAACGTCAGCAATGTCAGCCTGGGCAATGTCTGCCACCAGTTCTTCGTTGGCGGGATTGATTGTCGGGAACGTACTTCTTCCCTTGACCCACTTGCCGTTGATGTAGTTTTGGAATTCCATAGGCATAAGATTAGAGAATCTGAGATTAGAGGATTGTAATGGGTAATTTGTAAGTGGTAATTGTTTTACATAGAGGCATTATAGCACTTTGAAGGACAGAGTCAATTGAATTTCGTAAAAATATTTTTATATAAATAAGAAAATGGGTATAATCGTGATACTGGTGGTTTCGATACGCGCCTCGCTCTCACTCGGCGCTACTCAACCACCGAGGAATTTATGACAACCGCGCGACATAAGGTTTTGGCATATTTTAATAAGACACACACAGCATCGGTGCGGGAGGTTTCGCGCGCGTTGAAAATGTCCGCGGCGAATGTTCGGCATCACATCAGGGTTTTGGTTTCTGATGGACGTTTGGATGTGTCAACTGTAAGGGTGGGTGAGAAGAGGGGCAGGCCTGAGAAGATGTATTCGCTTCCACGCGCGGTGTTGGGAGATAACTTGTCAGTGTTGAGTGACGCGCTTTTAACGGAGGCAGGTTCACACGTCCAAGTGGAAGCGTTGGCGAAGCGTCTCGTTGGTGAATCCAATTTTACGAGTCAGCAACTTGCGAAGAGACTTAATCTTGTTGTCGAAAAATTGAATGAAATGAATTATCACGCGCGATGGGAGGCGGGTTCAAGCGGGCCAAGGATCATCTTTGGTCATTGTCCGTATGCGGCAATCATTGATAAGCATCCAGAGTTGTGCAAAATGGACGCGGCGCTGCTTGAAAAGTTAATGGGTCAATCTGCAGAGCAGTTGACTAAGATCGGTCGAGATGGAAGTTTGTCTTGTGTGTTTGCCATGAGGTAACGCAGGAGCAAGCTCCTGCACTCCAAATTTAACTATCAAACCCCAGCCCAAGCCAATTCATGGCGCGCAGCCAAAGATTCTCGCGTCCCTGGTTTCGATCTGCCTGATCCATGGACCAACGTGTGAGATTGATTCCCAGCGAACGCAAGGGCTCAGGCGGAAATGGAAGCGGTTTGGTTCGAACGAATTCAAGTTCCGTTCGCTCAGTTTTCTTATTATTAAGAATATCGAGCATGACACGTGCACCGAATCGTGAAGCTCCCACACCCATTCCTGTATAACCCATGGCATAAGCCGTTTTTCCATGGTGCGCGGTTCCCCAAAAGGGACTGAAGCGCGAGCAGGTGTCAATTGCTCCGCCCCAGGCATGAGAGAAACGGAGTCCTTCAAGTTGAGGGAATGTTTGGAAGAAGTGTTCAGCCAATCGTCCGAACATAACGGGAGAGTTTTCAAGATGGGGACCGAAGCCGTTGTTCCAGTAATAGACCGCGTCGTAGCCGCCCCAAAGAATGCGCCCATCCGCAGTCGTACGTGTGTAATGGAATTGCCGGCTTGCATCGCTGACGCCCTCGCGTCCATACCATCCAACTGATTCACGCTGCGTTGGGGTGAGCGGTTCGGTCATCAAGGCATAATCATAAACGGGGACAATATAAGACGAGATATGTTTCAATAAAGGCGGAAAGGCATTGGTCCCCAGCGCAACATGTGAGGCGCGTACACGTCCATGTTCGGTGTGGGCATGAACATATTTATTTTCCTCCTCCAATTTTTTGACCGGGCTGTTTTCATATAATCGCACACCAAGTTCGAGACAGGCTTTGCGCAATCCCCACGCAAGATGTGCAGGGTTGACAAGTGATGAGTCTGGACGTTTGAGTCCAGCTATAAAGATGGGTGATTTGACGACAGCCTGTACCTGGTCGCGATCCAGAAACTGAAAATTGGTTTGATAGGGCGCGGCAATTTCCAGTTCCTCTTTCATCTCTTCCACTTGATGAGGCTGTGCTGCCATATCAATATCACCAGTGCGGCGGTAATCGCAATCAATGCCGAGGCGCGCAATGGTCCCTTCTATTTCGTTGAGATTTGCAATACCCAATGCAAGCAACATCGGCAGTTCCCGCGGCCAGCGCGAAAGCCCGTTATAGAATCCGTGCGTGATGGATGAATCCATAAAACCGCCATTGCGCCCCGTGGCTCCCTGGGCAACCTCGCCCGCTTCAAGAATAACCACATCGCGAGATGGGTTTTCTTCTTTCGCGAGCAGGGCCGTCCACAAGCCTGTGAAGCCTGCGCCAATTACCAGCAGGTCGGTAGAAATGTCTATGGTCAGTTCGGGTTCGGGGACCGGCCTGGTTGGGTCATCGAGCCAAAATGGGGTATGGACTGCGTCAGCAATTGATCTTAAAGCTTCTTTTCGTGGCGTATTTGAATAAATCATTTCATTATTGTACCGTGAGTCCAGGATGAGTCATTCTCAAACAGACTTGACGAAATGTGCATCACTGGCTAAATTTGAAGTGTCTGATTGGGGGAATTGAATGTACTTCATAAATTTCACTTTCGAGGAGACGAAAATGAATTTGTTTCAACGCTACCTTGCAGAAGAATTTGCAGAGGATTATGAAGAGGGAAGGCTTTCGCGCCGTGATGCATTGAAATTGATCGCATCTGTGACCGGCAGTTTGATCGCCGCAAATTCCATATTGGCTGCATGCACGCCTCCACCTGAGGAGACAGCCGCCTCTCCAACGGATGTGGCAACAGCGGAGATTCCCGCTTCGCCATCGACGATTCAACCCGCAGCCACAAGCAGTTCTTCCTCACCCGCGCCCGCATACGGGACAGTGATGCCTGACGACCCTGCCATCATCGCAAGCGAAATACAATTCCCGGCGGCTGATGGTGCATCCTTGATTGGTTATCTGGCTCAACCATCCAGTGGAGAGCTGGCACCGATTATTTTGGTTTGCCATGAGAATCGTGGGCTCACACCTCACATCCAGGATGTGACGCGGCGATTTGCGAAGGCGGGATATGTCGGCCTTGCGGTAGACCTGCTTTCACGTCAGGGAGGAAGCGCCGCTGTTGGGGAAGGGAGTGTACCCGGTGCGCTGGGTAACATCCCACCCGATCAATTCGTTGAAGATTTTAAGAGTGGCTGGCAGTACCTGCAGAAACTATCCTTTGCGCAGGCAGAGAAGGTTGGCATGACCGGTTTCTGCTTTGGCGGCGGTGTCACCTGGCGCGTTGCAACACAAATGCCGGAGCTATTGGCGGCTGTCCCATTCTATGGTCCGCATCCTCCGGTGGAGGACGTCCCCAATATCAACGCGGCTGTTTTGGCGATGTACGGCGAATTGGACAGCCGTATCAACGGCGGAATTCCGCAGATCGAGGAGGCAATGGCAGCGAACGGCAAGATTTACGAGAAGATGGTTTACCCGAACGCGGATCATGCCTTTCACAACGATACGGGTTCGCGTTTCAACCCGGAAGCCGCGCAGGATGCCTGGGAGCGGACTCTGGCATGGTTCGAACAATATGTGCGGAACGCATAATTCCTGCTACTTTTTTGGGAAACCTGCGTAAATAGTATTGAACTTGGAAAAAGATAGGAGTATATAATGACAACACAGCAAAAAAGATCCCTGCGTCGTTCACGGAGTAATCGTATGATCGCCGGAGTCTGTGGAGGGCTTGCCGAGTTCTTCGGCATTAGCGCCTTCTGGTTCAGGCTGGGGTTCATCATCGCGTTCATTCCGGGTGGTGTACCTGGCATACTCGTGTACCTGCTCATGTGGATCATGATCCCGAAGGAATAACAATCTGCCCCAAACGAATAAAAAAACCGCGCTTTTCATAGCGCGGTTTTTTGAAATTCATTCGCCTTTTACTGCAGCAATGTCAGTGTGATTGGTATTGCGGCTTGATAATTGTCGCCCGCATTGTAGGTTAAGTCTATGTTTGCGTTACCGCCAGCGTCAACATGATAAGCGATCACCTGGCTGTTGAGTGCTCCTGCTCCCGAATTTCCGAACATGGTCACGTCTGCCGAAGGTGCAATTATGGCCCCTATAATGTCTTCATCACCATTGCCGCGCAAATCAAGAGCTTGCGATGAGTCTAGTAGATTTCCATTACTATCTACCAGTGGTGCCAGATACATTAATACACCTTTATATTCGCCGCTTGTGGGCGCAGTTGCATTGAAGCTATTGCCGTTACCATCAAACTTCAACTCGAAGCTGATGCTGGGGATATAAAACGTGACTTCTGTGCCTGTAAGTTTGCCATGATATGGACCTATCGTGGAATTCATAATACAGTATAAACCAGGTGCAAAATCCATATTGCCACTAGTAAACATAACTTGGCTGCCGTCAGCACCGGACTGTGGATGCCATTGCCCGCCTGAGAATGTGGCTGTTCCATTGCAAGTAGGCTGGCGAGGGAACAAAGCAGAATAGTCAGAATAGGTTAATTGGGACGCCTCTTCATTTGGGGTTGACCCTATGGTACTGCATCCATCAATGTCAGTATCTCCTACTACTGTTACTGAAGGAGCAGTTATAGTAGCGGAGCCACCACAAGCAACGGCTGATGAACTTGAAGAGTTCGACATAATTCCGCCACCAGTTATCGTCCAATCTGGTGTACCATTGGCATCGAATCCAGTGCCAGAGGGAGCAAGAGCTACAATCGCATTTCCATCAAATGGAGGACCATAATATGAGCCACATGAGCGTGATGTCGCCGTCACAGCATTGGTCATCTGTGTTCTACCGATCACCCGCGCGAAAGTAGTGTTCACATGAGAAACAATATCTACCTTGATGTCCTTGCCCTGCGTGTTTGCCGGGCACTCACCTGAGGGGACATCGGTCACTGTCACAGTTACATCATTCATCGTGCCGCCATCGTAGCCGTTGGAGGTGGCTCGGCCTTCTGCCGCATCATCGATCTCATTGCCTCGAGAATAAGCGAGGGCGCCCGCAAGCGCCGCGGTATCTGCTGCGTTTTGCGCGTGGCGTTTGTCGGAAAAAACCATGCTTCCATCAATTGCAAGCGCGGCAAACCCAAACATTACCACTGCTGCTAACGTAATAATGACCAGTGCCTGACCCTTTTCTGAAGGATAATTATTCATGTCTTCATCTCCTTTGATGAGTATTGCGGGCATGACGTTAGGAACTGATCTTTGATACAGCAGATGGACATACAAACATGTTAGGTCAATTACAAAATTGCATTTTTGAAAGGTTCAATGGATTTGGTTCCAATGGGCTGGGAACGATGATGTTCGAAGCACTGCTGAGTATCGATTGACATCATTTTGAATTCGTGTGAACTGTAACCAAGTAATGATTTCGCAATTCCTATGACAAAATTAAAAGAGCCAGTTCATAAACTGGCTCAATTATGTTTTTGCAATCAGATTATTTGCTTGCTACGGACTTGGCGTCTGTGAAGGCACCACCACGGTTGCTGCTGGAACAACGGTAATTCCCAGTATCCGCGCCAGCTCAAGTGTGTATTGGTCGTGCTGTTGGCGGGCAATGGCGATGCCCTGATCGAGAACTGTCTGATCGCTTCCGCTGATAAATGCGATTAATGTATCTATGACCGAATTCATGTGCTGGATTTGATATTGTTTCAGATTCTGGAGACAGGGTGGAATTTTCTCATCTTCAGACTCACGGCGGATCCTCTGCAGATTGGCTATGGCACTGCTCAATTGGTCGCGGGGCGTACTGGACGCCAGTATGGAGGCGTCATCAAACTCGCGCATGTGCCGATGGACCTTGTCAACCTCTGTCTGGATATTCTCAGGTGCGCATCGATCGGGTGTTGGTGAAATGGTTGGAATCGAGGTTGCTGGCTCTTCTGTGGCTGTTGCTGGAGATGTCTGAGTATTTCCACAGCCAGCTATGAGCATTGTCAAAATGAGAGTGGAAGGGAGAATGAACAGGATAATGTTTTTCATAAGGGTTTTGTTCCTTTAAAAATTGAGAAACGGCTGTACGCCGTTTCTCAATTGTAGCAGAGAATACAAGAGATTTTATTTAGACGTTAAGTCCTGGACTCCAGTTTTATCCGTTTGCCTGATGTTCAGGATGCATCGCTCTTCCAGACGTTCGTAAAAACCGCTGGCTGTAACAAAACAATCTGCAGTCCAAATGGAGAGTGTATATAAGCATATTTACCTGTGAATAGACCGATCATAGTGGCGTCTGAAGACAATGCTGTGCTCACGCCAAACAGACGGTAGCTGCCAGCGAACAAGCTGTTTAAGGTCACTCCACTGTTGATCGTGCCCAGATTTTTGCTCATCGGGCTGGCGGCGCTGATGGCCGCTAACGAGACAAATTGCGGTTGATTGGAAAATGCGTTACCAGACATACCTCCCGAAGTGCTGCTGCCGGTCCCTGTTCCACCGCCAGTACCGCCGCTAACTACCACCGGGCAGGCAGGGGGATTCAGCGGGAAGATATCGCCCAATCCATTGCCAGAAAATACGGGTGCACCAGTCTGGTTGAGCGCAGGGTTAACGAGGCTCAAACCGTATTCACCATTGCCTGTGAAGGCGCCGCCATTGAGGAAGGTGCAAGCGGCATCTACTTCCACGCCGTTGGTACCATTATTGGTGGCTGTAATAAAATCCAGGAATACATCACCAGGCGCCTGGATGTTTGCCCCGAACAACTGATTTCCATCCAGGGTTACAGTGTTCATGAAGACGCTTCCACCGCTGATAACTTCAAGACCTCTGCCTAAAGCGTCCGCAGCAGAACCAGTCGTATTGTTGTTAAAGAAGCTGTTTCTAATAGATACATCCCCGGCAGCCTCCAGGTGAGCCCCAAAGAGGGTGTTACCTGACGCAGTCACGCCATTGAGGAAGATGTTAGCATCGGAGGTAACCTGCAAGCCGAGCCCATGGAACGTGGTGACTCCTCCTGAAAGAGTCACGCCATTATTATTGGAGAAGCGGCTGTTAATGATCGTGACGTTCCCAACTGCATCAATGACCGCGCCGATCAGTCGGTTGTTATTGGCTTCCACATTGGTTAGAGCCACACTTCCGCCGCTGGTGACCAGTAAGCCGGTGTCATCGATGAATGCCGGTGACGAGGTAGTGTTGGCATTGAAGATACTGTCTACAATATTCACGTCCTGCCCGGCGTTGAGTGAGGCGCCCCACAGGAAGTTGTCATTTGCAACCACGCCACTGACAGCAATCGAGTCTGGCGTCATGACCTGCAAGCCAAATCCACAGAACTGGCTGGGACTGCCCGGGCAGGTTGTGGTTGTCATGCCTGTATTTCCAGAGAAGGAACTGCCGCCAATGAAACTGGCGCCAATGGATACTAGTCCATTGGCGACAATGTTTGCGCCCACTTCGCGATTCGCATTGGCGATTACGTCAAACAACGAAACTTCGCCGCCGCTGTTTATATCCAATCCTGTGATTTGTAATCGGTTGGTGCCCGGGTTACTGAAATTGCTATTCTGAATGGCTACATTCCCACCTGCTCGAACAATGGCGCCTGCCTGCCGATTGCGCTCAAATCTGGAGTCGACTATGTTTACATCGCCGCCAGCATTCAATTCAGCGCCAGATCCGTTGACAGAATTTGTGACTTGAACATTGTCAAGACTGATGGTGCCCTGGGAAAATAAAGTTAGACCGGTCTGATTAGTGTTAGTGATGCTAAGGTTGCTGAGTGAAAGCGAACCTCCCCATGGATTGGCGCTCGAGCCGATAAGAATAGAGACATTGAAAGTGGAACTGCTGGCGGGGTCAATCGTATTATTGGTTGTATTCCATCCACCAGTTACCGCCAGATCGAAGTTATCTATATTGGACAGGTCGTATGAGTTGAAATCGATGACTGCCTCGCCGCCCGCGTAAGCATTTTGCTGGACGAATATCGTACCAGCCTGCTGATAGGCCGCGTTGCCAGACAGTTCAGTCAATAAGGCATCGAAACTCGTAAAAGATGCAGTACATCCGTTTGCTCCAGGCGTAGGAACGGTCTGTGCTGCCGGACACCAGATCGGGTCACTGGTCACCTCAATCGCAGTTGCAGACTCTTGTGTCACGAGAGGTTGTGCCTGGCCCTGTGCATCCAAAACCGTCACATTTGTATTTTCAGGGACCTGCTCCAGGATATTTGTATCTGCGGGAGGCGCTGCCGCCTCAACCACAGGCGTGGAAACATCCTCTGTGACCGGGGCAGATTCCTCGGTTGGCGGCTGCGATCCTCCATCCACAACAGGAGTGGAATTCTCGGGAGTCGGTACCACGGCGTTGGGATCCGCGGGAGGCGGGGTCTCCTCAACTACAAGTTCAATAGGCTCTGCCGTGGGTTGAGGATCCGTTTCCACTTCATTGGGATCGCTTCCACCACCGGTTGTATCTGAGGGAGTTGTTGGTGCGCCATCATCTGCAAGAACCGTTGTGGGTCCAACCGCGCTGAAAACCAGAACTGCCAAAATTGTCAATGAAAGAAAGAAAGTGCGTGTCTTGCTGGACATAAGATTCTCCTCTGGTGTGTTTCAATACTTTATAAAACACTAACAACTCACAAATTTGTGAAGTGCTTAAAATTATACAGACCCGCAATGTTAAAGTCAACTTGAGAAGGTTACAAAAGGTTACAGATCCTGCCAGTGATTCATCCAGGGAACGGGGTGTTGGGAGTGTGTATCGGTAGCAGTGTAAAACAGGCAGAATTATGCTCTACGAAAACTGAATCTTATGGCTATGCCTGCATCGGAAATATGTGACACACAATAAAATTGCGAGACCGGACTTGAATAGCCCGGTCTCGTCATTGTTCTTGCTTTAGCCTTACTTAGTTAATTGAATAGTAGTGGGAGACGTTATTGCATACTGCTGTGCAGGATCATAATTGATTTGAATGGGACCGTTTCCTCCAATATCTACGGTATGCCCGGTGATTTGGCTGCTGAGGGCAAAGGTCCCAGTATTGCCCTCAATGCTAATGAGCGAGGCGACGGCAATGATCGAACCCGTAAGGCTGTTATCTGAGTTACCGATTATGCTAAGCGGTGAACTGTTTGTGGATGGCAGATAGATCAACAGATGCGCATAGGGGCCGCTGGTGGGTGCTGTTAAGTTATTGCTGACGCCACCGTTCCAAGTCAAATCTCCAGTGGATACATAGAATGTAACACCAGTACAGTTGATTGAGGCGGCCCCATTGAAGTGCATTCCAGTTCCACCGTTAATATGCACTAACGTGTTAGTGCAGGTAAATGAGCCGTTCGCGTTGCTTCGGAACTCGCCGGAACTGAGCAGGAAGTTTACATCATTGGCAATGATATCTGTGCCGCCGTTGATGGTGACGCCTCCGTTGAAACAATGGTTGCCAGCTGCAAAGGTGTACGTTCCATTGGGAACATTAAGGGAATTATGAATGCCGGGCGAGTAAGTATTGCCCGTTAAAACGCTAGGCACCGAGCATGTTATAGACGGAGCGGGGATATTAATTTCTGGCGGGTAAGGGATCTGGCTTGCTTGCTGTACGAGATTCTCATCAAGAACGGGATTTCCATTCTGACAGAGATCCCCAACAATTGCAAATGCTGTGTCAACTTCATAATTACCATTGCCAACTACGCCCATCGCACCACCGGGGCATCCTTCTGCTATGGAGTTAACAAAAACACCACTGTTATTAATATCCAGGAAAACGTTTCCATGCCCTTTCATAGCATCAGGGTCATCTGGGCTCATGGCAGCCAGAGCCATGCCTTCGAAAAGGGGTCCGGGTTCACCGAGCTTGGCCCAGGCGATCGCCTCAAGCGTATGAGTCATCGAACTTCGTCCTATGATCCGTGCAAAGGTAGTCTGGACGGTGGATGTGATTTTGACTTGAATATATTCAGATGCATCTGCTCCCACAGGCATACCTTGGCAGACCACGCCTGGCTCATTGCAAATATGAACCTCAACGACGCTGTCCGAATCGTTGGCATAACCATTGCTCAAGGCGCGGTCACGTGCCGCGGCCTTCGCGGCATCGTCCGCGCTGCTTGGAGGCTCTGCCCGGATCTTTGCCAGCGCCGCAGCCAACGCGGCTGTATCTGCGGCATTCTGGGCATGGCGCCGGTCGGAAAACACCCGGCCTCCATCAATTGCCAACGCAGCAAATGCAAATAGCCCGACTGCCGCCAGCGCAATCAGAACAAGAGCCTGGCCCTTTTCAGAATTCTTATTAGTCATTTGACATCTCCTCACTTATAAACGAGAACGAGTAGCTCATATTCATATTATATAGTTTATCCTTGAAAGTGCAACATACAATTATGAAAATCATGGCACATATTAGTACCAGTGGGGGATGATTTTATGTACCCTCGAACTCTCAGATCTTATTAACTCACTTTACGCAAAACAAACTGGGCTGGCTTCCGTAACGCGACATTTATGTCGCCCTTACCTGGGAAGCGCCTAAAAAGCGAGACGCTACGCAGTCTCGCGTTAGTGATACATCTGCGTAAGGTGAGTTACTCACCTTATGCACGGACGAATTCCTCACGGCGCATCTTTAACGCCGAGGCGCAAAGACGCAAAGATTTGATCTACTTCGGGTCTTTGCGCCTTGGCGTTGAGCCTCTTGACGATGCAACAATATCAGCCGGACATAAATTGCGTAAGGTGAGTTATTAAAAATAAATCGACAGATATTGGAATGAACTCACTCCGAATATCATTCGGGGTGAGTTCGCTCATTCAACAGTCACACTTTTCGCCAGGTTCCGGGGCTGATCCACATCCAGCCCGCGGATTGCGGCAATATGATACGCCAGCAATTGGAGTGGAAGAACCGTAATAATGGGTGATAACATCCACGGCGCTTCTGGAACCCAAAGCACGTGATCAGCCATGCCTTTTACCAACTCATCGCCATCGGTTGCCACTGCAATGACGACTCCGCCGCGTGCCTTTGCCTGCTGAATCTGCGAGATCATTTTCTCATGCCATGGATCCTTCGGTGTAATACACAAAACCGGCATGTGTTCATCAATCAAGGCGATAGGTCCATGTTTCATCTCTCCGGCTGGGTATCCCTCTGCGTGGATGTAGGAAATTTCCTTCAACTTTAACGCGCCTTCGTAGGCAATCGGCATATTAATGCCGCGTCCCAGATACAAACAATCGCGAATATCTTTCAACGCGTGCGCCACGATCTCCACTTCATTTTCACGCTCCAGTGTTCGCCCTGCCAAATCGGGCACCAACCGCAGGTCAGACACCAGCGCCTTGCGAGTCTTGGAATCAATCACATCGCGCAAATCTGCGAGCAAAATGGCAAGCATATACTGGTCAACGAGTGGGGCGGTGAAAGCCTTTGTAGATGCCACCCCAATTTCCGGTCCTGTTTGCATCGAGATGAATCCATCCGCAACGCGCATGGCTTGTGAACCGATCACATTTACAATGCTCCAGATGATCGCGCCCTTGCGGCGTCCTTCTTCCATCGCCGCGAGTGTGTCTGCGGTTTCGCCTGATTGTGAAATGGCAAGCACTCCAGTTTTGTCATTCAAGATCGGGTCGCTGTAACGAAACTCAGAACCAATGACGACCTCCACAGGCACGCGCGCAATCTTTTCAATTAGATATTTGCCGACCATGCCAGCATACGCGGCGGTGCCACAGGCAGTAATGTAAATCTTTTCGATCTTTTTCGCCATTTCCTCTGTCAATTTCAAGTCAGGCAGGCGAATTTTCCCATTGGTAAAATCTACACGGCCTGCCAGAGTATCTGTGAGAGCGCGCACCTGCTCATGGATTTCCTTCTGCATGAAGTGGCGATACTCGCCTTTCTCCGCAGCAACCGGGTCCCATGAAACCGCGTGAACTTGCGGTTTAACTTTTGCACCGTCTAATGTTTCGATGGTTAAAGTGTTGCGAGTCACAACTGCCATTTGGCGTGATTCCAAAAAGATCACATTGCGTGTGTGCTCCATGATGGCAGGCGTATCGCTCGCAATATAATTTTCGCCTTCGCCCAGCCCAAGGACTACGCCACCCGCATTACCAATGCGCGCGGTCACGATCTTGTCCGGCTCATCAGCAGACATCAGCACCACTACGTTCGCGCCTTGTATTTGATTAAAGGTCTTACGCGCGGCTTCCACCAGACCAATACCTGTCGCAAGATAATGCTCAACAAGGTGCACAATGGTTTCAGTGTCTGTTTCAGATTGAAATACTACGCCTTCCGCAGTCAATTCATCCTTGAGTTCAAGGAAATTTTCGACGATGCCATTCTGCACAACGACAACGCGCTTCGTTTGACCAAGATGCGGATGCGCGTTGCGCGCATTCGGCGCGCCATGAGTTGCCCAGCGCGTATGCCCAATGCCCGGCGCACCATTGATTGGCGATTTGCCGACGAGATCAATTAATTGGGATAACTTGCCCGCGTCTTTCCGCACTTCAAGCTGGTCGCCGTTTAAGACAGCGATACCAGCTGAATCATAACCGCGGTATTCGAGCCTTTTCAAGCCATTGATGATAATCGGCGTCGCGTCACGCGGCCCGATATATCCAACGATTCCACACATGGGGATCCTCCGATAGTTTGTGATTGTCATTGCGAGCCGCTGTAGGCAGCGTGGCAATCTCCAAATAAGGTTGAGATTGCTCACCTGCACTGCACCAAACGCACGATTTGCTTTGCAAATCGGGTGCAAGTGTCGTCGCCCTTAAGGGCTCCTCGCAATGACTGGGTAAATGCCATTCTTTGCAGTTTTATCCGCACGATTACTCTCGCGGTGTTGTCGCAAAGTTTGTTTTCGGAGGGAAAGATATAACGGGTGATGGCACACCCGAAGGGCTTCCGCTGATCTGTCGATTTTTCTACCTCACCCTTCCCTCTCCTGAAAGGAGAGGAAAAGATGGGTAGTTAGCTCCATCTCGCGATGGAGAACCCTTATCCTCGTCATCCTTTGGCTGCCCCGGTGGGGCGCTCAGGACCATGCGCTATCTTCCCTTATTTCAATTATGTATTGCACCTCCTTTATGGTTGAGTGAGCGGAAATTATACATGAATTTTAGTTAGCATCGTTAATATGACGGAGATATATGGTTTATAGTTACACTCACTCATAAAACAATTCAGGGCGTGTCTGAATATACACCTGATCAGACATGCCCTGAGAAATCTATTGTTTCTTTTATGTTATCTGCAAATTATGGACAAATGGGGGTT
>JAKEFL010000138.1 GCA_022616105.1 Anaerolineae bacterium | reverse complement strand
GGATACACTCACCTGCAACGGGCCCAACCGATCTTGCTCGCGCATTGGTGGCTGAGTCATTACTGGGCATTGCAGCGTGACGATGAACGTTTACAGGATTTGACAAAACGAGTTTCTGTTTTGTCGTTGGGTTCTGGCGCATTGGCTGGTGTACCGTTCAATATCGATCGCATCCGGTTGGCTGAGTCACTTGGCTTTGCAGAAGTTTCACAAAACAGCATTGATGCAGTTTCTGATAGAGACTTCGCGGCCGAATACTTATTCTGCGCAACAATGATTGGAATCCACCTGAGCAAACTTGCTGAACAAATCGTTTTGTACACCAGTGCTGAGTTTGGCTTCTTTGAGTTATCAGATTCTTTTTCAACAGGCTCAAGCCTCATGCCGCAGAAGAAGAATCCTGATGTGTTTGAATTGACACGCGGGAAGGCGGGTACATTGTTGGGACTACTAACTGGATTGCTTGCCACACTCAAAGGATTGCCGTCCACGTACGATAAAGATTTACAGGAAGATAAAGCACCTGTCTTTCTGGCAACGGATACTTTGCTTGCTATTCTGCCTGTCATCGCTGGCGCGTTGCGGACAATAACTGTCAAGACTGAACGGTTGCGTAGTGCAATCGATTCAACCATGCTGGCAACAGACTTGGCAGATTATTTGGTTGAAAAAGGAGTTCCATTTCGAGAAGCACACGCAATGGCGGGAAAAGTCCTCCGTGCGGCGGGGGAGGGGAAGGTTCGGATGGAGGAAATGTCAATCGAAGCGTATCAGGTTATAAGTCCGGTGTTTGAGGCGGATGTATATCAAGTCTTCGACCCGATGAAATCCATTGAGAAGAGAAATGCGATTGGGGGCACAAGCCTCCAATCCGTTAAAAAACAAATCACGAAGTGCCGCGAGAATCTCCAAACATAAAATGGAAATCCAAAATGCAATCCATTTCAAGGGTTTGATGAGTAATGCAACAAGCGGCAAAGAAAAATCAAAGGAAAATAAAAATGTCTACTGTAACTTGTCCCGAATGTGCTGCAGAAATCAATTTGGAGGAAGGAACCGAAATCGGTGAGATCATCGTGTGCTCAGATTGTGGTGTGGATTTGGAAGTGATCGCGCTCAACCCTGCCAGCGTACAACTCGCTCCAAGGGAAGAGGAGGATTGGGGGGAGTAGCTCTCACCCCTAGCCCCTCTCCCCGCTTCGTCTTCGCTAGCGCTCCGCTCAGCGCGAATGGGAGAGGAGAATGATGAGGAATTATGCATAAACAATTAAAGATAGGTGTCTTATTTTCCCGTGTGCGCGTGGAAGAGAAGTGGATCTTCGGCGCGATGGAAAAGCGCGGCATTAATTATGACCGGCTCGATGATCGCGCCATCCATTTCGATTTGAATGATCCCGCGCCGTGGCAGGAATATGACGCAGTGTTGGAACGCAGTCTCAGTTATACGAGTGGATTATATGCGTTGCGGCTGTTGAATGCGTTCGGCGTACCAACAGTAAATAGTGCGTCAGTGGCAGAGATTTGCGGGGATAAGTTGATGACGAGTGCGGCGCTCGCGCGTGATGGAGTTCCTCAGCCGCATAACGCGACTGCTTTTACACCTGAGGCTGCGCTGGAAGCGATTGAAGCGTTTGGCTATCCGGTTGTGTTGAAACCAGTCGTTGGGTCGTGGGGGCGATTGCTGGCAAAGGTCAATGACCGTGACGCGGCAGAAGCAGTATTGGAGCATAAGTCCACGCTGGGCTCGGTGCAGCATTCCGTTTTTTATATTCAGGAATTTATCGAGAAGCCTGGGCGAGACATCCGCGCAGTTGTTATCGGTGATCGCGTGTTGACCGCCATGTATCGCAAATCGGAACATTGGATTACAAACACAGCGCGCGGCGGCGAAGGAGAGTTATGTCCTATCACGCCTGAGATCGAAGAACTCAGCTTGCGCGCCGCACGATCTGTGGGTGGCGGTGTACTGGCTGTGGATTTGGTCGAACATCCAGAACGTGGTCTCATTGTCAATGAGATCAATCACACGATGGAATTCCACACGGTGCAGCCATTGAGCGGCATTGATATCGCAGGGGAAATTGTAGATTATATAGTGAGTGTTGCCAGCAAGGAATATGTTTCATGATAACAGCCTCCATCATTGGTAGTTCTGGTTATGGGGGAGGTGAGTTATTGAGACTGCTGTTAGCTCATCCGTGTGTGGAAGTAAAACAAGTGACATCGCGCTCACATTTGGGTGAGTACGTGTATCAAGTCCACCCGAATCTGCGCAAGCGGACTCAACTTAAATTCAGCGATCCAGCCGCGCTGGAGCCTGTCGATGTTCTTTTTCTCGCCCAGCCGCATGGACAAGCACAACATCATATCGCAGAGTATGCCAAACTCGCGCCGAGGATTGTTGATCTCTCAGCGGATTTTCGTTTACGCGATGCGGCGTTTTATGAGCAATGGTATGGAGAAAAACACGCTGCGCCTGAGTGGTTGAGCAGATTTGTTTATGGATTGCCTGAGTTGCATCGTGAAGAATTGAAATCGGCGAGTTACATCAGCGGGGTTGGGTGCAATGCCACAGCAAGCAATCTTGCGCTACTTCCCTTGATCAAATCAGATTTGCTGGACCCCTTGTCCCCAATTTTCATCGAAATCAAAGTGGGCTCTTCGGAGGGTGGTGCAGAAGGGAATTCCGGTTCACTTCATGCGGAACGCGCCAATGTGATTCGGACATTCTCTGCTTTTGGTCATCGTCACACTGCAGAGGTGATTCAGGAAATGGGAGTCAACGCTTCGCGTGTATCTCTAACAATGACTGCTGTAGATTTAGTTCGCGGCGCTTTAGCGACGGCTCACGCGAAAGTAAAACAAGGTGTGGTGACCAAAGATTTGTGGAAGGCTTATCGCGCGGTTGCGAATGAAAATCCGTTCGTTCGCGTGGTCAAGGAACAACGCGGCATCTATCGCGTCCCTGAACCGAAGATCCTTGCTGGCACGAACTACGCCGATTTGGGCTTTGAATTGGATGAGAGTAACGGACATATCGTATCCATGTGCGCAATTGACAATCTGATGAAAGGTGCATGTGGTTCGGCGGTGCAGTGTATGAATTTGATGATGGGATGGGATGAAGCGATGGGGTTGGAGTTTATGGGGTTGCACCCGATTTAGTATTACTCCGATGGTCGAGTAGCCCCGCATGTTCTTGGCGGGGCATATCGAGACCATCAATAGCAAGTAAGAATGAAATTTTATCGTGTGGTCTCGATACACCCTTCGCTGTCACTCAGGGCTACTCGACCACCGTATGTAATGGAGAATTTATGTCTGAATCGTTAATCGTTGTAAAACTCGGTGGCACGGAGGGTGTGGACTTTTCTGCAATTTGTACAGACGCGGCCGAATTACTAAAACAAGGCAAGCGACTTATCTTTGTGCATGGTGGTTCTGCTGAGGCAAATTCACTCGGCGAAGGACTTGGCACGCCACCTAAGATGATTACGTCACCTTCAGGATATACGTCGCGGTATACAGATAGAAAGACGTTGGAAATCTTCTTGATGGTAGTGAATGGCAAGGTCAATTCGCTGCTAACGGAGCAGTTGCAGATGCTGGGCGTCAATGCGTTTGGGTTGTGCGGACTGGATGGCAAACTCATACAAGCCAGGCGCAAGGATTCGATTCAAAGTGTTGAAAACGGTAAGCGCAAGATTATCCGTGACGATTACACGGGTAAAATTGAAACGATCAGCAGTGAGTTGTTGTTGATGTTGCTCAATGCGGGTTATTTGCCTGTGATTGCGCCCGTGGCTGTCAGTGAAAAAGGCGAGGCGCTCAATGTGGACGCGGACCGCGCCGCGGCGATGGTTGCATCCGCGCTCAATGCGGAGACGTTGATTCTCTTGACGGCCGTGCCGGGCTTGATGAAAAATTTCCCAGATGAGTCAACGCTCATTCGGCAACTGCCGCAGAGTCAACTTGCGGCGGCGAGCGAGGCGGCACAAGGTCGCATGAAGAAAAAAATTTTGGGTGCGGATGAAGCGCTCAAGGGCGGTGTGAGTCGCGTCATCATCGCAGATGGAAGAATTCAAAATCCAATTTCAAATGCTTGGGCAGGGAACGGAACGGTGATCGAATGAACCCACAGGAAATTTTAGAAATCGAAACAATATATTCAGCAGGGACGTATGCGAAACAACCGCTGGTGATCGTGCGCGGACAGGGCGCGTCACTGTTCGATGCGGACGGCGTGGAATATTTGGATTGCGCGTCAGGACACGGCGTTGCCAATCTCGGTCACGCGCACCCGAAAGTGGCGGAGGCAATCTATCGGCAGGCCTGCACGCTGATCACGTTGTTCGAGACGTTCCCGAATGACAAGCGAGCAGAATTGATCAAGAAGATCACTTCGCTGGTCAATGGGTTGGATAAAGTCTTTCTTTGCAACTCAGGCACGGAATCTGTCGAAGCCGCGTTGAAGTTTGCACGTATCTCAACAGGGAGAAGAAATATCGTTGCAGCGATGCGAGCATTTCACGGAAGAACATATGGATCGTTATCTGCAACGTTCAACAAAAAATATCGCGAGGGTTTTGAGCCACTTGTGCCTGGGTTTAGTCATGTGGCATATAACAATATAGAAGTATTGGACAAAGCAGTAAATGAAAAAACTGCCGCGGTGATTTTGGAAGTGATACAGGGCGAGGGGGGTGTGCATCCGGCGAGTGCAGAATATATCCAGGCCGCGCGGCGGATTTGCGATGAGCGCGGCGCGTTATTAATTGTGGATGAAATCCAGTCAGGGTTTGGGCGCACAGGGAAGATGTTTGCGATCCAGCATTTTGGAGTCACGCCTGATTTGTTGACCTGTGCCAAGTCTCTGGCAGGCGGTGTGCCAATGGGCGCGGTATTGATCGGACATAATGTTAAGAACTTAACTCCAGGCGTGCATAGCTCGACGTTTGGCGGAAATCCGCTTTCGTGCGCGGCGGCAGTTGCGGCGTTGGGTGTGATGGAAGAGGAAGATTTGCCGCGTCAGGCGTTGGTAAAGGGTGCTTATTTGATGGATAAGTTGAAACGGATTGAATTACCCATTGTCCGTGAAGTGCGAGGAATGGGTTTGATGGTTGGGATTCAGTTGAAGCAGAAGGTTGCGCCATATATTAAGGCGCTGCAGGACAAAAGAATTATCGCTTTGAACGCGGGAATGACGGTTATTCGTTTGTTGCCGCCGTTGGTGATTTCATATGCACAGATCGATCATTTGGTGGATGTGTTGACTGAAGTACTGGCAGTAGAGTTGGCTTCTGTGGAAATATAGGAATGAGTGATTTTGATACCCTGATTGGTTTGGTCTCGCAATATAGCCCCTCAGGTCAGGAGCGCGGCGCAGTGGAGTGGCTTGTGATGCGGATGAAGTCACTGGGCTATGATGATGCTTTCATTGATGACGCAGGCAATGCCGTCGGTGTGATGGGGAAGGGACCAAAACAGGTTGTGTTGTTAGGTCATATTGATACGGTGCCGGGGGAAATAGCCATCTCCCTCACCCCTGACCCCTCTCCCGAAGGGATAGGGGAAGTACTTTACGGCAGAGGTTCTGTGGATGCGAAAGGTCCGCTGGCGTGTTTTGTAGATGCGGTAGCGAAGGTCGGTGTGAGGGATAGATGGCAATTCGTTGTGATCGGTGCAGTGGAAGAGGAACGAGAGTCAGAGGGCGCGCGATTTGTTGCTGCTCAGTATCAGCCGGATTTTGCGATCATAGGTGAGCCGAATCAGTGGGATAGGATCGCGTTGGGATATAAGGGAAGCGCGTGGGCGAATATTACTGTCAAGCGTGGACAGGCGCATACGGCAAGTGGGGAGCAGACTGCGGCGGAAGCGGCTGTTGAGGTGTGGTTGAAAATCAAAGCTTATGTGGATTCGTTTAACACGGATAAACAAAAGCTCTTTACAAAATTATTGTTGACATTGCGTGAGATGGAATCTGATTCAAATGATTTCGAACAGTCGGCGCGGTTGAAGGTGGGAGTTCGCTTGCCGGTAGATGTTTCGCCGAAGGATTGGTATAAGAAGTTAGAGGAAATTGTTGGTGCCGTAGAGATTGAACGAATCGGAGTCGCTATTCCGGCATGGGAATGCGAGAAAAATACGAGGCTCGTAAGAACTTTTTTAAGCGGAATCAGGTCACAGGGCGGAGAGCCGCGCTTCGTCTATAAAACGGGAACGGCTGATTTGAATATTGTGGCGCCGGTGTGGAAATGTCCGGCTGTGGTGTATGGTCCAGGCGACTCTGCGTTGGATCATACGCCGAATGAGTATATTTCCCTGGAAGAATATAAAAAGGCAGTTGATGTTTTGAGCGATGCTTTAGCCAAATTAGTGAAATCATAGATAAGACATTACACTGGCAACGGATTGATCGCAAAGGCTGGTCCGTCAGACTTCAAAATTGCCTCTTGAAATTTGCTCAGAAAGCGGTATGATTGTTTATGATTGATTTTTGAGCGATTATGAGCGATTTTACTCCGACCCCTGAGCGCCAAAAACAGATTCTTTCACTGCTCACGCGGCAGGGACGATTGAGAGTGAATGATATCGTGCAGCAGTTTTCGATCAGCGAAGCCACTGCACG
>JAKEFL010000137.1 GCA_022616105.1 Anaerolineae bacterium | reverse complement strand
CTCAGAATGACAAACCTGTGATTTACTGAAATTAACTTACCTTCCATACATATGCTCCAAGGCGGTCTACTCTAAAGAGTACCATGTGTGACTGCCGCATTTCATAAGAAAATCGCAGGGTCACATATCATCCCAGAATGGGGAGACCCTGCGGGAGCATAAAGGTGCTTAAGGTCCCAAATTAAAGAAAAAGAGAGAAGGTCAAACAAAACCTTCTCTCTTTTATGTTTTGTATTTATTCGCTCTTCTCACTGCTTTTGGTTTCACTGCTCTTTGCTTCGCTGGGCTTACTTTCTTCCTTCTTCTCGGATTTACCATCTCCCGATTTGCCTGCGGAGGACGAATTATTCCCTGAGGCTGACTTATGATCAGTTGAATAAAACCCCGATCCCTTAAAGATAACTTTGGTGGGGGTGATCACTTTCTTCAATGTCTTTTTGCGGCACTCAGGGCAGATCTTCAACGGTGCATCGTGAAAAAATTGATGGCGCTCGAATTGAACGCCACATGATCCGCAGCGATATACATAAACGGGCATTTCTTTCTCCTTACATTCGAATGGCGTGCGGATTATAGCCCCCATAACAAGCGAAGGCAAGGGATGCCCTGTATGAAGTGCGTTAACGGATGCCGCTATCGTAATTTACGATAATCTGAATATGGTCTAGAATCAAGACTACTGACCTGGGATAAGTGGATCTTTGAATCGCCCATCTTCATCTATCTCGAATCGCTCGATCATTTGACCCTTCGGGCTGGTGACCGTTAAAGCAACTTGATGCGGCTGGTCAGGGCATCCCTCTCCATCCTGGACGATTGGGCACACCGGCACAATCATTACCTGACCTTCGATTCCACTTTCGGCGGGAGCGGCATCAATGGAGCAGGTTGAAAGAATCAAAATCATTACACCAATCAAAAATAGAAACTTTGTATCCATGGCTCTCTCCTTCTCTCTATACTATCAACTTTCAAAGAGCCAGATTTGTTCCCGTATATTACAAGCCATCTCAAAACAGTTTTCCGTCATTGCGAGGAGGGCTGGTGGTTGAGTAGGCGGCGTTCGTCCGCCGTATCGAAACCTAGCCCGACGAAGCCGCGTAGCGTCCAACTCTGTTTGTGTAGCCTGATAATCAAGGAGATTGCTTCGCCGCTATGTGGCTCGCAATGACGGGATGGAATGGGTACTATTAATGAAAATTGTGATTTATTGAATTTATGGCACGATTGTAATTGCAGGCAAACTCATCAGATCTCCGCGCCAGGGCAGGAGAAGAGCGAACGATTCCAGAGTTTGATTCCCATTTACAGTCATTCGATAAAGATAAAATAGATTTTTACTGCCTTGCAGCGATTCGTTTCCCAATCCCACTGCCGCGATATATCCCACAAAATGAGCATAATGGACTGAATCACTGTTATAAGCGCCAAAGGGATATGCAAAGGTCAAAATGGGTACACCAAGCAGTGCCTGAAGTTTGATGCGCGAATCGACAATTTCATCTTTTTGGCGGTCTGTGCGAACTGTCAGATCGACGTGGCTGATGCTGTGACTGCCGATCTCCCAGCCTGCCGCGTACAACCCTCGAATCTGGTCAACATTCATGTAAGCGCTTATGCCCACGTAGTTGTAGACGATATAGGCTGTCCCTGTGAAGCCATATTTTTGCACGATCGGGAGGGCGTTTGTAAATGTACCCTCGCCGCCATCGTCAAAAGTCAGGATGATCGGTTTGGGAGGCAACTCCGCGCCTTGTTTGATTGCTCTGACCAGCAGTTCAACTGATATTGTTTGATAGCCCCATTCACGTAACAGATACATTTGTCGCTCAAAGTCAATTGGTGAAATATAGTAAGGACTCTCGCTTTGAGGGATGCCAACATGATGGTATAGAAGAATCGGAACAATTAATTCGTTGGGACCCTGCATAACCCATTGTGGTTCAGGAGTGAACGTTGATGTAGATGTATCTGTGGGAATATGTGTCGGTGAAGGGGAAATGGTGATTGTATGAGTAGGAAAGAGGATAGGGGTAACGGTGGCAAGCTGAGGCGGCGAAGGAGGCGGACTCATCGTCCAAGTTGGTTCAATCACAAGGGTTGGTGCTGGTCTGGGAAGAAATGATAATCCCCCACATCCAATAGATAAGAGAGTCAAGAACGATATCCAAATAAAAACTTTTCCCGTCATTGCGAGGAGGGTGCTTTTCCCGACGAAGCAATCTCTAGAAAATTAATCATTGGACTGCGGCGCGGGAGATTGCTTCATGGCGCCTTCGGCGCCACTCGCAATGACGAAAAACTTGTTATAACGGATGATTGAGATCCCAGAGAATTCGCAAGCCATCAAGCGTGAGCCAGGGCGCGATGATTTGAATAACATCCGTTTCCTGCGCGATGATGGGGGCAAGCCCACCTGTCGCAATGACTTTCATTGGCAGTCCCAGCTCCTTGCGGAATCGCTCGACCATGCCTTCCACCATGCTGACATACCCAAACAACAGACCCGCCTGCATTGCGTGGACGGTGTTCCTTCCAATGACGGATGGGGGTCTTTGCAGATCAATGCGCGGGAGTTTGGCGGCGTGAGTGAAGAGCGCTTCAGTTGCAAGATTGATGCCAGCAGTGATCGCCCCACCCAGATATTCACCATCTTTTGTAACAGCGTTGAAGGTTGTGGCTGTTCCAAAATCGATGATGCAGGCGGGACCTCCATAAAGGTACATCACAGCGACTGCGTCAGCAATGCGGTCTGCCCCAACTGATTTCGGATCTTCATATCGAACTTTTACGCCAGTCCTGATACCCACATCTACAATGAAAGGGTCGCATTCAAGATATTCGCGGCATGCCTCCACAACCCGACTGGTGAGTTGAGGCACGACCGATGCGAGACAAATACCCGTTACATCTTTGAGCGTGTGCTCGGCGTTCTGCAAAAGTCCCTGAAATTGCAAACCGTATTCATCTGGCATACGGTTGTGATCAGTAGCAAGTCTCCAATGTGAACCGAGGATATTGCCGTTATATAGTCCCAGCGTAATATTTGTATTACCGACATCTATTGTAAGAAGCATAAGGAGTCCTTAAACAACAAAGATGAACGATTTGTGGATTTTACCACTCGTTCATCTTTTCTCGTGAGAGGACTTTTCGGCATGTCACCCTGAGCGACAGCGAAGGGTCTCTGAGACAATCGTAGAAATTCTCACTTGCACTTGCATGCAGGTGCAAGTGTCGCTTCGCTCACACCGTCCCGAAGCGGTGTCCCTTCGGGAGAATGACATTGCCTAAAGTAATTTATTTGATCGCCTCAATGATCTCTGCAACCATGTCAAACTTGTGGAATTGCGGCATGATATACACGCCTCCTGCCCACGCCTTGAGCTGGTCAATCAATTTGACCGCCACTTCCACCCCAACCTTGACTCCGTCATCTCCGGCGTCTTCGATTCGTTTTCTCGTCTCGTCAGGGATAAAAATGCCAGGCACCTCATTGTGCAGAAAGTTTGCATGCCTCACATTGACCAATGGCAGGATACCAACCAGAATGGGCTTTTCAAGTTTGCCATGTTTTGTTTCATAGGCTTCGAGTAGTTTCGGACCATCTTCACTGCGATACACAGGTTGCGTCAGGAAAAAGTCCGCGCCTGCTTTTATCTTGCGATGAAGGTTTTTGATTTCCGCGTCCATATCCTGCGGGCAAAGATTCAACGCCGCGCCGACGAAGAAGTTTGTTGGCTGCCCGATGGATGTGCCTGAATGATCGATCCCTTCATTAAAACCCTGCTTGATAAGTTTGATCAAGCCTGATGGTACCAGATCATAGTTATCCATCGCTTCGGGATAATCGCCAATGGAAGTTGGATCACCCATCACGACGAACACATTGCGGATTCCAAGCGCGTGTGCAGCCAGCAGGTCCCCTTGGACGCGTAGGAGATTGCGCCCACGTGTGGGGAAATGCAGAGTCGTTTCGACTCCGACCTTACGTTGAACTACATCACAAACTGCCCACGCGGACATCCTCATGCGCGCCATGGGGGAGTCAGCGACGTTGATGACATCCGCGCCTGCATCGCACAGCAGGGAAGCGCCTGCGAGGAGTTTATGAGTCGAGAGCCCGCGCGGCGGGTCCATTTCAACGGAAATCGCAAATCTGCCCGCAGTCAGTTTTTGGGCGAATTGAGTTGGGGGTTCTGCATCTGAGACCTCGGAGGTCTCCGAGACCTCCGAGGTCTGCATAAACGTTGAAGAATGCGTTGAAGAATCCAACGCCTTTCGCATCGCGGCAATATGTTGGGGTGTTGTCCCACAGCAACCGCCGACAATGCTCGCGCCTGCTTCACGGAACGACAACGCGTACTCACCAAAATACTCCTCATCTGCAGGATACATAATTCGCCCGCCAACCTGTTCGGGCCAACCTGCATTCGGCTTCACCCAGAACTTCGCATCAGACACAGCTTGTTTCATCTGCTTCAGGATTCGCAGGAGTTGGGCGGGTCCGCCTGAGCAGTTTACTCCAATGACATCCACCCCTGCATCTCGAAGTGTACGTGCAACCTTCATGGGATCATCACCCAGCAATGTTCGGTCATCGCGTGTAAAAGTGACCGAGGCCACAACAGGCAATTGACATACTTGACGAGCGGCTTTGATCGCTTCACGGATCTCATAAAGATCACTAAATGTTTCCATGACAATTAAATCCGCGCCTCCCTCAGCGAGCGCGCCAATTTGTTCCGCGAACGCGGCACGCGCCTGTTCGGGCTGCACGCGTCCAAATGGCGCAATGCGAACCCCAAGCGGACCAACATCGCCCGCGATCAGCACATCCTTGAACGATGCAGCGACGACGCGTTTTGCCAGCTCTACGCCCTTGCGATTGATCTCGACTACATCATCCTGCAAACCATGTTTACTTAACTTGAATCGGTTTGCTCCGAATGTATTGGAAATGATCAGTTGCGCGCCTGCTTCGATGTATTCACGATGGATTTCAGCCACTGCCGCGGGATTTGTGAGATTGAGTTCATCGAAGCACTTGTCAAAGCTGATTCCACGCGCGTGTAACATGGTTCCCATCGCACCATCGATGAGGAGAGTTTGGGTGGAGAGTAAATCCAGAAAATTCATTGTTGCCTCCGTAGGGCAAATTGCCAATTTGCCTTACATATCATATTTACAGTATGTCCATTTCCATTTTGTCCAATCATCAATCAGGCCCGCTTTAACTGGATTGTTTAGTACATACTTGATGATTCTTTCTAACTCAGCATCATTGCGAACAAAATGATCATAGTTTTCATGTTGCCAAAACTGGCCGCTGTGATTCAATATCAAGTTTGATTGACGGGCAGTATGTCGTTTAAGCGAGTGCATGATTTTTGAAAGTGAGAAATACCTGTTTTTGGATTCTTCCAATGGTGTGCACACAAGATGGGCATGGTTTGGCAGGATGCAAAACCCATCTAAATCATATACCTTGCCATCGCGATAATGAAGGCTTTCGGAAACCAATTTGGCGATCTGAGGATTTGAGAGATACTTCCCGCCAAAGTTAAGGGTATCCAATGCATCATCCCACTTGCTGAAAAGACGGCAATTTTCCAGATTTGCCTGTTCCTTACGTTCTTTCTCATCTGAGATGCGTTCCAAGCGCCTTTCAACTTGATACTTCTCTTCCTTCAGTTTTTCCACAACTTCAATGGGTAAAGAATTCGCAAGCCTGAATGTGATAAAAAGAGTTGCCCCCCCTCAGGTTGAATGTGTGGAAGGCGGCGGCGATAGAAATTTTTAAAGGAAAGTTTGTTATTCATTGCAAATCCTTGTAGCGCAAGATGGCATCTTGCGCTACATTATGGTTTCCTTATTACTGCAAATATCGCGCCGTCGCGGGTCACTGAAAAGATAATGGGCGCATCAGGATATACCGACAGGTCATCCTGGTGACGCGAAAGTGTCACCACATAATCGTAACGGTCTGCACGTTCAGCCTCATAAGTCGAATATATCCCAATGTCGGCGCGGGAATATGTTTCAAAAATGTGTGTGGGTCCTTCCAGCCATACGATGCTGTTTGGCGGAGCAATTCTGTTCAGTTCCAACGCGATTTCGCGATAGGATGTACCCCAGTAGTCCAATTCAAACTTGCGAAACGCTCCACCGACACCCCCTGCAAACGAGTTGTAGTACATATATTCATACGGATGTAAACGAACAGCACCTAATACGCCTGGTGCAGCCAATGCCAGGATCAGGAATCCTTGCAGGAGAGGCTGACGCACCTGATCGAGCGCTATGCCTGCCAGAACAAAGATCATCGGTAGAATTAAAAATGAGTGACGGAAATTATCAAACATTGTTGGTCGGAATAGAATGAAGGTCGCCAGGGGGATGATGAGCCAGATGATGGTCAGCGCGAACAAATCACGACTCCCCTCACGCTTCTTCACAACGCCATAAACTGTTACCGCCAAACCGAGCGCGAACAACACCCAGACTGGTTCCGTTAATTGGATAGCCAGCAGGACAGGCATATACGATGATGGTAAATCTGTGGCTGCGTACTCAATCCCGTTGAATAGCACAGATCCGTTCCAAAAATGCTGCGACATGATCGTTACAGTCTCGACCAGGTGACCGATTGGATCGAGCCATAAATAGGGCCAGGTTGCATACATGAAAAAAATTGCCAGCGTCGCGTATATTGCCAGAACGACTATGGACTTTTTCCCTGTATTACGTATTGCGTGTTGCGTAACAAGGATACCTGCTAAAGGACCGAAGATGCGGACGGAACTGGTGAAGCCAAGCGCGAGAGAAGCTGGCAGGATAATCCCCATCACGCGTAGTACGGAAGGTAAACGTTGCCAGTATAGCCAGAGTAAAATGAGTGTGGATACCCAAAAGAGAACTACGCGTGCTTGAATGAATGCAACAAAGAATTTTTGGACATAAATTTCGGGTGCAACCTCATGCAAATTTGATGCGACGCGGAGAATAAATGGACCGAGCAAAGTCTCCTCGCCGCCCGTTGCTGCGCGCACTGAAGAGTCGAACCAGGTGTGCCAGAGAGGAGTCCCGCCGAAGAGAATGAGGATCGCGAATAGCCAGATGATCGTCGCGATGATGAGCAATCGCCGCGTGGATTTGGGGAGGTTCGTCCAGGCGGAGGTCAACGCGTCAAACGCGGGATCAGCTTGAGGTCCAAGAGTTGAGTCGTACATCTTTAATCCGAGATAAACACTGAATAACATCAGCGAAAGAAGAGTCGTATCTTTTGGGTTGATGAAACTGTGTCCCCACAATAGCGGTTGTGTGGCGAAGAGCAGCGTTGCACCGAGCGCAGCAGTTGCTCCCATCCATCGTCTGCAAATTTGGTAAAGCGACCACGCGCCAAGTAGAAACGTCAGGAAATAGAGTAAATGATGAACTTCCACATCAAGCCAGCGGAAACCAACAAGCTTTAGGGCTTGGGTAGTAAGTGTAGAGAACATCATGAAGGCCGGACCGTAGTTTTCGAACCAGCCGCCTGTGAAGGGAATCTCGCCTGAGAGCGGCCAGGTAGAATAAGCTGCGAGGGAGTCATCCGCATATTTATAGAGCTTCAATTCATCCCATGATTCGCCGTAGTTGTGAACTGTAATGATCCCGATGAATAGAGCAACTATCATCAGGATCCAAAATGGGAAACGTTCGGAGCGGATAAGATTTTGCATTAACTCATCGTAAGAGAATTAGTTGAAGTATCTGATTGCCACAAGAATCCAAAGCCCGATTACTGCGGCAATGGTCTCTGGAGTTGATGAAACGATTGCGAGTATCACGCCAACCCACGAATGGAATAACACATATGGCGAAAGACATGGGGAAGCTGCCCTGGCATATTCGATCTTTTGTTTTCTGATGGATGCAACGAATAGAGCAAGGCCAACGGGAATCGACATCGGCCACAGGCTGGCATTCCACCAGTAATCGGCGGTGCGATACGTCCCAAACGGCCATAATCCGAAAATGAGGAAGGAAAGCAAAAGCGCAATTGCGAATGGCGCAAATGTCTTGATCGTCTGCTTCCATCCACCTTCTCGCCAGGCCTGGATCAGCCAAAATGGAGCGACCGCGATTCCCATTTGAGGCTTGATCGAGATGAAAAATAATCCAATTTGGGGTGGGGCTATGAAGCCAAGAGCTGCGAGCCAGTCCAGATTACCGTTCAGAAGAACATGTAAAACAGGCGGCGAAAACAGTAGAAATACAATTGCGATTGGCTTGGCTCCAAGCTTGTAGGCAACGTACGCATAGGACGCCAACCCGCAGAAGACAAGCATAACGCGCCCCACTGATTCTGGCAGTAATGCAAGTGGGATTAATGGAATCATTCCCCACGGTGCGTGAATCATGAGCGGATTCGCGTATGGATTGTGCCCGGATAATAAGGTTAGTGTGGCAGGAGGCAGGTAGGGGGCGGCAAGAAAACTCAAAGCCAATACTGCTCCGATCACGATCGGCCAGCGAACTATATTCTGGCGAGAGAAGTTTGTCTTCATCAATTCTTGTTAAATTATCTCATCAATTGTTCGACGCGACTTTCACCAACCGAGTAGTATTTTGCCCTACTATGATGAACGATGATCGCAGCGGTTGATTGTTCGGGGATCAATTGGTACGCTGTGCTCAAGGTTATACCTAATTCGGTTGTAACAGCAGGCAAAAGCTCGAACACTTTCTGGTGGTCTTCCAATTCCGGGATGGCTGGATAGCCCCACGAGTAGCGCTTGCCTTGATTTTCCGCGATGCCCATTTCGCGGCGGATGTGTTCATGCAAATAATCTGCTGTCGCTTCCGCAGCTTGGACGGCCAGTCCGTGAGAGAAGTAGGCTTCAGTGTAATCGTGCGCGGATTGGAGTTTGTCGAAGCGTTCGGTGGCTTCCTGTCCGACGGTGACAACCTGGAAGGCAACCACATCCATTTGACCCGATTCAACCGAGGCATAGTAATCAGATAACGCGAGATGGTCATCGTAGGGTTGGCGCGGGAAGGT
>JAKEFL010000136.1 GCA_022616105.1 Anaerolineae bacterium | reverse complement strand
CTCTGAGTATCTGGCGCTACCCCGCCATCATTGATATTACGATGGCAGGCAGGGTGATAATGTGTCCAGTGCAGACAATCAGCAGGAAAGACTCAACAGAAGTTGTTGGGAATCCTCAGAGACTATACGCCAAACACCCGGTTGGGTGAAGATATAGTCCGTACCTCATGGCGACATGAGGAAGTCAGCAGAAATGACTGACTCGCCAGAAATGGCGGTAACAGCATAGAGCGAAATTCCTTGTCGGGTAAGTAAAATTGCCCGTACCGGCTAATAACGGTGAAGCCCAATCTCGTTGCGATGTACAAGGCATCGCGGAAAAGAGAGGGTAATACCGTGGGAAGTCGTCCTGAGTGAAAACGAAGGATTGACCCCGTAACGACTGAACCCTGAGCAAGTCGAAGGGTGAGATGGTGGTTTCTGCTGAAAAGCAAATTTATGATCATCATCATACGCCGGTGGTTTCTGAATAAGAAATCAAGTTATAGTCTGCACTCGTAGGAATACGAGAACAAAGCGAAGTTCCGACCCGCACGAACCGCGTAACGATCAGAGCACTGTCTCAACAAGGGACCCGGTGAAGTTGAAATGGCTGTGAAGATGCGGCCTACCCGCAGCAGGACAAAAAGACCCCGTGGAGCTTTACTGCATCTTGGCATTGTGTTTGGGTATGATTTGTGTAGCATAGGTGGGAGGCTTTGAAGCTGGGGCGTTAGCCTCGGTGGAGCCGCCAGTGAAATACCACCCTAATTATATTTAGACCCTAACCCCGCACCGTCATCCGGGCGGGGGACCGTGCCAGGTGGGCAGTTTGACTGGGGCGGTCGCCTCCCAAAAAGTAACGGAGGCGCCCAAAGGTTCCCTCAGGCAGAATGGAAACCTGCCATAGAGTGTAAAGGCATAAGGGAGCTTGACTGCAAGACCAACGCGTCGAGCAGATACGAAAGTAGGGCTTAGTGATCCTACGGTACCGAGTGGAAGGGCCGTAGCTTACCGGATAAAAGCTACCCCGGGGATAACAGGCTGGTGAGATCCAAGAGTTCACATCGACGATCTCGCTCGGCACCTCGATGTCGGCTCATCGCATCCTGGGGCTGGACAAGGTCCCAAGGGTCGGGCTGTTCGCCCGTTAAAGCGGTACGCGAGCTGGGTTCAGACCGTCAACAATGGCGGCGTTGGGGAGCGATCCTCAACTGATAACCGACTCATAACGGGGAACCCCTTTTCGGAGGGCAACCCCGTGGGAAGGTCGAGATGCAAGATACCACTCTAGCATACATCGCCGGTTTTTTAGATGGCGATGGAAGCATTATGTTCCAACTTAAACCGCGTTCTGATTATGCTTACGGATTTCAAATCAAGGTTACGCTGGCGTTTTATCAAAGGTCCTCGAATCGTTCGATACTAGAATGGTTATATGAGAATTTGAAGGTAGGCGCAGTGCGAGACAGAAATGATGGAATGAGTGAGTATGACATAGAAGGGTTTACTCCAGTACGAAAAGTGTTGGAGTTACTTGAACCTTACGTTATTTTGAAGCGCGAACAAGTTGAAATGGCGCTTCAATTGATTGATGAAATAACGAGTCAATCAGAACCGTCTCCGCAGGTATTTCTGCGGTGGTGTGCGAAAGTGGAGGTCTTTCAAACCCTAAACTACACCAAGAATCGCAAACACACTTATGAGAGTGTGCGAGCCGTTCTGGAGAGCAAGGGTTATCTTGTACCCCCGTAACGACTGAGTGTACGAACAGAACTCTCGATGGCGTCTCCTTCTTTGTAATCAGAGAAAATTTATGAACGCCATAATACGTCGGCGCCTCGAAAGAGGTGGTGGTATAGTCTGTCTTCAAGGTAACTTGGAGATGCGTGAGACAGGTCGGTCTCTATCCGCTGTGGGCGTAAGGGATTTGAGAGGAGCTGCTCCTAGTACGAGAGGACCGGAGTGGACTGACCTCTGGTGTGCCAGTTGTCGTGCCAACGGCATTGCTGGGTAGCTACGTCGGGCAGAGATAACCGCTGAAAGCATCTAAGTGGGAAACTCGCCTCAAGATTAGATCCCTGTAATCCAGTTAATGGAGTAAGACCGCAGGTAGACCACCTGCTATATAGGCAACAAGTGTAAGCGCAGCAATGTGTTGAGCTAAGTTGTACTAATGGTCGAGGGCTGAATCCCGTGATGTGGAGAACTTATTACTCTTCCACAAAAAATATTATCAGTTACTGTTCAGCATTCACTTGTGAAATAGTCCCTTGGTGATTGGAGCGACGGGGGTACACCCGGTAACATCCCGAACCCGGTAGTTAAGCCCGTCAGCGCCGATGGTACTTGGAGGGCGACCTCCTGGGAGAGTAGGTCATTGCCAAGGGGCTTTTCTTTTAACATACCACGCGCGGCATCTTTTCATCCGCGCGTGAATCGTGTATAATGAATCATGCAGTTCGGTTGATGGACATAAATACGTCCCAATCTTACAAAAGAGGAGTGTGAAGCGTACGGTCTGATCCAATGATCATTTTGTCGTTTCTTTTTCTTAATGAAGATAGTCCACAACCGACTCTGCGTGAAGGCAGAGTTTTTTATTTCCATGCGGAAAGGAGGTGACTTGTTTTGGCATCTGTAAATTTACGTAACGGCGAATCGCAGGATTCTCTTCTCAAACGCTTTCGCAAGAAAGTTGTAAAGAGTGGAGTATTAAGCACTGTTCGCCGCAAACGCTGGTTCGTCTCCAAGAGCGAACAGCGCCGCATGGAAAAGAAGAAAGCAATCCGTCGTATTAAGCGGCGTACGTTCACCAGAGATGGTGAATAGAAAAGAGGCAATATGGCAAAAGAAGAAGATAAAATTCGCGCAGAGGGTGTGGTTGTTGAGGCTTTGCCTGGTACACAATTCCGGGTGAAGCTGGATAACGGTCACGTAGTATTGGCTTATCTCTCAGGCAAGATGCGCAAGCACTATATCCGCATTTTATTGGGCGATCGTGTCGCAATGGAAATGTCTCCATACGATCTGACCCGCGCCCGCATTACCTTCCGCCAACGTAAGACAGCGCCCGCGCCAATTGAATCATAATCGCCATTTGCAATTGTTGATGGATGTAAAAGGCTCCCGATTTCGGGAGCTTTTTTGTTTTGTCGATTATCGCCAGAGAGTTCCAATGCTGTAACTAAAAGTTTATCTATTAACGTCAGTTCGGGATACGTACAACTCCTTATTCTGGACGCTGATGAACGCAGAAAACGCAGATTTTTCTTTTCTGATCAGCGTGAATCAGCGTTTTTCTGCGTCCCGATTTACTAACCCGAATTCACGTTTATTAGTTTGACTCGGTATCTCTTCAAGTGAATAGTAGATCTGTAATCCCTTTTCTTTTGCTGTTTTAACCATCAAGTCTGCACCTTGTGAAGCACTGCCGACTCTCAAGACAGCATCGCATTTATCCAATAACCTTTCAGCAATTGGATGAAATATTTCATTGAATGCTTCATCGCCAATTTGTGTTGAGCCGGCAAGTTTTACCAATGGCAGCGCGAACCATTCACCCAATACTGGGATATGACCCAAACGAAAAATTGGCAAAGCATAGGACTCCATATCATGTACATTGGCAGCCATTTTTTCGGGATCGTCACCTGTATCTGAACGATATGGACCTGCGATTAGAATCATCATTGAGTTAGTCAAGGTATTTCTCCAAATAAGATTTTGCCAGCAAAAATGCAGCGAGCGACTTGGCATCTAATATTTTTCCGCTTTGTGCCATCTCCATCGCTTTTCGCAACGGGATCTTTTCAACAGATAAAAACTCATCTTCATCAGCATCAAGCGGATTATGCTTCAGATGTGTTGCAAGAAAAACCATCATGAACTCTGTCGAATATCCCGGTGCGAGAAAAAATTCACCGACCTTTTCCAATTTGCCTGCCTCCATGCCTGTCTCTTCGCGGATCTCGCGCGCAGCGCACTCTTCGTATGGCTCGTTACCATCACGCGTCCCGGCTGGAAGTTCGAGCATATCCTGACCTGTGGCATGACGATATTGACGGACGAAAAGAATATTGCCTTCAGGGTCAACAGGGACGATAACCACAGAACCACCATGTTCGATGATCTCAAGTTTTGTTTCAAGTCCACTGGACGTTCTTAGGGTATCGCGTCGGATTTTAAAAGCGCGTCCTTGCAGGATGATATCTGATTTGATTAACTCAAAAGGCATGGTAGCTTCCTTTATTTTGAAATATTACTTGAATTATAAACAAAAGCCCAGGCAAACGCCTGGGCTTATCTGCTTTGATTGGATCATCTACGGTATGCTCAACGATTGTCCGGCAGTCAGCGCTGCACCTACAGAAAGGCCATTGGCTTGTGCGAGCGCGGAGGGATCAACATCACCAAAAAGACAGGCAACGCTATTAATCGTTTCATCGGATGCGGCAACCGTATACGTGGCTGGGTGGCTTCGCAAGGCGCGGGTGCCTGGGAAGCTGCCACTCTGGGGGATCCTAAGACTGAGATTCGGATAGTAAATACTTCCATCTGACAAGCCATTAATGGATAGCAATTCTTCGGGGTTAACATCGAAGCGGCGCGCAATACAATAAGGAAACTCACCTCTTTGCAAGGTATACGTCGAAGGGCGTTGACCAACTGGGGCCGATGTGGGCAATGTGCCACTCACAGCCAGAGTCGCAGTATTTGTTGCTTGAGGTGTTATGCCAATGCTAGGTGTAGAAGTTGCGCTGGCTTGAGTTGTAACTCCAACCCCAGTAGATATCGGTGTCCCTGCTGTTGTAGTTTGTTGTGCAAGTGCTGTCTGTGTTCCAAAATTGGCAACATCACTCATGGAAATAGCAGGCGTTCCACCGATTGGTGTGGCGAACAAACTTGTATCAATTGGAGTATTGGTGACACTTGGTTGCTGTGAATATGGCTGGTTACATGCAGAAGTGACGATCACAACCAGCATAAGAATGGAGGCAACCATTGTGCCTCGTTTTGTACGCGTCATAGTCTTCTCCTCAGTCTCGAACAAAGTTTACCGCTTGTCTCACGCATGTTCCACATGCGTAACTAAACTTTTGAAAATGATTTGCGGACTAAAATCCAAAGTTTAAGTTTAGAAAATTATGCGGCACTCTGTAAATGATGGTAGCACAACCCTTTTAGCGCGTCAAGTTATGGGATGAGATATTAGAGGGATTTTAGCGCGCGCAACGATAATCGGATAATAATTGATTTACGCGCGTCTCTGCTTCGCTTCCCACATTGACTTGTAGTTGAATCCGTTTCCAAACCTGACACAACCCGTCGCGGATTCCTTTATCCTGTGTGAATGTATCAGCTGATAATTTTTCTGCAGCTTCGATGTCTCCAATCATAGCCTTTGCTTCGATGTATGTCAGCCATTCGAACGGATCTTCAGGCTGGTAGCCAAGTGATATTGCTTCACTGATCAAATCATTCACTTGAAACCAATCACCTTTCTGACGAGCCAATTCTGCTTTTGCATAGTAATAGCACCATGTGTGATTCGGTTCGGATAAAAAAGGCAATTTTGCAATTTCATCTGCATTCATGCTAATGTAGCTGGGATTTGAAAGTGGAATTGAATTCACTAAGAAGTGAGATTGGTGGCTATAAGTTATTTCATCTCCCCATTCTGGATTCAGCACACGCAGGCATCCGTTTCTTGGCATGTAGATCACAATTGTTTGTGAAGTAGAACCTTTAAAGCTGACTGTGCGGAAAGAAAGATCAATACTAGTGTTCGTTTCAAGCGAAGGCAGGGATCCGCCAAGGCGCTTTTCCACATAAAGCAGAGCATACGGTAAATCAGACCGGGTGTAATCGGGCGCGTACATCCAGTTGATGGGCGCGGTGAATGAAAGATCGGTCTCGTAATCGATTGGCATTTGGTCAGTTAGAAGCACTGTGCCAGGTTCCATTGCAGGAATCCGCCATGCAAGCTGCCAGTAGATTTCCTGCTGTCTTGCCCAGTCTCTGCGAAAGATATTGGCGTTGAAGAATTGTTGCCCAATGCCCAGCGCGATTAGCAGAGCGAATAGATAAGTTTTGATACGGACACCCTTTATGATCAACTCTATCAATCCTGTAATAAACAGACTCCCACCCAACATCATTGAGATCATGAAACGGTCATAACTGGACTGAAGTGTGAGAGGCAGCCCGGCCGCAAAGGAAGGGATACGGCCAAGCAGAATGCCGATAAAGCCGATGAGGATTGCCTGCAAGGCGAATCCTGAGGCTGATGAGTGTGTAAATGAATGTTTGAGAAAATAAAAGGAAAGAAGAAAGAAGGAAAGAAGGATGAGGGTGAGGGTGAGGAGGGATGTTGGCGCGGTGATGGCGTCCGTACTTAAAACGATCACCTGACCCCAAATGTAAAAACCCGCCTTCCATATGGCTTCGACGATGCTGGAGAAGAAATAGGACATCGTCATAGGTTGGGTGACAACTTCAACATCATAAGACTCATACGATCCGATTGTATAGAAATAAGCCAGCCAGGCCGTGTTCGCAAGCCAGATGAGAAGATAAGGCGACCAGTGTTTTATCGTTTGAAGGAACCTTTGCCGAAATCCATTGATGTGTTCTGAGAGAATTACCCAAATGAACAGGAAGCGCATTGGCTCAAGCCCAATGAAATATTCTGTAGGAAAAACTCCTGCGATTAATAAGAGAAGAGCAATGATCGTGTCATTACGAGCCACTATGGGGCGAAGCAATCTCCGGTTAAAAGGAGCATTCTGCTCGATAGGGCTCTGTCCATTAAATGGGAGATTGCTTCGGGCTAGGTCTCGACTGCTTGCGTCTCGACCACCAGCCCTCGCAACACTTGCGCCTGGCGCAAGTGCAGGGGTGACATGTTGCTTACGAAGCGCGCGTGCGGTGAAACTAAAAGACAGAAGATAAAAAATAAACGGAATCCACTCCTGGTTGATATGTGTGAGCGCGACCCAATGCTGACTATAGCCCGGAAAAACAAGAAATAACAAGGATACGATGAGGACCTGTCGCTTGTGGTGGGGCCAGATCTGATTTAACGCGAACCAGGCTGAAAGTCCGGAAAGGAAACGAATGATAAGAGCAAATATCTGCCAGTAAATGGGAACAGGCGGGATCAGGCTTGTCGTCACAAAGAAGATCGGCGCCAGGAAAGGGCGGACTCCCGCGAAGGCAGGGAAGAATTCCTGTGGACCAAGAAATTTCGCAATCCAGGCAAAGGGCCAGTCATCCCAATAAAAACCTGTGAGTGGGAGCAGTAAACCATACGCGACGATTGTGACAATCAAAAATAAAAGCGGAATGCTCCGCTCAAAGAAACGATCAGCCTGCATAAGATGAATTATAAAAGAAAAGCCGCAATGACATTCATCCCTTCACTGCAAAGATATAAATCGGTCTTTGCTTCCCCTGGAATAAAACGGGACCCAGCGCTTCAACTTCGATATCCTTTGGCAGACGTTCTTTTGTATATTGATCGATCAAAATAGGTCTTTGGGTTTCTTTTGTATGCTTTTCGATGCGCGCGGCAATGTTGACAGTATCACCAACACAAGTATAGGTCGCGCGATGCTGCGTGCCTGTATAACCGGCAATTACCCTGCCAGATGCAATGCCAATGCCGATTTTGATCTGCACTTTATTCTGCGCGGCTTGTTCAATATTGAAGACTTTGAGCATCTCAATCATTTCAAGCGCGGCACGCACCGCATGTTCACGATGACCCTCATAGTAAATCGGCGCGCCGAAAATCGCCATGAACCCATCGCCCTCCAATTGATTCACCATTCCATGATTGTTGACGATGGCATCGAACATCAAAGCAAAATAATTATTGAGCAGTTCAATCGTATCAGCAGGCTCCTGCTTTTCTCCAATCGTTGTAAACGAACGAATATCTGCGAACATCACGCTGGCATTGACATATTCGCCGCCGAGTGAAAAACCTGATCTTAATAACTCATCCGCAACTTCTTTTGTAGCGAAAGTGCGGAATAGTTTTCTCTGCTCATCGCGCAACCGTTTCTTTTCAAGACTGGCGTTCACGCGCGCGCGCAATAATATGGGGTTCACGGGTTTGTTGAGGTAATCTTCTGCACCCAGCTCCACGCATTTGACGACGCTATCAATTTCATCAAGCGAAGAGGTCATGATAATGGGAATATCTCGAAGTTCAGGGTCTTGCAAACAGGTTTCGAGTACCTGATAGCCATTCATCTCAGGCATCTCAATATCAAGCAGAACCAGATCAAAAGAATCGGCGCGTAATTTTTCCAGAGCCTGCTTTCCATTTTCGGCGGTGTCGATTTGATGCCCTTGTTGTTCCAGACCGCGTGAAAGCAGGATACGGTTCACCTTATTATCGTCCACAACCAGAAGATGACCCGGCTCATGTGCAGACTTCATGCGCGCATTCCCTCTAATTCTTCTGCGACTTTATCAAGCGCATCTTTCAGGACCTCAAGCCTGTTCCCGATATCAAGATTGTTTTCCTTCGCCATAAATTCCAATTCCTTTGCAAGCACGCCAAGTTCTGTTGCCCCGAATGTATTGGCATTGGATTTCAACGAATGTGCATTGCGCCGAAACGACTCTACATCTTTTGTATCAAGCGCTGTTTGTATATTCTGTATCATGTTTGGTGCATCGTCGAGGAACGCGTCTATCAATTCATTGATGAAATCGGCGCCAGACATCTGTTTGAGTTCGTCGAAGGTGGCTTTGTCAATTAGGGGCATGACATCTCCTCTTTGAACCGCGAAGCGACGAAGAGCGCGAAGACTCTTCGCTTCATGAAGAAAACTTTGCGCCCTTCGCGTCTTCGCGGTTAATTTTTTCTCTCCGCTTTCAATAACGCTTCCACCAGTTCATTGACCCGAATGGGCTTCGAGATGTAATCATCCATCCCGGCGGCGATACACATTTCGCGGTCGCCTTCCAGGGCGTTGGCGGTCATGGCGATGATGTGCGGCTGTGTGGCTTTGAGCAATTTGCGGATTTCACGAGTGGCGTCGAGGCCATCCATTTCGGGCATCTGCACATCCATCAAAATCACATCATACGTTTGACGTTCAATGGATTCTACTGCTTCAATGCCGTTGGATGCAACATCAGCGCGGTATGCCATTTGCTCAAGGATACGTAAGGCAAGTTTTTGATTCACAGCATTGTCCTCTGCAAGCAGGATGCGCAAGGGATGTTTCCTGCCAAGTTCCGCGTCCATGATGAGTTTCCCCTGCGCGGACGATGTGGCGGAATCAATTTTCGATGAGATGAGGTTTGTGGCGAAGAGTGCAGCCAGGGCGTCGTAAAGAGCCGAGGGTTTGAGGGGTTTGGTCAGGTATGCAGCGAAGTCCAGATCATCCGCGTCGATCTCGCGTCTGCCCAGCGAAGTCAAAAGAATGATAGGCAATGATTTTTCGTCGCGCAGTTTACGGATTTCGCGCGTGAGCATGACGCCATCCATTTTGGGCATTTGCAAATCGAAAATAGCGAGGTCAAAGTGTTCCCCATCTTTGATCCATTGCAGAGCCTCGCGAGGATCTGCTGTCTCGCGCGGGATCATGCCCCACTTCTCGGTTTGAAGCATAAGGATGCGGCGATTGGTGGCGTTGTCATCCACAATGAGGACACGTTTATTATTCAGAACGGACTGGATGTCCTTGATATCGCGTGAAGTTTTTCGTTCGGTGACTTTGGCAGGTTCGGCTTTCATCGTGAAGAAGAACTTTGAACCTTTGCCAATGCCTTCACTTTCGGCATGCATTTCGCCGCCAAGCATTTCAGCGAGACGCCTGCTAATGGCGAGACCCAGACCTGTGCCGCCAAATCTGCGCGTGGTTGATGAATCGGCTTGCGAGAAGGATTGGAAAAGTCGACTCATGTGCATTTCTGAAATGCCAATGCCGGTGTCGCGGACGGAGAAACGTAAATACGTAGACAGGTGGACAGGTGATACATGTGTTGTGTCTACTTGTTTACTCTTTTCCTTGTCAACACTAACTGTCAACACCACCTCTCCCGTTTCCGTGAACTTAATGGCATTGCTGAGCAGGTTGATGAGAATCTGCCTCAGGCGGGTCGCATCGCTTTTGATGCCTGCTGGCACATCGTCGTCCATGATATAGGCGATATCGAGTCCTTTTTCGATGGCGCGGCTGGCCGTCAGGTCCAGCGCGGATTCGACGCATTCGCGCAGGTCGAAGGGCTGGTGCTCCACATCCATCTTGCCTGCTTCGATCTTGCTGAAGTCGAGAATATCGTTGATGATGGCGAGAAGCGCATCGCCCGAATTGCGGATGGTTTCGGCGTAGTCGCGTTGTTCCTTGTCCAGTTCGGTATCCATAAGCAAGCCGCTCATGCCGATGACCGCGTTCATCGGTGTGCGGATCTCGTGACTCATCGTGGCAAGAAAAGAACTTTTGGCTTCATTGGCTTGTTCGGCGGCGGCGCGGGCTTCCTGCGCTTCATTGAAAAGGCGCTGGGTCTCGTCGAAGAGGCGGGCGTTTTCGAGCGCGACGCTCATCGAGTTGGCGAGAGTGGTCAGCAGGCGCAAGTCCGATTCATTATAGGCATTTTCCTTGTCCAGATTTGCGATGCCGATCATGCCTTTGATCTCCCTGCCAACCATCAATGGCACATACATGCCCGATTTGTATTCATCCTGATTTTCAAGGATTGTCCCGCCCAGCGCGCGGTACTCCTGCACGGTTCGATAAATTCTGGGCTGGAGGGTATCTATCATCAATTTGGAGATGTCTGAGTATGGATGAGTTTCAATGGCGAAGCGCGTTTTCAAAAAGCAGTACGGCGTATCCTGACAATCCCTTTCATGGTCGAAGAGATAAATCGCCGTTCCCTGCGCGTGGAAGATATCGCGGATCTTGTCGCCGACCAGGTCGTAGATCGCCTGTACATCCAGTTTGGAGGCAAGCCCTTCCTGCACGCTGTTGATGATTTGCAGTTCAGCCGCGCGTTGCTCGGTCTCCTTGAGCAGGCGCTGAGTCTCGGTGAAGAGCCGCACATTCTCGATGGCGATCGCGGCTTGATCTGCAAAAGTCCCCAACAATGAAATTTGCTTCCGGGAAAATGGATGCACCTCGTTCCGGCGAATAACAATTGCGCCGATGGCATTTCCCTCACGCAACAGTGGCGCGGCAAGCGCAGTCCGGTGTCCGAGACGTTTTTGGAGAGCGACACTATCTGGATATTCCGTTTCATTCAATTGCAGCATATCTTCAATGTGGATCGTTCTATGTT
>JAKEFL010000135.1 GCA_022616105.1 Anaerolineae bacterium | reverse complement strand
ATGTTCCCGTTTGTGTTCCTGGTGGCGAATCTCGGTCAAGCTGCCATTCTAAATGTGGGTGGACAGCAAATCATTGCTGGCACCCTCAGCCTCGGCGC
Organism: Anaerolineae bacterium; assembly: GCA_022616105.1. Taxonomy (GTDB): domain Bacteria; phylum Chloroflexota; class Anaerolineae; order Anaerolineales; family Villigracilaceae; genus Defluviilinea. Next base: position 12,106 of record JAKEFL010000135.1, on the reverse strand, counting down.
ATGGCAGGAGTTTTCACTCTACCTGATGTATCTGTTTTTCCCCGTCATGATGTTCGGTATGATCATCACGCAAATGGGACAGGCGGGCGCATCTGCTGAACGCATCTTTGAAATTCTCGACGCGAAGTCAGACATCGTGGATAAGCCTGATGCAGTCAAACTCCCTGACGTGAAGGGCAACGTCAAATTCGAGAATGTGACCTTCCGTTATTTCAGCGGTGGCGAGCCTGTGCTGAACAACGTTTCGTTTGAGGCAACACCGGGTGAAACGATTGCCTTGCTCGGCGCGACGGGCTCAGGTAAGACGACGATCATCAACCTGCTGCCGCGTTTCTATGACCCCAGTGAAGGCAGGATTACGATTGATGGATATGAGCTGCGCGACGTAACGATTGACTCGCTTCGTTCGCAAATTGGAATTGTTTTACAGGAAACAACTTTGTTTAGCGGCACGATACGCGAGAACATCGCATTCGGTAAACCCGATGCAACGCAAACCGAAATCGAAACCGCCGCGAAAGCCGCTGCCGCGCATGACTTCATCATGTCATTCCCCGATGGCTACAACACACATGTTGGTGAACGCGGTCAGACATTAAGTGGTGGACAGAAACAACGCGTCGCCATCGCCCGCGCCTTGCTCCTCAACCCGCGCATCCTCATCCTCGACGACTCAACCTCCAGTGTGGATCTCAACACCGAGGCACAGATTCAAAAGGCGCTCGACACTTTGATGATGGGTCGCACATCCTTTGTCATTGCACAGCGCATCAGCACCGTGATCAATGCTGATAAGATCCTTGTCCTTGACAAAGGCGAGATCGTTGCACAGGGGGTACACGCAGACCTGATGGAAGACAGCGCAATCTATGCGGAAATTTATAACTCACAACTTTTACCTGAAATACAGAGCGTTCAAGGTTAATTGTATGAACATGAAAAATAAAAATTTCCAGTGTCATTGCGAGGAGCGTTCCTTGCAACGAAGCAATCTCCTCTTAAATGGCGGAGACTCCTCAATTGGATTTTCCCATCAAACGGGAGATTGCTTCGGGCTCCGCCCTCGCAATGACATGATTGAAATGGGGATGGTGACACTATGATGCGCTTTGGCGAAATGCTTAATAAAGAAACGATCAAACCGCGCAACCTGAGCGAAACGCTGGCGCGCCTCGGCAAATATTTCGTACAGTATTGGTACATGATCGCGCTGGCAGTTCTCTTCGTCGTTGTTTCTACCTGGACTCAAGTGACGACTCCCGAATTGACGGGTCAGGCAACGGATTGTTTCCTTGTCCCCGCGGGTGCATCTGCATTTGAAGGATTCGGATCGTTCGCCCCTCAGGCTGATTCTCAAGCCCAAACTACTTCAAGCTGTTACCTCACCACAGACGATCCATCCACATTATCGTTCACTCGTAAACTGGTTTATAACGCGTATACCTTTGGCGGATTCGAAACCCCCGATCCTGCAAATATGACCAGTGATCAACGCATTGAAGGATTAACGCGTCTTATTGTGATCATGCTCACATTATTTGTCCTCAGCTCTGTGTTGACAGGCGCGACCTTCTTCACCATGGCATGGACAGGTCAACATGTCCTGCGCGTGATGCGCGTGGAAGTGTTCAAACAATTGCATAAACTCTCCCTGAGTTATTACTCCGAGCATGAAGCGGGCGATTTGATGAGTCGCATCACCAATGATACAACCGCGATTGAACAGGCATTTTCCTTCGCGTTAGTGAATGTGTTCAGTGGAATCTTATTGCTCGTCTGGGTATCCTACAACATGCTGACAACCAACCTGCCCTTTGCATTACTTTCTCTGGCAGTTGCGCCGATCATGTTCCTTGCCACATATTATTTCTCCGAACAGGCGCGTAAGGCTTTCCGCGTTTCGCGCGAAGAGATCGGTAATGTCAATGCAGAATTGCAGGAAAGTATAGCTGCGGTACGTGAAGTGCAAGCCTTCAACCGTGCAGATGAAAACATCGAACAGTTCAAGGAAGTCAACGCCGCGAACCGTGACGCCAACGTGCGCGCCGTGGCATACACTTCTGCACTTGCCCCAACGTTGGAAGCATTCTCCTACGTCGCACTGGCAGTTGTCACAGGCGTGGGTGGATGGTACTTACTTACAGGCCAAACCCTCCTAGGCACAACAGTTACGCTTGGTCTGGTCGTGACCTTCCTCGGCTATGTCCAACGCTTCAACCAGCCGATTCAACAGATCGCGGTTCTTTGGACGAATATTCAAAATGCCATTGCGGGTGCAGAGCGCATCTTCACCATTCTTGACGAAAAGCCCGCGGTGAACAATAAGCCTGCTGCGAAAGAGATGCCAGAGATCAAAGGCTTGGTTGAGTTCGAAAATGCAACTCATTCTTATGAAGATGGGATTCCTGTGTTGAAGGATGTCTCATTTACTGCGCAGCCAGGGCAAACCATTGCCATCGTCGGTCCTACTGGCGCGGGCAAGACGACTATCATCAATCTTATTCCGCGCTTCTACGATGTGACCAGTGGCTCAGTCAAGATTGATGGCATGGATGTTCGCGACGTCTCGATGAAATCACTCCGTGAGCAAATTGGTATCGTGCTACAAGACACATTTTTATTCAGTCAGAGCGTGATGGAGAATGTTCGCTTTGGGCGGCCAAACGCGACAGACGAAGAAGTGATCGCCGCCATCAAACTCGCGAATGCAGATTCGTTCATCGAGCGTTTGCCGGAAAAATATCAGACTGTTTTGGGCGAACGCGGTTCAGGCTTGAGCCAGGGACAACGGCAGTTACTGTCCATTGCGCGCGCGGCGTTGTCAGACCCGAAGATTCTCATTTTGGACGAAGCAACTTCCAGCGTGGACACGCGAACCGAGCGTCTCATCCAAAAGGCGTTCGATGAATTGCTCAAGGGCCGCACCGCGTTTGTCATTGCCCATCGCCTGTCCACCATTCGAAATGCAGATGTGATCCTTGTATTGACAGATGGTCAGATCATCGAACGCGGCAAGCACGATGAATTACTGGCAAACGAGGGCTTCTATTATGACCTGTACATGAGCCAATTCAAGAAACAGGAAGAGCTACGCGGAGAACCGGCGTGATCAACGATGAAGAACTACCGAACGTTGAGCCAGGTCAGTTTTCATCCCCGCCCGATCAAAAAAGTCCACCATCGAGTTCATGCCTGAGCTGGGGATTGACACTGGGAGGTGGGCTGGTTTTCCTGATCGGATGCGTTACTGCTTTTGGAGCGACTTCAATACAATTCGAGCGACAAGGTGATTGGGAAGGCTTTCTTGCTTTTATATTCTTATGTCCCACGCCTCTCATGGTTATGGGAATCATTGTTTTGACTGTCGGCGCGTTACCTCTTGTTCGAAAGCGACAGATCGAAGATGCATAACCAGTTTTGACGATGAAGTTGAATGCGTAACAAAAGAAAGACACTTGCACCGCACGCAAGCGTAGGTGGGAAAGAAGAAGATTTGCACATCTTTCCTCTTTCTTCTTTCAGGCTCTGCGTATGAAAATGAATATCGAATAGTTTGCCGTTATACTTGATTGATGTATTCCTGAGGAGGAAGCAATGACCCAATCCCTCGCATTGACATACCTGGAAGAACATTATGACAGATTCCAGGGAGATTTGATTGACCTCCTGCGCATCCCATCCATTTCAAATGATCCTGCATATAAAAATGAAATGGATAAAGCTGCCAATTGGCTTGCGAATAAGCTTCGTTCCATGGGAATCAATAATGTAGAGATACTCCCCACCGCGGGGCATTCTGTTGTTTATGGTGAATGGCTGAATGGCGGCGCGTCAGCTCCCACAGTATTGATCTACGGACACTATGATGTCCAATCTCCTGAGCCTGTGGATGATTGGAAAAGCAAACCGTTTGAGCCTGTCATTCGCGATGAAAACTTATACGCACGCGGCGCTTCAGATATGAAAGGACAGACACTCGCAGCAGTGAATGCCGTGGAAGCCATTGTGAAATCCGAAAATCTACCGATCAATATCAAGTTTTTGATTGAAGGTGAAGAGGAGATTGGCTCGAAACATTTGAATGATTTCCTGATTGCTCATCGCGAAAAACTGGCTTGTGACTTTTCCCTGAACACCGACGCGGGCGGCATGCCCGACGCCGAGACGCCCTCGATATGTTATTCCCTGCGGGGAGGCGTGGGTTTCAAGTTGGAGATTTATGGTCCAAGTCAGGATATCCATTCGGGCGAATATGGCGGCGTGATTCAAAATCCGATTCACGTATTGAGCAAATTGATTGCGGACCTGCATGATGAACATGGGCATGTGACTTTACCGGGCTTTTACGATAAGGTTCGAAAGATTGATGAGGAAGAACACGCTGAACTCTCAAAACTTCCATTCGACGAGGCGTTTCTGCTGAAACATTCCGGCGCGCCCGCGTTGTGGGGTGAGCCAGAGTTCATCCCTGCTGAACGGATCGGTGCGCGCCCAACCTTGGAAGTTGTCCTGTTTCAAGCGGGGCAGCCGAAAACCGCCATCCCAGCTAAGGCAGTTGCCGGCTTTTCGTTCCGCCTTGTGCCAGATCAGGATCCAAACGAAGTGCATCGACAATTCAGGCAATATTTGGAAACGAATCTTCCACCGACAGTAACATGGGATCTTCAATTTTTTATTGGCAATCCCGCTGTCATTACCAATCGCAAATCTCCCGAAGTCATTGCTATGAAGAATGCTCTTCAAATCATTTTTGGAAAAGAACCTATCTTTCAAAGATCTGGTGGAGGGATTGGTGCTGTGTTGATGTTCAAAGAAATCCTGGGAGTTGACTCAGTGTTGACCGGGTTCTCGCTGTATGATGATAACTTCCATGGACCAAATGAGAAACTGCATCTGCCCACCTGGAAGAAAGGCATGGCAGCACTTGTCCATTTCTTCCACAATTTGGTGAACTAATTTTGGCTCTTCTGTTTTAGGCAGAATTGAACATGGAGGATCGTTTCTTGCCGCGAATGACGCGAATTTTCGCGAATAAAATTTGAACAATTCGCGTGAATTCGTGCAACTTGTACTGAGCCTGTCGAAGTATTCGTGGTAGAGGTTTTGGCTTGCCCGTTAAAAACGATAGGGCCTGATTTTTTACTTCTCACTTCCCGTTTCTACATTTTCCACGGGCTGTGTGGGAGCCGAAACGGATGACAATACCTTCAGCCCTCGTAATAGCGGCGTCATTGTCACTCCCTGCACAAAGATGGAGAATGCCACAACTCCAAATGCGGCAGTGATGATCTGCTCGCGATATTCGAGTTCTGGCGGTAACCCAAGTGCGAGAGCCAACGCCAGCGCGCCGCGCAGACCGCCCCAGAACAATATATGCTGATGATTCCTGTCTATTTTCAGTCTTGATTTATCGAACAGCGCGCTCAGCGGATAGATGGCTGCTGCCCGCCCGAGCGTGACAACAAGAATTGCAACAGTCACAGGCAGGAGCGTGCTGAGGGAAATTTGATTTGCCTGGCTGACGCCGATCAAAAAGAAAATGATCGAGTTTGCGATGAATGCCATGAACTCCCAGAAATCCATGATGAACGCTCGCCCTTTATCTGAATATGCGTATGGCAAGCCAAAATTGCCCACCAGGATCCCGGCTGTAAGTGTGGAGAGCACTCCTGAAACATGTAAATCCTCCGCGATCAGGAATGATCCATAGGCAGCAACAGTGCTCAGGGTTAGTTCAACAAGATGGTCATCAGTAGTGTGTGTGAGCAGCAGGATCACTGCCGCACATAGCGCACCGATTATCAAACCACCGAAAATTGAATAGGCTGTATTCAGAAAAGTTGTTTGCACGGAAATATTATTCCCCGTAACAATGGCAAGCGCAACGGCGAACCCAACTGCTGCAGTTGCATCATTGAATAAACTCTCTGCCTCTACCAACAGGCGCAAGCGCCCATGCACGCCTGCCTCCTTGAATGTTGCGATCACTGAGACAGGATCAGTTGCTGCGATCAATATACCGAATAACACCGCGCTTTGCCATGCCCAGCCTGCGAGATAGACCATGCCGGCAATTGTCAATATTGCTGAAAAAACCACACCGATCGTGGCAAATAAAAGAATAATAGGCAGGTTATAAATCAACTCGCGCCAGCGGATGAATAACGTTGCTTCAAAGATCAATGGCGGGAGCAAAACGGTAAAGATAAGTTCCTTACTTAATTCAAGCCGAGGTCCGAATGGAAAAAACGAAAGAGCAATTCCTGCCAGGACCAACCCAACAGTGTAAGGGATCCGTACGCGCTGCGCAAACATGGCAACCAACGCGGCGATCAATAACAGGAATTCGATGTTTTCAATGGTGAGTTCCATAGGGTAAGTATACAGTCATATCCCTGCTGGCAACAGCTTGCGGTTTCATTCTTTTCCTCCTTCTTCTTTCATCTTCTATGGTATCCTTACAGAGTGCCGCATAATTGGATAAACTATAAATTTGAATTTTAGCCTGCGAAACTATTCAAAGATTGCTTACTGATGAGACAAGCGGCGACCCACCTTACTCCTGGAGCCTGTGCATGTATGTTGCCATTGAAGGGGTTATCGGAGTTGGCAAGACCACTCTGGCCCGTCTTCTGCAATCTGCTTTCAACGCTGAAATACTTCTTGAAGTCTTTGAAGAGAACCCTTTCCTTTCTGATTTTTACGCCGATCGTAATCGCTATGCATTCCAGACCCAGATATTCTTTTTGCTGAGTCGTTATCATCAACAACGCCGAACTGTACCTGACATGCTCTCTACCGGGAAAAATCTTTTCGCCGATTACACTTTTGCCAAAGATGCGCTCTTTGCGCGCATCAACCTGAAAGGCGACGAACTCGACATGTACTACAAAGTGCATGAAGCGCTTGCGGAGAAAATCCAAAAGCCTGACCTGCTCGTATATCTACAAGCCACAACAGACACACTTATGCAGCGCATTGCCCAGCGCGACCGTCCCTATGAACGCCAGATGGAGCGTTCATACATCAATGATCTTAACATTGCCTACGATGACTTTTTCTCAAAGCCTTTTGACCACACACCTGTGCTAACGATTGATTCAAACAACCTGAATATTGTTCAAAATCCTGAGCATTTGAAGCAGATAGAGAGCCGCATCAGACAAAGCCTCAGCCTGCCTCCGTTTCAACAGGCATTGCCTCTGCCCGATTAACCCCTCGCGCTGAGCGGAGGGACAGCGATGTCCTGTCCCGTAGACGAAGCGCGTGTATCATGGATATATAAACTTTATTTGAAACCCACCCTTCGTCTACGGGACTTCGACTTGCACTCAGTCCCTCCGCTCAGGGCGAGAGGAATAATTTATGCGAGTCACGCGTGAATCATTGATCAGAATCGCCAAGGAAACAGCGCAGGAACGTGCCTTCAATAACCGCGACATTATCGCTGCATATCTATCCGGTTCGCTTGCCTCGGAAGAGACCGATCCCTTGCTCGGAGGCACCGCTGATATTGATGTGATCTTCGTTCACGCTAATGAACCTCTTCACCGCCGCGAATTTGTCAAGCTCACGCCTGATTTCCATGTGGATATCAGCCATCGCGCCAGGGCAGAGTTCAAGAAGCCGCGCGAGTTGCGCATGGATCCATGGCTGGGCTGGGAAATGTATGATCCCATGCTTCTCTTCGAACGTGAAAAATTCTTCGAGTTTGTGCAGGCGGGCTTGCGAGCAGGGTTTGAATTCAATGCTCCTGCGCCTGCATTACATCGTTCACGTTTATTGCTTGCGCAGGCGCGTCAGATTTGGAGGGAATTACTTGCAGTTGGTGATGTGGTTACACCAAAAGATGTTGAGCAATACATGAAGTCGCTGTATCATGCGGTGAATGCAGTGGCAGAACTTTCGGGACCGCCGTTGCAGGAACGCCGCCTTCTGTTGGAATTCGCGTCGAGAGCGGAAACAGCTCAACGTCCAGGAATGAATGATGGATTGATCGGCCTGCTGGGTGCATCCACGCTGGATCCATCCATCATTAATGAATGGCTCCCCCAATGGAAACTCGCATTTGAATCTGCGATGCAGAACACCAATGTAGATCCACGTATTCATCCCTCACGCGTAAATTATTACGAGAAAGCCATTCAGTCGATCCTCGCAGGTGAGAACCCTCATGCTGCCCTGTGGCCGTTGTTGCAAACCTGGACCCTCGCCGCCGATGTGTTGCCTGGTCACGCTCAAGACTCGTGGCGCGCTGTTGGTGGTCAGTTGGGTTTCACCAGTGAAGGCATCGAGGAACACGCCAATGGACTCGATCACTTCCTCGATGAAGTAGAGGTCCTGCTCGATGAACTCACAGCACAATATGGATTGGAAACTTCGACAAGTATCTAATGTCATTGCGAGACCCCGCTGATTGAGTAGCCCTGAGCGTTTTTTGCGATGGGCGTATCGAAATCAAGGGGTCGAAGCAATCTCAGAATTTCATTCAACTTAAATTTTGTAGGTTAGTTGAGATTGCTTCGGGATTTCGACGCTTCGCGTCTCAACCCTCGCAATGACATCCATTTATGAAGGTGTTAATATGACCCGCGATGAAGCTTTAGCCCTTGTTCGAGAATATGTAAAAAATGAAGGTCTTGTGAAGCATATGCTTTCGGTCGAAGCTGCTATGCGTTTCTATGCTGAAAAATTCGGCGAAGACCCTGAGTCATGGGGATCGATCGGTCTGCTCCACGATTTCGATTGGGAGATACACCCCACGCTCGAACAACATCCACAGGACGGCGCGCCGATTCTACGCGAACGTGGCGTTCCTGAAGAGATCATTCAGGATATTTTGAGTCATGCTGATCACTTACGCGAACGCGTGCCACGCGACACAATAAGACGCAAAGCCATCTGTGCCTGTGATGAAATTACGGGACTCATTACGGCAGTCGCTTTAGTTCGCCCCTCGCGTTCGTTGTATGATCTTGAAGCATCGTCAGTTAAGAAAAAATGGAAAGATAAAGCCTTTGCCGCTGGCACGTCCCGCGTCGAAATGGAACATGCCGCGCAGGAATTCGGCATCGAACTGTGGGAACATGTTGGAAATGTAATTCAAGCCATGCGAAGGATCGCGCCAGAACTGGGTTTGGTTGGAAATCTTCAGCAGCCAAATTCCTGATTCACTTCTGTAGCGCGACACGCTTACGCTTCGCGGTGTCGCTTTTGATTTTGTCGTAGAAATTCATTCATTGTTTCGTTTATTATTAACAAAGTGTTCGTAGAGCGGGTTTGCTGCGAAGCGTCCTGAAAGGGCAACCCGCCGAAACTCACATTTCAAAGAATGTCAGGCCGTCCCCATTGGGTATGCTTCGCGACATTCAAAAAACTTCGCGCACTTCGTTCCTTCGCGGTGAAAAATAATCACAAGCGAACTTCTATTTGCCATTCTATAAAACCAAGCCTATAATCAACTGCACCATGTCCGCTACTGACGAAATCAAATCCCGCATAAACATTGTGGACCTCGTCTCCGAGGCTGGTGTCAAACTGCGCCATGCAGGCAAGAACTACACAGGTTTTTGCCCATTCCATGAAAATAAGAAAACACCTGCGTTTGTGGTCTGGCCCGAGTCTGGGACATGGCGCTGTTTCGGTCAATGCAACGAAGGCGGCGACATCTTCAAGTTTGTGATGAAGCGCGAGAACCTTGATTTCAAGGATGCATTGAATAAACTTGCAGCGCGCGCGGGCGTGGAAATCCCTGCCTATATAAAGGAAACACCCGAACAACGGGAAGCCTTCGACAACCTCCGCAAACTACTTGAAGACGCGCTGATCTTCTATCGTCGTCATCTGCTTGCCAACGTAGAACTCCTGAATTATTTACGCAGCCAACGCGGATTAACAGATGCATCTATCGAGACCTTTGGCTTGGGCTATGCTCCGGACGCGTGGGACTCAGCCCTGACTTATTTCACCAAACGCGGCTACTCGCAGCGGGACCTGCTCGATGCAGGCTTGATCTCTGAGCGCGACAGCGGTGGGTATTATGACCGCTTCAGGAACAGGCTTATGATTCCGATCAGAGATGAAAACGGGAAAATGTCTGGTTTTGGCGCGCGCATCATCGACCCGGACGATATTCCTAAATTCCTAAATTCACCTGAAACGCCGGTCTTTTCGAAGGGACACCTGCTCTACGGGCTGGATCGAGCGCGTAAACCGATACGGACTGCTGACCAGGCTGTGATTGTTGAAGGTTATTTGGATGTTATTGCCTTACACCAAGCGGGATATGAAAACGTCGTTTCACCGATGGGCACAGCGTTGACTGAAGACCAGCTGCGACTGCTGAAACGATTCACTCGTAAGGTGATCCTTGCGCTGGATCCGGACACGGCCGGTCAAAAAGCTGTTTTACGCGGCTTGGACGCGGCGCGCTCTGCAATGGATCGCGAAGGCGAACTTGGTTTTGATGCGAAAGGTCTGTTGCGTAACGAGGCCCGCCTGCAAGCGGATTTGCGCGTTGCATCCATCCCTGATGGTTTGGACCCTGATGAAATTGTGGTGCGCGATAAAAATGAATGGGCGCACCTGATCGAGAAAGCCAAGCCAATTGTCACGCATGTGATGGAGACTCTCGCTTCCGGACAAAATATTAATGACCCCAAGGTAAAGAATCAGATTGCCGCGCAAGTCGTTCCATTGATCGAAGACCTTCCCAGTGCATTGGAGCGTGATACATATCGCCAGCAACTGGCGCGAATGCTGCGGGTGGATGAACGCGCTCTGGTGGGTATGCAGCCACAAGTCCCGCGCATAAGACGGCAGAAACGATTACAAAGTAGTGAAAGGCAGGCTGCCGAAAAATCCAATGTCGCTGTGTCGATTTCATCCAATAAAAAAGTGGAGGCATATATCATCGGTGTGTTGTTCGAAAAGCCTGCGTTGCTCTATCGCCTCGACAGGCTGTTGCAGGAGTACGGGTTGATTCCGTTGACTGCACATGATTTTGAATATACAGATTATCAGATGCTGTTTGGGTTGATCCGCGAGGCACTGGAACAGGATAAGACTGAACATCATGAGTTCGTCGTGGATGCCGTCCCTGAGTCATTGCAGAGCCTTTCGCGGGAATTGGTCGCGCAGACCGAAAAACTTGAACGTGCAGAAGAGAAAATGCTTGAGGAACTGCTGCGTGGTGTAATAAAATTACGCCGCGTGGCTGCTGGCGAAAATCTAAATCAGTTAAGGTTTTTACAGGAAGAAGCGTATCAGGGTGGCGATTTGCGCGCGGCTTCCTACCAGGATCTGGTGTTACAACATACAAGACTATTGAGGGATTTGGATCAGGCATCTCGAAAGATGTCTCTAAAGCGGATGGATTGATGTGGGAACACGCGTAACAATTTTTGAATGATGGCGTCTGGTAAGAAAGGGAAGTTGGCTGCCATAAAGAGACGATCTGCATCGCTAATGGAAAAACGCACGAACAACATCATGTCAGGCTCCGAGGGAATGGAAGACCTGTTGTTGGAAGATCATCGCGCGGAAAACCCGAATGAGATGTTGACTGGGTTGAATGATTTGGAGGGTTTAGTGATCATGGGAGATGAGGTGGGCGACCCTGATATTGGTGTGCTTGCCCAGCAGGAAGAAGAACTAATTGATGATGTGCTTGATCTGAAAAATCCGGCAGTCGCCGCTGAACTTTCTGAAGATCCTGTGCGGCTTTATCTCGGGGAAATTGGTCGGGTCAAATTGCTGGATGCCGATAGTGAATTCCGTCTTGCGACGATGATCGAAGCCAACCGCCTTGTGACAACTCTCCGCTGCCACCCGCTTCGCAAGGGACTGACACTTGAGTGCGCGATTTATCATGAACTTATTACTGAGATGCTTACGTCCTGGGAACGCCTGCTTGAGGATGCTGAAAGACTCCACCTTCAACAGCCTGATCTTGGCCTGATTCTCACAGAAGCACAGGCATTGCACGCAGGGTGGGAATCGAATGAGCCTTCGTACCTGCGTGCCTTTTTGGATAATGGGATGTGGGGCATGGATGAGTTGTGGAATACCATTGCGAGAAAAGCCTATAGCGTCTTTCTAAGCCTTT
>JAKEFL010000134.1 GCA_022616105.1 Anaerolineae bacterium | reverse complement strand
TGCGCAAGTTGAATGCCCTGTAACGCAATGCTGGTTTCGTCAACTGATGAGCCGCGCGATAATTCCTCGATGACACCCCGATAGTGGTTGCGTGTCTCGAAATCCATTTGTGCATATACGTTTGCCGGGTCATCGCGCAGGATTTTTTCCAGAACACTGGTCGACTCAAAAAATGCTTTCCAATCCTGAGTTGCCAGCATACGCAGATTTAAAATGGCGTTAACTACAAGGGTCTCCGCTGTGGTTTGAGGAAATTCTTTTTCAAGGATGTTATCTGATGCAGTTCCTGCATCCCTTTGCCAAAGATCCGGTTGGGGGAGTGCATCCCATTTTAGTTTTGTAATGGATGCAAGCCCCTCTGCCAGGGACTGCATTGCGGTCAGGCGCAGCATCAGTGGCAAAGCCCAAAGCTCACCAATCTGTAGAGGGGTTATATTCTGAAACGCTCGAACAAAGTGCCTGATCTGTTCCTTATCAAAACGGGCATTATTTTGCCGCGTGATTGCCAGCGCAAGAATGTAAATACGCGGCTCACCATCCTGCGTCTTGGGAAGTCGATAATAATAGTCTGCAGGCATGTCTTCTTCCACATGGCGGATGGCTTGTTCAAGAACATAGAAATTATCCAGCAGCCATTCTGCCGTGTGAGAGACGGAGACTTCTGTTTTGGTTGCTTCATCGAAGTGTTGATAAGCCAACTGAAAGAATTCAGTGAAATTCTTCAGTTGATCAGGGATGCGGAAATTCCCCCGAAGCGGCGCGCAGGATGCTAACTTTTTTGCCAGCTCGAGAGCCAGTTCATCATGTTGATCGCGAGGTCTTGTCGCAGGTTCGGTTTTGCCTGGTCTGGGAGCAGTGTTGAGCATATGATCAATGTCCCTTGCCTTCTTTCACTGCCAGCTCAGCGTGAGTATGCTGGATCTCATCTTCAGAAAGGTCTTGCATGATCATGAGAGGCGTATTGCCATAGGCGATAAAACTGCTGGTCACACTTCCATAGGGCCAGCGCCTCTCACCTGAATGACCATGCGCGACCAGCATCACCAGATCAGCATTGATTTCCTCCACCATGTCATGCAGAACGGCGACAACATTATCACCGACAACAATGTCTGTCTTTAATTCCAAACCTTCCAGTGAAAATTGTGTGAGCAGCTGGTCGAAGTAATGAGAGGCAGCCTGCTGATTCTTATCGACAATCGGGCTGATTAGTTTTGAATCCTTCTCAGACAGTGGAAAGCGATCAATCGTCTGCGGTTTTTGAATAACAGTCCCAAGCATTAGCTCGGATTTGTGAGCTTGTGCCAGCCTCATTGCAACTGGCAGAACGTATTCTGCCCGTGTTGAACAATCCAGCCCGATAAATAGTCGTTTATAGCGAACCTCTGATGAATCTGTGGTGATGGGTTTGTAAGCCCGAACGAGCAAAGTGGATTTATAAGAACGCAACAGGATTTTCTGAACGACACTACTGACATTCCACCCACTCAACCCACTGTTCCCATGTGTGCTGAGGGTAATTAAATCCACATTATTGTTACGGGCGAACTCAATGATACTTTGTGCAGGGCTGCCTTCGAGAAGGCTGTACTCAATGCTCAGGCCGGAAATCTGCAGGCGTTCAGCAATTTGTTCCAGATATCTCTCTGATTTGTGTTTGCGCAGGTGCCAGTCTACAGGGTCAACACCAGGAGTTCCATTCCCGTTGTGTGGATGTTCCATCACATGCAGAAGTGTGACGCGCGCGTTCAGTACTGGAGCGATTGCCAGGATATGCGGCAGGACACATTCGGCTAATGTAGAGTTATCTAATGGTACAAGAATATGATTGATCATGGCAGCCTCCATATTAAGTAAAACGAAATAAAGCCATTCGCTGTAATGAGAGTACGATGCGCGGCCCCTCGTTTCCCCGTAATTGAGAATTATATTACAAATCTCACTCTGTCGAATAAGAGGCTGATAAGGGACTGAATATAGTTAAAGGAATCAACTATGACTCGGTATGGGTTGAATTAATTACAAGCTATCTCAAAATGTCACCCTGAGCGACAGCGAAGGGTCTCTACTCCAACATTACGGAACTCTTCGGTCGCAACAAGCGCTCCCTCAGAGTGACATGACATTTTTGAGACAAGTTCTCGTTGTTTAGCTAAAATTCGTATGGTTGTTTTTTCGTTTCAAAAGTGCAAAGTAGCCCAACCTGTAGGATGTCTCTCTGTTATAATCCCAAATCTACGGCAAAATTTTTGGGAGAACTTACGAACGAATGACCCTCGAACGCGGCGCATTACTACACAAACGATATCGTATCGTTGAAATTCTCGGGCAGGGCGGCATGGGTTCCGTGTATCGCGCGGTGGATGAAAACCTCGGCGTGGATGTTGCAGTAAAAGAGAACCTGTTCACCACAGATGAGTACGCGCGCCAGTTCCGGCTTGAAGCGGTCATTCTCGCCAATTTGCGTCACCCGAACCTTCCACGAGTCACCGACCATTTTGTGATCGGGGACCAGGGGCAATATCTGGTGATGGACTATATCGAGGGGGAGGACCTGCGCCAGCGCATGGAACGTATGGGGAATATAACAGAGGATGAATCCATTCTGATCGGCGCGGCGATGTGTGATGCGCTCACGTACCTCCATACTCGCAAACCTCCTATTTTACATCGCGATATCAAACCAGGTAATGTAAAGATCACGCCGGATGGCCATATATTTTTAGTGGATTTCGGCTTGGCAAAGGTGTTACATGGAAGCCAGGCAACAACCACTGGTGCGCGCGCGATGACACCCGGTTATTCTCCTCCGGAACAGTACGGCACTGCACGCACCGATCCGCGTACAGATATTTATTCACTGGGCGCTACATTATATGCGGCGTTGAGCGGCATCATCCCTGAAGATGGTCTCGCGCGGGCGATGGACAACACACAACTGACCCCATTGCGCAAGCGGAACAGCAAGGTTTCCCGCAGGCTGGCTGCAGCAATCGAAAAGGCAATGGGGATTGACCCGGCGGATCGTTTTCAGAATGCTGAAGAGTTCAAACGTTCTTTGCTTGGATCCAAATCCAAAACTCAACGTTTACCCGGCGATTACATGATTGATCCTGCTCCACATAATATTGAAGAGCAGCTGAGAAATTACATGGATAGGGAACCTCAGTCTCTTCCCAATTCCAACCCGCCCATAGCGAAAGATTCACCACATTTGGAAGAAGCGCCGGTCTTCAAGCCCAGACGCAAAAAAAGAAAGGGCCGCCGAACTCTGCCGGTTCTATTAGTGTTTTTGTTGTTACTGGCTGTTGGGGTTGTAGGTGCTGCGCGGTATAAACCAGAACTGCTTCCTCGTGAAGTGCGAAATCTGTTGGAGCCATTGAACGCGATTCAGCTTCCATTCCTGCCTTCGACAAATACTCCTCTTCCAGTATCGACAGCAACTCCTCTATTGGAAACGCCCACTGTTGGTTCCACAACAGCGCTTCCGGAGGCTACGAGTACTCCCACGCTCGCGCCCACTGAAACATTGCGGCCCGCCGTTCAAATTTCTCCGACCCCTGATAATCCAACCCTGGTCGCCACTCCCCTGGGTGGAAGTTCTGGTCAGATTGCATTTGCATCTGCTCGCTCTGGTATTCCTCAAATATATATTATGAATACAGATGGTACACAACTGACGGTCCTCACGAACATGGATGAAGGCGCGTGCCAGCCGGTATGGTCTCCGGATGGTAAGCAGTTGGTATTTACTTCTCCGTGCAGAGCGCGCGGTGATTTTTCTGGAGCATCTTACCCGGACTCGAGTTTGTATATTATGAATGCAGATGGGACAGGATTAACCCAGTTGACCACGGGTCCTGAAGCAAATTTTGAGCCTGCCTGGTCACCGGATGGAAAACGAATTGCCTTCACTTCCCTGCGGGATGGATACAAACAGATTTACATGCTGAATCTCGATTCCCAGATCGAGACGCGCCTGACCAATACGCCGGCGGAAATCGAAGCCAGCCTGCCTGCCTGGTCACCGTTCGGAAACCAGATTGCCTATGTCGTCAAGCGCGTTGGGGCATATCAAATTTGGACGATGACTGATGAAGGTCAGGATAATGTTCAGCTTGTTCGCAGCGGGCAGAACCTGTGGGACTTTTTGCCTCAATGGTCGCCAGATGGGGTAACCATCCTATTCAATCAGCGGGATAAAGGGCTCCACCGACCCTGGTTAATGAGCATTAACTTTACGAATAGCGAGCAAGGGCCTGCACGTTTGAACTTCCCAACCCCTATTGAAGATGTGGAATTTTCACCCGATGGTGTTTGGCTTGTCTTTGAAGGCGTGGATACCGAAGCCAACAGGGACATCTACCTAATCACCATGACAGGGGGCAGCCTTACACGATTGACGAATGACCCTAATGTCGATTTCGACCCTGCCTGGCGGCTGGTTCAGAATCCGTAAACATCTTGTGTGTTGAGACGGCAGTTACACTACCGTCTTTTTCTTACATTCCTCTTATTGACTTCCCTCTTTTGCACATGTTATTATTATCTACCTTTGAATAGCACTCTCAGCACGAGAGTGCTAACTATGTGAAGATCATGCCAGAATTAACGGAACGCCAAAAGACTCTTCTGCTGCTAATCATACGAGATTACATTGAATCTGCTCAGCCTGTCGGCTCGAAGCGGCTGGCAGAGCATTATCATATTAACCTTTCCTCAGCTACGATTCGAAATGAAATGGGCGCGCTCACGGAAATGGGCTATCTACGCCAGCCACACACATCGGCAGGACGCGTGCCAACGGAAGAAGGCTATCGCTATTTCGTCAGTCAAATGATGCATAACGCGGAATTGCCCGAAACCATTCAGCAGACCATTTCGCATCAATTCCATCAATCCCGTGCGGATATGAATCAATGGATGACTCTTGCAGCCTCTGTCCTTGCGTATCAATCGCAAGGCGTTTCAGTTGTAATAGCCCCTCATGCAGAACAATCGCGCTACAAACATGTTGAATTAATTTCTACTCAGGGACGCCAGGTATTAATGGTTCTTGTGATGGTGGGAGGAGAGGTCAGCCAGCAGATTCTGACTTTGGCTGAACCGGTCTCACAGGAGAGACTGAGTCAAACCGCCTCGCGTCTTAACGGACTTTTGGCTGGTCTGCCATCAGATGCCATCGCGGCACTTCCAACTCGTTCCGACGCGCTCGATCAGGATATCCTGACCCTCATCTTGCAGGACATGCGTCGCACTGCGGACCCGGTCTCGGGAGAAATTTATACAGATGGCCTGACGAATGTATTATCCGAACCTGAGTTCTCTGATTCAGACGAGGCTCGCCGCGCCCTAAAACTTTTTGAAGAGCGGTCTACTTTGCGAGACCTGCTTGCCCGCACAACGACCAACAGTAACATCGGTGGGCTTCAGGTCCTCATCGGCGGTGAAGGTGAATGGGAGGAACTGCGGCAGTGTTCGATTGTGTTGGCGCGCTATGGAGTCCCTGGCATGGCAACAGGGACATTGGGTGTGCTGGGTCCCATGCGAATGTCATACGCCAAGACGATTCCGACAGTAAGATATGTCGCAGGGTTGTTGAGTGATCTTGTCAATGACACCATTACTGGTGAATAAATCAATCAGGTGAGAAGAGTATATGAGCGATAAAAAACATCATAAAGAAAAAGAATCCAAACATGAGGAAGTTAACGAGCCCCAAGCCGAAGCCGTGGCAACGCCCGAAAACGGCGAACAACTCGCGGCTGAGATTGAAGCGTTGAAACGTCAAGTGGAAGATGCCGAAGCCAAACTCGCAGAAAGTGTGCAAGGCTGGCAAAGATCCGCGGCTGATTTCCAGAATTATAAAAAACGTATTGAACGCGATAACGAGTTGATGTATGCCTCGATGAAGGGCGACATCATCAAGAAGATTTTACCCGCGCTCGATGACCTGGAGCGCGCCCTGCAAAACCGCCCTGCAGACGATGCCTGGGCAAACGGTATTGAACTTATCACACGCAAGCTGCAAAATATTCTGAATGTTGAAGGCCTGAAGCGTATCGAAGCTGAAGGCGCGGCGTTTGACCCGAACTTCCATGAAGCGATTTCACATGAGCATAACGAAGATTTTGAAAGTGGTCACGTGATCGCAGTCGTCCAAAATGGATATATGCTTGGTGAGCGCGTAATACGACCTGCTTTGGTCAGGGTCGCGCAATAGAATCATACTGCGTGTTACGTAACACGTAGTACGTAATACGCAATATGTAATAGGAGCATTCATGGCAAAAATCATTGGTATTGATCTTGGCACAACCAACTCCGTCGCATCGGTAATGCAAGGCGGCGAACCGATTGTGATTCCATCAGCAGAAGGCGAACGTCTTGTCCCTTCTGTGGTTGCAGTAAATAAAAATCATGAGCGCCTTGTCGGGCGCGTGGCGCGAAATCAGGCGATTACGAATCCGCAAAATACAATCTTCTCGATCAAACGTTTCATGGGCCGCAAAACGGGCGACCCTGAAGTGGAACGTACGAAGAAACGTGTTCCATATACGGTCGCAGAAGCCCCGAATGGCGATGTGCGTGTTGCGCTCGATGAAAAGGAATATTCGCCTCCCGAAGTCTCAGCGATGATCCTTGGCAAGATCAAGCGCGATGCCGAAGCCTATCTTGGTGAACCCATCACACAAGCCGTCATCACTGTCCCTGCCTACTTTAACGATGCACAGCGCAACGCCACCAAGGACGCGGGCAAGATCGCGGGCTTGGAAGTTCTTCGTATCATCAACGAGCCGACAGCTTCTTCATTAGCTTATGGCCTTGATAAAAAGAAAAATGAAATTATTGCTGTGTATGACCTCGGCGGCGGCACGTTCGATATTTCCATTCTCGATGTGGGCGATGGTGTCTTTCAGGTGCGCGCCACAAGCGGCGATACCTTCCTGGGCGGCGATGACTTCGACCTCCGCGTCATGGATTACCTCATCGAACAATTCAAAAAAGATAATGGCATTGATCTCCACGGGGATCGTCAGGCATTACAGCGTCTGAAAGAGGCTTCTGAAAAAGCCAAGATCGAACTTTCAACCACGATGCAAACTGAGATCAATTTGCCCTATTTGACAGCAGATGCAAGTGGTCCTAAACATCTTGTGATGACACTTTCCCGCGCGAAACTTGAACAATTGACAGCCGATCTTGTCGACCGGACAATTGCTCCCCTTAAACAAGCTTTGTCCGATGCCAATCTGACCGCGGGCGACATCCACGAAGTGGTGATGGTTGGCGGTATGACGCGTATGCCTGCTGTGCAGGATAGAGTTCGCGCGTTCTTCGGGAAGGAACCGCATAAAGGTGTGAATCCGGATGAAGTCGTTGCGATCGGCGCGGCGATTCAAGCCGGCGTCCTGGGTGGAGATGTGAAAGACATCCTCCTCCTTGATGTGACTCCTCTTTCACTTTCCATTGAAACATTAGGTGGTGTTGCCACTTCACAGATCGAGCGTAATACGACAATCCCGACTCGGCGCAGTCAGGTGTTCTCGACGGCTGCTGACAGCCAGACACAAGTTGAGATCCATGTCTTGCAGGGCGAGCGCCCGATGGCTGCTGATAACAAATCCCTAGGTAAATTTATTCTCGACGGAATTCCTCCTGCACCGCGCGGTGTACCACAAATCGAAGTGACTTTCGATATTGATGCGAATGGCATTCTAAAAGTGACTGCACAGGATAAAGCGACAGGACGCTCACAACACATCACCATTACAGCCTCCTCAGGCCTTTCTGAGGCTGAAGTGGAAACGATGCGCAAGGATGCCGAAGCTCATGCTGAGGAGGATCGCAAGCGCAAGGAATTAATCGAAGCGCGTAACAACGCAGATAACACTGTGTACGCGGCCGAAAAGGCGTTGAGGGAATTTAGCGATAAGGTGCCTGCGGAGATTAAGTCTGAAATCGGGGCGAAAACTGCTGAGGTGAAGAAGGCCGCCGAGGGCGAAGATGTCCCCGCGATTAAATCTGCAACAGAGGCATTGAGCGCAGTCATTCAAAAGATTGGTGCCGCGGTCTATGAGCAGCAGCCAAACGCTCCCGAAGGTGAAACGGAGTCAAATCCAAATCCAGATGCAGAACCTGATGTGGTGGATGGAGAGGTGAAGGAGTAACCCGCTGGTTGAGTAGCCTTGAGCGTTTGTTGCGAAAGGCGTATCGAAACCAGCATTTATAACAATGTGGTCTCGATACGTCCCGACGAACACGGGACTACTCGACCACCGTTTGGAAATTATGAGCAACGGCGATTATTACGAAACACTTGGCGTTGGACGGAACGCATCCGACGATGAGATCAAAGGCGCGTTCCGTAAACTCGCGCGCCAATATCATCCTGATGTGAACAAAGATCATGACGCTGAGGAAAAATTCAAAGAGATAAATGAAGCCTATGGTGTGCTCTCAGATAGGGAAAAGCGCGCCCGCTATGATCGCTTTGGCAAGGCCGGGCTGGGTAACACCGGCGGCTTCCATGATTACACCGAGGACTTTGGCGATATCTTTGAAGATCTATTAAGAGGCTTTGGCTTTTCGACGGGACGCGGTTCGCGGCGCTCACCGCGCCGCGGACGCGACTTGCAGATGCAGGTTGCGCTCACATTTGAAGAAGCCGTCTTTGGTGTGGAAAAGGAAATTGAATTCCAGCGCGAAGAAACCTGTTCACGCTGTGATGGCTCAGGCGCGGAGCCTGGCACCTCACCGGTACGCTGTTCCACCTGTCAGGGACAGGGTGAGGTGCGTCAGGTGCGTCAGACATTTCTGGGCCAAATGGTTCAGACCGCGCCTTGCCCGACTTGCAATGGTCGCGGCGAAACGATTTCATCCCCATGCAAGACCTGTCATGGCAATGGGCTTGAACGCAAGACAATTAAAAAGAAAGTGCAGATCCCAGCAGGCGTGGATGGCGGGACTCAAATCCGCCTGGCGGGGGAGGGTGGCCCAGGTGTGTATGGCGGACCGAATGGAAGCCTATTCATCGTGTTGGACGTCCGCCCACATAAGTTTTTCAAGAGACGAGAGAATGACATCATCTTGAATCTCGATATCAACGTCGCTCAAGCTGTGCTTGGCGCTGAAATCGAAGTGCCTACTTTGGACGGTGATGAGAAGTTGAAGATTCCCGCGGGAACACAGCCAGGCAAAGTCTTCCATCTCAAAAGTAAAGGCGTTCCCTATCTTCGCCGCAGTGGACGCGGTGAACAATTGGTCATTGTCAATGTAGCGCTGCCGACAAAACTCACCAAGGAACAGCGTGAACTATTTGAGAAGCTGGCCGAGTCGTTAGGCACAACCGTCAAACCACAGGAAAAGGGATTTTTAGATTGGTTGAATGAGGCGTTGGGGGGATAAGACAGAACTCGGAAAGCAGTGAGCGGACACAATGTCCGCTCATTTGTTTTTTGAAAAAGAATTTGCCTGGAAGTGGAATGTGAAAATCAAATTTTTGTCAGTATTGTTTTCTTCGAAACAACAGCTTCAATAAGTCCGCTAAAACAATGAGAAGTAATGAGATATCAAAATGTAACATTTTATCTAACCTTGAGTTTAGTACACTTACTAATCATTATAAGATGCACAATCTGCAAGGTCAAGTACAGGATATAAAATTTGCCCTTAGCCAAAAAGCTAAAGGCAAAATTTTAATGTCAATTGCTCCTCGCCGAGGACTTGAACCTCGAACCTAGCGATGAATCAGGATGAGTTTTTTTCGTTAAATCTCGTCCATTCAGTCCATTTACTCTACAAAATTGGGCGGTTTTCGTCCAACTTGTCCAATAAATCCATAATTTCTATCCCAACTGCACCAAAACTGCACCAGGAAAGGCGACTCTAAAACTTTTAGATCTAGCAGGCTGTCGGAGAGAGCATCATCCAGCACATGTATAAACTTGCAGGAAGTGAAAAATAGGGAAGAAATGAAGATAAAGCGGCCAAAATAGCGGA
>JAKEFL010000016.1 GCA_022616105.1 Anaerolineae bacterium | reverse complement strand
TGGACGCAGAAAAACGCTGATTCCGCTGATTCAAAAAGAAAAAAATCTGCGTTTTCAGCGTGAATCAGCGTCCTGATTTTGAAAGTGTAAGGTAATCAAGGTTGACAGGTAACATAGGCTCCATCTGAGGCTGACTGACAGTAAGAATACCAGCGCCTTCCCATTTATACAATGGATTTGGGCTTGAAATTGTTCCTTTCCAGGCAATACCATGTCACTCTGAGCGGAGCGAAGAGTCTCTACCACAACAATACGAGACTCTCACCTGCACTGGCACCAGGTGCAAGTGTCGGTTGCGTGAGAGCGCTCCCTCACATCGTCCCGATGTCCTTCGGGAGAGTGACATATCCGAAAAACTTCTAAATGTTTTTCCAAAGACTTCTAAATGTTTTCCCAAAGACTTCTAAATGTTTTTAAAAATCTCCTAAATGTTTTTTAAGTGGCAAATGTCGTTGCGAGGGCGCTAGCCCGAAGCAATCTCGCTATTAATGAGGAGATTGCTTCGTCAGGATTTTGGTGC
The DNA here is from genome assembly GCA_022616105.1 of Anaerolineae bacterium. Taxonomy (GTDB): domain Bacteria; phylum Chloroflexota; class Anaerolineae; order Anaerolineales; family Villigracilaceae; genus Defluviilinea. The sequence continues at coordinate 22,363 of JAKEFL010000016.1, read as the reverse complement.
TATCGCACCTCAACCCTCCTCGCAATGACATATTAAAAGAGAGAGACTGCCCAATTTGGACAGTCTCTTTGCATTTTTTAGGCTGCGATGCTGGAATTTAGTTCTTGTTGAATTCGATGTTATCCAGTGTGCGCTTGAAGTGTTTGCCCGGGTTGAAGCGGGGCAGCACCGTGTTGATCTGGTCAGCGCGCACTTCTTCACGGGATACCACACCTTCTGTGGTGGTCCTCAGCCAGAAGCTGCCGAAATCACCCAGTTCCACGATGTTACCCTTCGCCAGTTCCTTCGGGACAATGGTGAGGAAGGACTCCAGAGCGGCGACGATGTCTGTGGTGGTGAGCGTGGACATCTGCGAAGCCTGCTCCGCCAGTTCGCGCAGGGTCAGGCGACCACTGGACTGGATGGAGGGGTAGAACTTCCTGGGCGCCTCGGGGTTGGAGGGGTTGCCGCGCTCGACGATATTAAATTTTACTGACATTTCTTAACATACTCTCTTTCGAATATTGAATTTTTTGATCCGCTTGGGAGACGTACAGACGGGCCCTGCCTGCAACTATCCCCTTACGGGACGACCAACACATTATAGAGGAGAACTGCCCCAATGACATTTACGTTTTTGTCAGAGTGGTTGCATTTGCCTTGCGATCACCCCCTCCGCCCCTGCCTTCGGCGGGGCACCTCCCCCAAATCCGACATGAAAACTTTATATGAAAACCATAATTACACTTGTCGTATTTGGGGGAGGCTGGGAGGGGGGTGTCTTTGCAATGAATTTCGTCTTGCACTAAGAGGAGTTTTCTTGTATCCTCAAACTCAACAAGCAGGTACAAACTTAAGTGGTTAAGATCCAAAGTAACATGAAAGCCACCCTTCGAATAATTTCTCTTCTCCTTTTTATTGTAGGAATTATCTGGATAATTGCTGATCCTGGCTTTGATGCGTTAACTGCGTTCATCACAGGTATATTAACTTTACTTGCCTCGTTTCTTGTTGACAAAAAAGGAAAAGGTGCTACAACATTATCGCCCTCTAATCAAACAACAATTCTTGGGGATGTTGATGGCAATATAGTGATTGGAGACCAAAATGTAATCCAAAATACAAAAAATATAGCGATATCTCTCAATTACATAGGTGGTCTATTAGGTGCTTCACAGGAATTGATGCAAAAAGTTGCCAACCTAATTGAGGGCATGGAAGCGAAGGATGCGGAAAATCCTATAAATATCACAAACGAGAATTTCTTGGGCGACTTACAATCCATCTTGAAATCAATCGAAACTGAGGCTCAACACGCTGAGACTGTGGAAGTAATGTCTGATCTTTCGAATATATTGAAACCAATTATTGAGAAGTACAAAGTCTATGATCGCGAATTTAAATTTCCTTATGCAGATTTCTGCAAAGATTTTGTAAATGCTCTAGCATCCTCTAGAAATATAGGCAATGCTTTTACAACCCAACCCATGAAAACTGCTGTTTTTAGTGGTGGGCTTGGAGATCATGGGAGAATAGGTATTCACTTAAGAATTCTTTCTAAACTTCTTCCATTTTCTCCCATTCATGCAGGCTACTACCTCTCTGTAAATTCTGATACATGGGATGAACCTGAAACGATCACCAAGATATGGCTTTGCGCTTTGGGATGGGATGAATGGGGCAAAAAGCCTCGGAAAACAAAAAAAGGAGCAGATGGAAGTCAGTATGTAAACGGTACCTTAGATCGTTTGCAATTTAGTGGTCGCCAAATAATGACTGAAAATATATATCGCCGAGACGCAGATCTAAAATATCCATACTTCCTTGACTTGGATCAGCAAAAATTTTCAGCCTTTATAATAGGTTTGGCATCGGACTTTATCTTAATATCTTCTGGCACAATTCAACACGACAAGAACTTCAATGAAAAAATGAAGAAATTATTTAATAAGATTGACTCAGCTTGGTAATTTATTCGATTAAGCCAGCAAACATATGAATTTATCCTCATCCCCATCTCCCAGGACGAGATCAATAACATCCTCTGGAAAGCCTGCGACACGTTCCGCGGCACCGTGGATCTGTCCGAATATAAGAACTATATTCACGTCAAGTTGTTTGTGAAGTACATTGCCGATCCATGGCAGGATCACTTAGAACGGTAACTAATAAATATTGGACACGGTGTAATACAAATACCATCGTCCGGAAAATACTTGTTCTATGACAAACCAAAAAGCTGAAAATGAACCCATTGAACGTGACCCAAGAATACAATCACCAAAGAAAAGATTTGTAAAGTTTGGCATATTAATTGTTTTCTCATTATCAGCTGCAATTCTGTTATACGTTTCGGGGGTATTCGCTACTGTCGCTTTGTATTTATCGCGTTGGTGGATATCCATACCACCAAAAGCTATTGAATCCATTTTGTCGATTGCCGCAACAATATTTTTGGGTGTCGTTACGAATGCGATTTGGGATTTAATTAAGTTTGTTATTTCTCAGCGAAGGTCGCGACATTCAAATATTGGTGGGGATAAAACGGAAAGGAATGCTGAGAATCCATTACAAATAAACAAGCCCGGAACCAACAATGACATTGTCATCTCTGGTGATAATAATATTATCCAAATTACACAAATCATATTTAAAGCTTATGATTTTGTTGGAAAATCACTTGGCACTTCTCCGGAGACGACGCAAAAAGTTGTTGAATTGCTGAATGAAATTATAATGGAAAGACCTGAGGTGTCAGATAATTCAACTCACGAGAAATCGCTGGATTATTTTCGATCAGCCTTGCGATCCGTAGAAAATGAGATGCAAAATGCTGAATTTATGCAAATCCTGGAGGACCTTTCTAATTTATTACAGCCAATTATTGATAAAAACAGTAAATATGAGCGTGAGCACGATTATCCCTACGCAGAATTTTGCGGAGATTTTGTAGAAGCATTAAAATATTCTAGGAACATACGAAATTCTTTTACCACTATTCCAATAACGACTACTGTTATAAGTGGAGGGCGCAACAACCACCATGGAAGAAACACAGCCATCCACTTAAGAGTCCTTTCAAAATTTCTCCCCTTCTCCCGTCATTTCGGAGATTATTACCTTGCTGGACAAGATGAGCGTTACGGTTTATCCAATCGATTCGATAAAATATCGCTTTGCGTTCTTGGAAAACTCAGATGGCAGAAAAGAGCAAAAAAGCCAAAAAGAGAAGATGATGGAAGCTGGTCAATCGAAGCTGATTTGGAACGTTTGGAATTTAGCGACCGACACATTATGATTTATGATGAATACCTCAAATACAACGATTTCAAGTATCCGTATCCTTTTAGATTGGACTGGGAAAAATTTTCCACCTTTATAACAGGCTTGACTGCTGACTTCATCCTAATATCATTTGGTACGATGAGGCATGATCGTGAGTTTAATGAAAAAATAAATGATTTGTTCAGTAGGTTGGTACAAACCCAAAAATTACCCTCTACTCGCACATAACATCGATGACTCTTATGACCCCCTCCCCTATCTCCCAGGACGAAATCAATAACATCCTCTGGAAAGCCTGTGATAGGTTCCGAGTCACAGGTAAAGGTCACTTTGGGGGGATTGTGATTCAGCCGATCTAATAATCATTCTGATTCTGGGGAGAGTATAATTTGCGTAGTGAAGCCCTTACCTCTCAACTCCATCATTCATGGCGATTGCATCGAGATTCTCAAGTCCCTGCCTGAGAACTCAGTCGATTTAATATTTGCCGACCCGCCCTATAACCTGCAACTAAGTAAAGATCTCTATCGCCCCAACATGACCAAAGTGGATGCAGTAGATGATAATTGGGATCAGTTTGAGAACTTCTCGGAATATGATGAGTTCACGCGCCAGTGGCTATCCGCAAGCCGGCGCGTGTTGAAAGAGACAGGCACGATCTGGGTTATTGGGACGTATCACAATATTTATCGTGTCGGCGCGCTCATGCAGGATTTGGGATTTTGGTTTTTGAATGACATCGTATGGATAAAATCCAACCCGATGCCGAATTTTCGCGGCGTTCGATTTACGAATGCCCATGAAACCATGATCTGGGCGCAGAAGCATAAAGGCGCGAAGTATACATTCAATCACCAGTCCATGAAAAAATTGAACGATGACAGCCGGGAAAACGGACTGCAGATGCGCTCTGATTGGAACCTTAATTTAGTCACCGGCAAACATCGCATCAGATCGAACGGAGTGAAGGCACACTCAACGCAGAAGCCCGAGGCATTGTTATATCGAATCATTATGGCTTCATCAAATGCAGGTGACGTGATACTGGATCCCTTTTTCGAGAGTGGGACAACAGGCGCAGTCGCAAAGAGACTTGGGCGCAACTGGATCGGCATCGAGCGCGACAAGAAATATATAAAAGTTGCGCAGAAACGCGTCGACTCGGTGCAGGAAGCAGATCGAGAGGCGATGGACGTCGAAAAACGGAAGCAGGCGCGGGTTCCGTTTGGTGCGTTGCTCGAAAACGGAACCCTCCAACCGGGGCAGATCCTCTATTTTGCAAAGAACGGCGCAAAGGCGAAAATCCTATCCAACGGACATATCCGCTGCGGTGATCTCACGGGGTCAATTCACGGAGTCGCAAAGTCTTTGATGAATGGCGCACCCGCCAATGGCTGGGACGTGTGGTTTTATAAAGATGAACATGGGAAGAAAATCCTGATCGATACACTCAGAGAAAAAATTCTTTCGAAAGGTTGAATAGAGGAACCATGTCACGAGCCTTTAAGCTGATCAAAGAACAGAACATCCCTGAATTGAATTCGGTCGCCCACCTGTACGTCCACAAACGCACAGGCGCAAGGTTACTTTCTGTAATCAATGATGATGAGAATAAAGTATTCAGCATCAACTTTCGTACCACACCAAAAGATTCGACCGGCGTGGCACATATCCTCGAGCATAGTGTGTTGAATGGTTCACAGAAGTACCAGGTCAAAGAACCATTTGTGGAATTGCTAAAGGGATCGCTTGCAACGTTTGTAAACGCAATGACGTACCCGGATAAAACCTTGTATCCGGTCGCGAGCCAGAACATCCAGGATTTCTACAACCTGATCGATGTGTACATGGATGCGGTTCTGCATCCACTCATCAGCGAACAAACACTGATGCAGGAGGGTTGGCATTATGAGATCGACGATCCGAACGAGCCGTTGACGTATAAAGGCGTTGTCTTCAATGAGATGAAAGGCGCGTACTCTTCGCCGGATGGTGTGCTGGAAACGCGCATCGGTGAGTCGCTCTTCCCCAAACATATTTATGGAGTTGACTCAGGCGGCGACCCACTTCATATTCCCGACTTGACCTATGAAAACTTCAAAAACTTTTGGGAGACGTATTATCACCCGTCGAACGCCTTCATTTATTTTTATGGGGATGACGATCCCGAAAAAAGACTCAAGTTAATGGAAGGATATCTCAAGCCATACAGGAAGAAAAAAGTGAAATCCCTTGTACCGCTCGCTAAACCTTTCAAGCGACCTAAAAAAGTGCGGGCATACTACGATGCAGGCGGCGAGCAGGATATTGAAAAGAAACATTATTTCACTATCAACTGGAAACTGCCGGATACATCTGATGCAGTGCTAAGTTTCAGCCTTCGCATTCTCGGTCATATTTTGATCGGCACACCTGCCTCGCCACTCAAAAAGGCCCTGCTTGATTCGGGGCTTGGTGAGGATCTGGCTGGCTTGGGCATGGAAACAAACTTGCGTCATTTCATTTTCTCCACCGGGTTGAAAGGCACACGCGCCCGCCATGCGAAGAAAATCGAGAAATTAATTTTCGATACACTTGAAAAACTTGTGCGCGATGGAATTGACCCCGACACCGTCGCGGCTTCGATGAACACCATCGAATTCAATCTGCGTGAGAATAATACAGGTGCGTTTCCGCGCGGCCTTTTCATTATGATCCGCGTACTTACCACGTGGCTTTATGATGAGGACCCGTTCAAACTTTTCGCCTTCGAAGCGTCTCTCAATGAGATCAAAGCCCGACTTTCTGCTGACCCGCGTTACTTTGAGAAATTGATCCAGACTCATTTGCTGGACAACCTCCACCGAACTACATTACGCCTCACACCGGACCCGGAACTGGGTCGCCGCTTCGAGGAGGAAGAGAAAGCCAGGCTGGCAAAAATCCGGGAGTCGATGAACGAAGGTCAAATTTCAGAATTGGTGGAGCACACGCACAAGCTAAAACTCAGACAGGAAACTCCTGATTCCTCCGAAGCATTGGAGAGCATCCCTGTGCTTGAATTGAAAGACCTGGAGAAAAAGATCAAGACTATTCCTATTGAGGAACTGCAAATTCAGGATACAAAGGTTTTGTTTCACGACATCTTCACCAATGGCATCGTGTATCTCAACCTGGGTTTTGACCTGCGCTCAATGCCGATTGAATACATTCCTCTCACGGATATCTTCGCGCGCGCCCTGCTTGAAATGGGAACAGAAACCGAGGATTATGTTCACATCTCGCAGCGAATCGGAAAAAGCACAGGCGGAATCCGCGGCTCGGCCCTCAGCGCTACAACTCTCAAGTCCAGAGAGAGCCGGGCGCTGTTGATAATGAGCGGCAAATCCACAGTAAGTCAATCTGCTGAGATGATGGACATCCTGAAAGATATCCTGCTCACCGCAAAATTCGATCACCGCGAAAGACTCAAACAAATCGTTCTGGAGGAAAAAGCCGGGCTTGAATCCGCGCTGGCTCCCGGAGGAACGCGCTTTGTGAACATGCGCCTGCGCGCGCAATTCGACGGCGCAGGTTGGATCAACGATCAGACCAAGGGCATTGGTTATCTGTTTGCGTTGCGTGAACTTGCTCATGACATTGATAAAAACTGGAAGAAGGTCTTGAAGAAATTCGAAGCCATGCGCGCCGCGTTGATTAATAACAAGACCCTGCTTTGCAACGTGACTCTCGATTCTGAAAACTGGCAAACATTCAAACCCCACCTGAAGAAATTTATTCTTGCATTGCCCGCAATGGACTCAGCGTTGAAAGACTTTGAGGTTAACCCTGTCGTCGAAAAGGAAGGACTGGCAATGCCTGCGCAGGTCAACTATGTGGGCAAGGGCGCAAATCTTTATGATTTAGGCTACGAATTCGATGGCTCATCTGAAGTAATTGTCCCCTATTTGCGGATGGCATATCTATGGGAAAAGATTCGCGTGCAGGGCGGTGCATATGGCTCGTTTGCCCAGTTTGATGAAGGCACTGGTGTGTTCAGTTTCCTTTCGTACCGCGACCCAAATGTTGCCTCTACAATTGAAAATTATGATAAAGCCGCCGATTTCCTGAGAGGACTGGATGACTCACGCTTGTCCGCAAATGAATTGAAGAAAGCTATCATCGCCGCCATCGGAGACCTGGATGCCTATCAACTGCCGGACGCTAAAGGCTATACTTCGATGTTGCGCTACCTGACGGGACGCACTGATGAAATCCGGCAAAAGATTCGCGATGAGGTTCTTTCCACCAACGGAGAGGATTTCATTGCATTCGGCGAAACACTGGAAAAAGTTGCACAGTCTGAGGCTGTAGTTGCGATGGGTTCGCAGTCTGCTTTGGAAGGCGCGAATGTTGGGTTGAAAGTTGTAAAAGTATTATAGGACTCTACCCCTCACCCCGACCCTCTCCCTTCGGGAGAGGGAGCGAGTCCCCTTTTCCATGCGGGAGAAGGGCTAGGGATGAGGGAGAAAAGAAAGTCATGCAAGACAAAGCAACTCTCACGATCATCCCTGCCATATTGCGCCTCGCGCGTGATCATCGGCATCCGCTCACACCTGCAGAAGCAAAGATATGGGCACGTGTTAGAAATCGTGGGCTCGGATTCAAGATTCGCCGGCAGCATCCCATATGGAGATTTATCGCGGATTTTTATTGCGCAGAGGCAAAACTTGTCATTGAAATAGATGGTGACTCACACGCCGACCCCGATCAGGAAGAGTATGACAATGCAAGAACTGAATGGCTTCAAGAACGCGGATATAAGGTCATTCGAATTATGAATGAAGATGTGCATAGGCATTTGGAAGATGCACTGAATGAAATTTATTTAGTTTGCCAGGAACGAATAGCATTGCTAAATTCAACAAGTGAAAGGAATTCGTTATGAATATTATCCTTATTATCAACGGCAATCAACATGAACTTGATTGCGCGGCATCTGATACCTTATTATCTGCTGTCCGCGGACTCGGCTACTACGGAGTCAAATTCGGCGATGAGCAGGGACTCTCAGGCGCAGACACTGTTCTGCTGGATGGCAAGCCTATCAACGCGGGATCAATGTTAGCAGCGCAAGCCGAAGGACACAATATCGTCACTATAGAAGGGTTGGGCGAACATCCCGAACAAGGCTGGAAGAAGACCGAAGGCTTGCATCCGCTGCAACATGCGTTTGTTGAGTCGGGTGCTATTCAATGTGGATATTGCACGCCGGGGCAAATCCTCGCGGCGAAGGCTTTGCTGGATCAGAATCCAAACCCCAGTGAGGAACAAGTTCGCGAAGCGATCTCTGGTGTGCTATGCCGCTGTACCGGTTATCTCAAACCTGTGCAAGCTGTGTTGAAAGCCGCAGCCATGATGCGCGGCGATGAACCCATCAATTTGGATTCTGTGAACTGGGACCTGGGAAATTGGGGAGACAAACCATCTGATGAACCTCCATCGGTTCTACCAAGCGATCAATTTGCAAATGTAATGACTCGCCCCAAGGTGGTCGTCACACCGCAAACCCAAACATATCAAACTGTTGGCAAGCCAGAAAAGAAAGTCGATGCAGTCAAACTTGTACAGGGCAAGCCCGCCTTCACGGCGGATATCGACATACGTGGCATGTTGTACGCGCGGGTATTGCGAAGCCCACATGCTCATGCGCGCATCAAGAAGATCGACACTACCAAAGCCAAAGAGTTGAACGGTGTTGCGGTGGTGCTTACATGGGAAGATATCCCGCGCGTTGTTTATTCAACTGCCGGACAATCCGATCCAATTCCGGGACCGTTGGATTCGTTCTCGCTGGATCACAAAGTGAGATTTGTCGGAGACCGCGTCGCGTTCGTTGCAGCAGAGAGTCCGGAGATCGCAGAAAAAGCATTGGGTCTCATTGACGTTGAATACGAAATATTGGATGCCATCCTCGACTCGCGCCAGGCGATGAACCCGGGCGCGATTCGGATTCACGATGAGCCTGAGTTCGTTAACTTCGCCGACTCGAACCCCGAGAAGAATCTCGCCGCGCACATCCGCATTGACATCGGTGATGTGGAAAAAGGATTCGCTGAAGCGGATGAAATCTTCGAAGCCGAATACGAAGTGCCGAAAGTTCAACAAGCACATATCGAGCCGCATGTCTGCGTCACATATTGGGACGAAGATGATCGCCTGGTCATCCGCACATCCACGCAGGTTCCGTTCCATGTGAGACGAATGCTCGCACCTGTTTTGAATCTGCCTGTCAAACGGATACGCGTCATCAAGCCGCGCATCGGCGGTGGTTTTGGAGGCAAGCAGGAAGTCTTGATGGAAGACGTGCCCGCACATTTGACGATTGCTACCAAAAGACCTGTAATCTACGAATACACGCGCGAAGAAGAATTCACGGGCGCGCGTTCGCGGCATCCGATGAAGATCAAAATGAAGACAGGCGTGAAACGCGATGGAACAATCACTGCCAATTCCATGTATGCGTTATCAGATACAGGCGCATATGGCTGTCACGCGTTGACTGTCACAGGCAACACAGGTCATAAAGCTATGGCGTTATATGTTGGTGATGGTGAATATCGCCAGTCGCCGAACATCCGCTTTTACGCGGACGTGGTGTATACCAATACTCCACCAGCCGGTGCCTTTCGTGGCTATGGAGTCCCTCAGGGATATTGGCCCGTCGAACGTCACATGGAGAAAATCGCGCGGGCATTGAATCTCGACCCGATTGACTTTCGTTTGAAAAATACGATCAGGCCTGGCGAATATCATCCGTTCTCAACAGCATGGAATGAAGGGCGTGAGCCGAGACCAGAGATTGTTCATACTGTTGGCTTGGAACAATGTGTGGCACAAGGCAGAGCTGCAATTGCATGGGATGATAAGTATGGGAATGAATCGTGGCGGCGGGATGGCATTCCGCCCAACGAACGTAAAGGGATTGGCGTTGCTATGGTGATGCAAGGCACTGCGATTCCGTATCTCGATATGGGTGGTGCATCCATCAAAATGAACGATGACGGTTCGTTCAATCTTTTAGTCGGGGCGACAGATTTGGGCACAGGCTCAGACACTGTCCTGGCGCAAATGGCAGCCGAAGTGTTGGGCGTGCCTATTGAAGATATGATTACCTATTCATCCGACACGGATTTCACGCCGTTTGACAAAGGCGCGTATGCTTCTTCAACAACCTATATCTCTGGAACAGCCGCAGTCAAAGCAGCCGAGATTGTGGCAGAACGGATCAAAGTCCGCGCGGCGATGATGTTGAAACTTGATAGACACGAAGATATTAAACTGGCGAATCGCATGGCAATCGCGCCAGATGGGCAAACAGTTTCGCTTTCTGAAATCGCATTGAATGCTCTGCACAAGGAGAACCAGGAACAAATTATGGGTGTGGCATCCTATGTATCGCCTGTGTCGCCTCCCCCGTTCGCCGCGCAATTTGCGGAGGTCACTGTTGATATGGAAACCGGTGCAGTCACAGTGGATAAACTTGTTATGGCGGTTGATTCGGGTGTGATTGTGAATCCGCTAACGGCAAGTGGTCAAATCGAAGGCGGGATGACTCAGGCATTAGGTTATGCGGTATGTGAAGAGATGCGATACGATGAAAAAGGCGATGCCATCGAACGCGACCTAGACCGTTACCACATCTTCCGCGCGGATGAGATGCCTGCGCTTGAGACAATTTTCGTGGAAACCTTCGAGCCCAGTCATCCGTTCGGGGTCAAAGCTGTTGCGGAAATCCCTATGGATGGGGTCGCGCCCGCGGTTGGAAATGCAATCCTTGATGCAGTCGGTGTGAATGTGGATGAAAACCCAACCACACCTGAACGAGTGTGGAGAGCATTGAAGAATCAATAATTCAGAAATTAGGGTTATAAAAGACTTCCGACGTCTCACAGTTCTTTCGTGCTTCGGAAGTCTAATTCATTATGAACCGCGAAGAAGTTCTATACCTTGCGCCGTACTTAATCTCTTTAATCCTATCTTTTGGGATATTTCTTTATGCCTGGCGGCATCGCCACGTTCGAGGCGCGAAGATATACGCGATTTACTTAGCGGGACAGACTGCATCCATTTTGGGATTCATTTTCGAACTTATCAGTCCCAACTTGGAAATTAAAATACTATGGGACAAATTTCAATGGTTTGCCGGAACCTTCATTGGGATCGTGTCCTTCCTGATTTTCTCAATCCAGTTCTCAGAGCATAAACTTCGTCATCCACGAATCTTTTGGGGATTCTGGCTTGCCTTTCCACTGATATTCACCGGACTGTTATTAACTGACAACATTCATCATTTAATTTACCCCAACCCACACCTCAGCACAGACTTTCCATTTCCAGAGCTTCAATATGATTTTACAGCGATAGTTTATGTATATTCCATCGTTTATATCTATGGCGCAACACTGTACGGTCTTGTCATCCTGATCAGGCGTGCGCTTCAACCACATAACCTTTACAGACGACAATTCCTGATCGTTGCGGCCGGTGTATTTTTCCCGGTTGCTTTTACGATATTTGCCTTGATGAACATAAGAATCGCGCCCCAACGAGATGCCACTCCGTTTTCATTTGCGATCGGAAATCTGATCGTAGCCATTGGCTTATTTCGCTACCGATTATTCGATATTGTCCCAATCGCCCGGGAACGAGTATTGGAAAACATGGCCGATCAAGTCATTGTGCTGGATGCACAAGATCGTATAATCGATATCAATCAAGCCGCCTTGGGAATCTTGGGCAAGAAGAGTTCCGAGGTCATCGGAAAATCCAATAGCATTATATTTTCCCAATGGGCCGACCTGGTTCAACGCTTTCGAGGCATCAATGACATAAGAACGGAAGTAAAAGCCATTGTAAGGGAACAGCCAGTATATTATGAGTTAAAAATTTCCCCAATCTATAATCAGGGAAAACAATTGGTGGGACGCGTTGTCGTAGCACACGATATTACCAAACGAAAAACCCTGGAGGATGGTTACCGCCAATTATCCGAGGAACTTGAACAACGCGTGCGGGAACGCACGGAAGAATTAGCTGAAGCGTATGACACAACTCTTGAGGGCTGGGCAAGGGCGCTTGAGTTAAGGGATAAGGCAACGGAGGGCCACTCACGCCGCGTAACGGAATCAACTTTGGTCGTGGCACGAGCGATGAACTTCGATGAGGATGAACTAATCCACGTCCGCCGCGGGGCTATCCTGCACGATATCGGCAAGATGGGAATCCCAGATGAAATTTTGAGAAAGCCGGGACCTCTCACCGACTCCGAGAGACAGATCGTGATACATCATCCACAGGTTGCCTATGACCTGCTTGTGCGGATCCCACATCTTAAAAAGGCATTGGAAATCCCATATGCACATCACGAGAAATGGGATGGAACAGGTTACCCGCGCGGGCTGAAAGGCGAAGAAATCCCATTGTCAGCACGCATCTTCGCAGTTGTGGATGTGTGGGACGCTTTATCTTTTGACCGCCCGTATCGGGAAGCCTGGCCAAAAGAGAAAGTCTTCCAATATCTCAGTAATGAATCGGGGAAATATTTCGACCCAAAAGTTGTAACCATATTCCTGCACTTACTTGAGCAAGGCAAGATATGATGGGTTCCCGTCAGGTCTATGATTAAAAGGTAAAATTGAGGACAGGAATTTAACGTGCTGCAAATCACCACTAAAGTCCATCCTGTAGGATTCCCTCCGGTCTCCCAAACTCTGCCGCAAGCAGTAAAGAAAATCGCGGAAACACTAAAGCCAGAGAAGATCATTCTATTCGGCTCATACGCCTATGGAAATCCAACGCCAGATAGCGATGTGGATTTACTGGTAATTCTCAAGACAAAAAAGCCAAGAAAGGAGCGAGTGGTCGCTGTTTCATTGTTGCTCTATCCGCGTCCCTTTCCAGTGGATATTATGGTCAAGACCCCAAAAGAAATAGAAAACGATTTAAAAAAAGGGAACGTCTTCATTCGTGAAATTATGCAAAGGGGGAGAGTACTTTATGAGCGATCCAACTAACCCGCTGGATTGGGCAGAATATGCAGAAAACGACTGGGAAGCGGCAAAACTTCTTTTCAAAGGCAAAAAGCCTTCCACAACAGTGACCTGCTATCACGCTCAACAATCAGCCGAGAAATATTTGAAAGCAATGTTGGTTGCAAAGAAAGTAGACTTCCCAAAAACACATGACCTTTCAACCATCAATATGATTTGCAATAATAATGGCATCTTCACGGGATTTTCAACAGAATCACTGACAATTCTTACCGATCATGCAGTCACAGCGCGTTATCCTGGCGACATGCCGACTATTGAGGATGCAAAAGAATCCCTTGAAATTGCAAAAGCTGTTCGAAAATTCGCGCGTCAGTGGTTGGGAATCAAATAATGCCAAACAAAACCTACGTCATCGGCCACGTCAACCCTGATACTGATTCCATTGCGTCTGCCATGGGCTATGCGTGGCTTCTGCGCGAACGTGATGGAGTTGAAGTAGTAGCCGCACGGGCAGGTCCCCTCAACCCACAATCTGCATGGGTGCTGAAGCAACTCGGCTTGGATGCGCCTGTTCTGCTGACCGATGCATCACCGCGCTTTGAGTCTGTGATGCAAAGGTTCGATAGCATCCATCCCAATTCTCAACTTGGTACAGCATGGACTCTCGCCAGCCGCACAGGTGGTGTCGCACCTGTTGTGGGTGAAGATGGCAAACCTTATGGCATTATCAATGGGTTTAGCCTCTTCAGATATTTTACCGAAACGCTTGGTCCGCGCCCCGGCGATACCACCGTGCGTGAAATGATGTCCGCGCCCTGCAGGGACGCGGCGGATATAGAGGTTCCGAAATATCCCGCCAACGGACACATTCGCGATTTTCTCAATCGCATCCTGCGCGATGAGGATGATGATTATTGGGTTGTTGATGAAAACGGATTATATGTGGGAATTGCACGTCAGCGCGATATCTTGAACCCTCCCCGCCTCAAGATCATTCTTGTGGATCACAATGAACCGCGCCAGGCAATTGCCGCGCTCGAAGAGGCGGAGCTACTCGAGATATTGGATCATCACAGACTGGGCAATCCGCACACGCATACACCGATTCGGTTTACAGTGGATATTGTCGGTTCAACGTCAACACTTGTCTCTGAAATGACAGCCGAAGCGGGACTCTCTACGCCACCCGCGCTGGCAGGTGCGCTTCTCGCGGGACTTCTATCTGATACCCTTATCTTGACATCTCCCACCACCACGCCGCGCGACAAAGAAGCCGCCAAGAGACTCGCGCGCTGGGCATTCGTAGGCGGAAGTCCACTCCAGGGTGAGACAATTACTTCTTATGGCAAGGCCATCCTCTCTGCGGGCGCGGGACTGTCAAATCGCAAACCGGAAGAAGTCGTCAGCAATGATATTAAGGCTTACGAAGTAGGCGGATTCAAATTTGCCATTGCACAAGCTGAGGTGACAGATTTACTGCAACTCGCCGAACACCTTGAACCTCTTACGAAAGCACTCGATGACTTGAAAGATAAAAACGGACTCGACTTCGCAATCCTCCTCATCACCGACGTGGTACGCGGCTCGAGCCGACTCATCGTAACATCGAATGAGCCACCGATTCTCGATGACCTGCCGTATCCCCCACTCTCTGACGGCACGCGCGACGCCCCAGGTGTGGTTTCAAGAAAGAAGCAGTTGCTCCCCGTTGTGCTGGGACTGTTGGAGAGATAATGGAACTTCAAAAGATCATCCACCGGGCAATGGACTTGCGCAGACAGTATGAAGTGAAGGAGACGAATCTTTACGGTGCTCCTTCAACCATCATGGATATTGCCAAGGGGTTCGCGGGGGATGTCAATAATCTGGTGAAACTTATCGAGGCGGAACAAGGTCAACGTGAGATCCCCAACAGCAAGGAGAAACTCGAGGCGCATTTGGCACATTGCCTGTGGTCGGTTGTGGTTCTCGCGCAAATGCACAATGTGAATCTTGAAACCGCGTTCATGGAAGCCATGGACAGGCTTGAGAACCATCTGCTGGAAACGCAGGAGTGAGACAAAATCCCGAAGGGATGAAATGACAATAGTTTTGGTGCAAACAAATCAGGTTCTACCGTTTCTAACGGGAAAGCCCAAACCTTCAGCCACGGACACTTGCACCTGATGCAAGTGCAGGTGTTTCACGAATTCATACGAAAATTAAAAACAAGTTCGTGGCAAAGAATTTGCTTTGCATGATGCACGCTGCGCAAAGCACGCAGCAGCCACCCAAAACGGGAGAGCTATAAATCCTGAATTGCTGTACTCCTTCGGAGTTCTTGATGACAGCCAACGGTCACCAAGCCATCGCTGAAATCGAAAAGAATAACAAATCCCGAAGGGATGAAAAGATTGTTAGCCTACGTCAATTTCTTATAACAATCCCGAAGGGATGTCATGATTGTGAGATCTGATGATACCCCATCGGAAATCGAAAAAATAACAATCCGTTGCACTGTGTACGGTAAAATATAAATATGGACAAGTACACTGAGATTCGCAGAAAAGCATTGCCTCTGCTTAAACCTTACATTAGCCGCATGGCTGTTTTTGGGTCAACTGTTCGCGGGGAGGCAACAAAAAAGAGCGATTTGGACTTGCTTATTAGACTTAAACCATCGAATTCCCGTCCCAGACTTGGCTTATTCAAACTAATGGAAATCGAAGAAACTTTGAACAGGAAACTTGGGCGTGAGGTGGATTTGGTTATGGAAGAAAGTCTAAGCCCATATATTCGTCCTTATGTTGAAAAAGAAGAGGTCATCATTTATGAAGAGGAATAATAGCGTCTCGCTTAAGAAGCATTTACGCCTATGGTGCTGGTGTTGCTGGAGAGATAATCCAATTAATATCCAAATGTTATAGCAATTGCCAAACTCCCGGTTTAAAATGATGGCATTGAGCTCAAATATACAAACAGGAGGATACTAATTATGCCAAGACGAAGTGGATTTAGCGGTCTTATTACTACCACCGCACGAATTGCAGCAAGACGCGAACGCGAACAAATAAAGCAGCGACGGGATACGCAACGAGCGGCGGAACGTGCGCGTAAACAGGAAATAAAATTAAGAGCTCAAGCAGATAAAGACGCAAAGCAACGCTATCTTGAAAGTCGTATGCAGGAAACGGAAGATCTCAATAAGGAATTAACGCACACAATTTCCGAACTATCAAATATCTTGGAACATACTTTAACCTTTGACGACACTATTTCGTTCGATAGCCTTAGAATTCATGATAAATTTCCTGAACTTGAACTACCTCCTGAACTTCAAAAAGAGCCTGCTCCAACAACTCGGGAAGAATATTTTTCGAAAATTTCAAAGCCGTCAGCAATTGACAGATTAATACCAGGATGGGAAAGACGCTATCAAAAAAAAATCGAAGAAGCTGAAAAACGCTTCAAAGAATATCAAGAGAAATTTGAAGCATTTGTCTCCAAACGAAATATAAAAATTGCCGAACTTCAAGAAAATTTCAACAAGGAGAGACAAACTTTTGACATAAATGTTCAGCAAAAGAACCAGGAAGTGGATGAGTTCGAAAATGCATACAAGAGCGGGGACCCTACAGCGATTACTGCATATTACAGCATGGTACTGGAGCGATCAGACTTTCCAGATCGCTTCCCTCAAGAATTCCGTATTGCATATGTTCCTGAGCCGAAAGAACTAGTGATAGAGTATGAACTGCCTAACAGAGGCATCATACCGCCAGTGGCAGAATTCAAATATACAAAGACGAAAGACTCAATCGATGAAAAAACTCGCAAAGCATCTGAAATCAAGGATTTATACCAAGATGTAGTTTCCGCCGTATGCCTGCGAACGATACATGAAGTTCTTGAAGCCGACCAGGCTAATCACATAGATGTGGTAGTGTTCAATGGTTTTGTAAACGATACTGATCCAGCGACAGGTAGAGATATACGTCCTTGCCTAATATCAGTAAGAACAACAAAGGATAAATTTCTTGAGATTAATCTTGCCAAAGTAGACAGGAAAGCATGTTTAAGAAATTTAGGTGCCCAGGTTTCATCACGCCCAGACGAGTTGCTTGCTGTCAAGCCAATTATAGAATTTGACATGGTTGACAAAAGGTTTGTGGAAGAAAGCGATATTCTTACAGACCTTGAAAGTCGTCCAAACTTAATGGAACTCACCCCATTTGAATTTGAAAATTTAGTAAATAACCTCTTTGATCGAATTGGTTTCGATGCTAAATCAACCCAAGCTTCCCGAGATGGCGGGGTTGATGTTGTGGCTTTTGATCCTCGCCCAATCTTGGGCGGCAAGGTAGTGATTCAAGCAAAAAGATATAAAAATGTCGTTGGTGTGTCGGCTGTGCGTGACCTCTACGGAACAATGATCAACGAAGGGGCAAATAAAGGCATCTTAGTGACTACAAGTCATTACGGCAAAGATGCATACGAATTTGCAAAAGATAAGCCCATTGAGTTAATCGATGGAGGCGGATTGCTCTATCTGTTGGAGCAAAATGGAATAAGAGCAAGGATTATTTTCCCAGAAGAATAACGATATGAAATGAAGAGTATTTACCAAGCCCTCTCGGAAATCGAAAAGAGTAATGAATCCGCCGCTTTATGCACCGTGGTGAAAAGTGAAGGTTCCACACCGCGGCATGTGGGCAGTAAGATGCTGGTGTATCCTGATGGAAGATTCATTGGAACAGTCGGTGGCGGGGAATTGGAGAGTCGCGTCATTAAAGCTGCAATCGAATCTATTCACAATGGCACGGCCCAAAATTTATCTTACACCATGGCTGATCCCTCACGCGGCGACCCGGGCGTGTGCGGCGGAACTGTAGAGGTCTTCGTGGAACCCATCCTTCCCCCTGCTATGATCGTTGTCATCGGCGGCGGGCATGTTGGCAAGGCAGTCGTCCATTTGGCGAAGTGGCTGGGATTCAGCGTAGCTGTCAGCGACGACCGCCAGGAGTTCAGTAATCCTGAGTCCGTGCCGGGGGCGGATGCGTATTACCCCGTTCCGATGGGGAAGTTAACGGAACATCTCAACGTGACGCGCCAGACTTATTTGGTGATCACCAGCCGCGGGTCCCCGATCGACGCGGCAGGTCTCCCGAGTCTGCTGGATTCGGACGCGGCGTATATCGGCGTCATCGGGTCAAAGCGAAGGTGGCTGACGACAGTCAAAGCATTGAAGGAGCAGGGAGTATCCGATGAGAAGATCGCGCGCGTCCATTCGCCGATGGGAATCGAACTGAACGCGGAAACGCCTGAGGAGATCGCGGTCAGCATTATGGCTGAGATTTTGATGCTGCGCGATAAGGGGACGGGAAGGATGATGAAGGAGTGACAGACAACTTTTTATTTCCTTTTGCGTAAATAGAATAAGAAAAACGGTTCTTGTAACGTAACAATGCATGGACTATAATCATAAAAGTCTTTACCAAGGAGAAAACATGGCCAGAATCTTTGATGTCATTGAATACCCTAGCGAGATGAGAGATGAAATCGTTCATCGTTTCCCTGAATCAGGGATCGGCGACTATCGCATCGGCTCACAAGTGATTGTGCGGGAATCACAGGCAGCGGTATTCTTCCGGGATGGCAACGCATTGGATGTCTTTAGAGCGGGACGCCACACCATCGTGACTGCCAACATCCCCAAGCTGATCGATTGGATCGGCAAGGCTTTTAACGAACGCACACCTTTCCCGGCAGAAGTGTACTTCGTTTCAATGAAGGAATTCGCGAACGAGAAGTGGGGCACACCGCAACCGATCATCGTCCGCAACCCGGGCATGGGTTTGGGCGTGGCTTTGCTTCAAGGATTTGGTACGTTTTCGTTTCAGGTAAAAGACCCTCAGCAGTTTGTAACGCAAGTTGTCGGCACACAGGGGGCATATCGCACCAGTGATATTGAAGAACGATTGAAGAACATGCTGCTTTCCAAGCTGCAGGATGTACTCGGCGAAACAACTGCGGCGAAAAGCGTTGTGGATTTGATTGGGCTGACAGAAGAAATCGGCGCGTCTGTCCGTGCAAAAGCGCAGGACGATTTCGAAGCATTAGGGCTCGTTCTCAAGAGTTTCTATATTGGCAATCTCAAGCCTTCGACCAAATCTGCTCAGGAGCTGCGCGACATGGGTATGCTCGATATGGCTACTTATACACAATTACAAGCCGCAGACGCGATGCGCGACGCGGCATCCAACCCAAGCGGCGGCGCGGGGTTAACCGCTGGCATCGGCGCTGGTATGGGAATCGGCAGCTTGATGCAACAAGCGACTTCGGGTGCAATGCAGCAACAAGCCGGTGGTGGAGCGAAAGCCGCGGCAGGCATTCCTGATGTGATGACCCCTGCTGAGGCTGCGGCCATTTTGAAAGTTTCAGAAGAGGATGTGCTTGCCGCGATCAATGACAAGAGCCTGAAAGCCAAAAAGATGGGCAATGCGTACCGAATTAGCAAGTCGGCGCTGGAAGAGTTTTTGAAAGGATAATAAAGAAAGAGGAAAGACGAAAGAGGAGCTTGATTTTTTCAGCCTCCTCTTTTTGATTCAACTTCGATGGTCGAGTAGCCGGAGGCGTATCGAGACCATCAGTAACAAGTCTACTTTTAATTAGTGGTGGTTTCGACTGCTTGCGTCTCAACCACCGAGATGCTTTTGAAAATAATTATCAGCATGCAATCTGCGCTTCGTCTGCGCCTACGGCTCCGCTCAGCGCGAGGAGCCTATTCCAAATCACTCAACACATCTGAAACAGAATTCAATACATCACTTGCAAGCACAGACGCAGTTGTGCCGAGATCATCTGCCGCATATAAACCAGCCTGCGCATGGATCCAAGCGGCTGCCACTGCAGCGTCGAACGCGTCCAAGCCTTGTGCGCGCAAACCGACGATGAGTCCTGCGAGCACATCCCCTGTCCCTGCGCGGGCAAGCGCGGGAGATGCAACTGGAATGACAGTGACGCGTCCATCAGGAGAAGCAATCGCTGTGAATGCGCCTTTGAGCACAATGATATGTCCCCATTCCTTTGCATACTTTCTGGCAATCTCCTGCCTGTCTTCCTGAATCTCCTCTTTGGATAATCCGGTCAATACAGCCATCTCGCCAGGGTGCGGAGTCAATATGGCAGGCGCAGGAAGTTTCGTATGCCAGTCTTTGATCTGCGCGAGCAACTTGAGCCCGTCTGCATCAACGACCATTGGCGGCAACACGTTGTTTGTCTCTTCCCTCTTTTCGTTTTCTTCATGAAGAAAGCCGATGCGCGCGGTTGACTTCTTGGGAACAGATTTGCCCGCGAGAAGATTTTCAATGAACTCTTTTGTCGTAGTTTCCATCCCAAAACCTGGGCCGATCAACAATGCAGTCGCGCGCTCGATGTTCTTTACCAACACTTCCGACGCGCTGGAGGAGATCACGCCCATTGCTTGAGGCAGGACAACCCACGTCGCTTCGGGGATTTGACCGGCGAGCGCGGCATGAACCGGACCCGGAACTGCCAATGTGACAAGTCCCGCACCCGCGCGATATGCCGCCTCTGCCGCAAGGAGGACTGCTCCCGTGTAATTGACGGATCCCGCAGCGATCAGCGCGGTACCAAATGTCCCTTTGTGCGAATCGAGAGGTCGTTCAGGCAAAAGCGCGGATATGGAATCTTCTTCCGCAACATCTGTGTTCAGATCCTTCAGTACAGATAAATCGTCAGGCAAGCCAATATCCACGACTTGAATATTGCCAACATATTCAAACGCAGGCAGTTTCAACATCCCTTGCTTGACAGCCGCCATTGTGACCGTGAGGTCCGCGGGGATCGTTTCCTCCGCGACCTCGCCTGTATCGCAGTCAACGCCCGAAGGACAATCCACCGCGATCACCAATGGACGCGCTTCCAATCCATCGAGAACATCATTTACTTCCGAGAGCAGTTCAGCCACATCCTTCTTCAGCGGCAATTTGATGCCTGTGCCAAGTATGCCATCTAAAAGAACATCCGCGGAGTCAAGGAAAGACGAAAGATGAAAGAGGGCATCATCCTTTTCCGTTGGAATCACTTCCCCGCCCGCTTCAACGAATTTCTTGATGAGATCATCCTTCTTACGTTTGACGAGATACGCACGCGCTTTCCACCCATCACCGACAAGCGCGGTTAACGCAACAAGCGTATCGCCGCCATTATTGCCTGAGCCGACCAAACCAACAGCTTCCTGTTCCTCTTCACCCACGAAAAGATCAAGGATGATATTGGCCAGCCCCTGACCTGCGTTTTGCATCATCTGGTCATAAGTCAAACCGCCCGCGTCGGCTTCTTTTTCAATTGCTTGCATTTGTGGAACTGTTACGAGTTTCATTTATGTTTTCTCCAATTGATGGACGGAATTTTACTGCAAACGAATATAAAAACTCGTATTCCTGCCCTGACCTCTTACAAAAATCAGATAACAACCTGCAAAAGCATGTACTTCAAAATCTGCTTGATTCGGTATAATCGAGTCAATGAGAACTTCTGTTTTGGCTTACGATCTGCGAACTGTCTGAAAAATTGTATTGGGACATTTGCGACCAAAGGATGCCAGGGTCTATTTGTTCGGTTCGCATGCGGCAAGGAAAGCCCGCCAGCATTCAGATATTGATGTCGCGATCCTGCCGCTCCGCCCTCTTTCCCCCATGATTCTTACAAAAATTCGGGAAGAATTGGAGGAAAGCGATGTAGTACGGAATGTAGATATAGTGGATTTGTCAGAGACAGACGAAAATTTTCAGCGACGCGTAGAGAAGGAGGGTGTTCTATGGAAAGAGTAAAAGAGAGATTACACAGTCGCCACTACCCTTATCCCCGATGGGACCTTCGGCAGGGTGCTGCGTAAATGCAAACCGTTGGGTGGTCTCGCTTAAAGGGCATTGAAGGTAAGCTTATCATGAAAACACATCCCAAAAAAGCAGCCTTTTCTCTAGTGTGCACGCAAAACATGTCAGGCAGTTGCTCCCTGCGCCGTCCTCGGCGCAGGATTTACCTGAAAAACGCCGCCGAGGACGGCGGCTTGAGCTTAGGTT